>NZ_CP179214.1:1633750-1975000 GCF_051201695.1 Tenacibaculum sp. nBUS_03 | reverse complement strand
TTTGTTAGGTACACTGCAGGCTAATATATCAAGTAATTACCCTTCTGTAGCAGGTATTATATTAACAGGGGGTATTGATTTAAGTTCTTCAGTAATAAAATTGATTAAAGGTCTTGAAAAGATAGTACCTATATTGTGGGTTGAAGAAGGAACTTTTAGTATAGCTTCAAAGCTAGGTACAATTCGATCACATATTTACGCGGATAATAATATTAAAATTAAAATGTCTATCAATATGTTTGAAACATATGTAGACTTATCCTCTCTGAAAGAAAAATTATTAAATTATAAAGGGAATGAAATCTTAACTCCTAGAATGTTTCAATATAATTTATTGAAAAGAGCAAAAGAGCAAAGAAAACACATAATTCTTCCCGAAGGTAGTGATGATAGAATTTTAATGGCAGTTTCACAATTGCAAAAGAATGATGTTGTTGATTTGACTATTTTAGGTAAAAAAGTAAATGTTAAAGCTTCGATAAAACGATTAAATATTCCTTTTGATTTTGATAAAACTCCTATAATAAATCCAATAGAATCAGAATATTTTGAAGACTTTTCGAATACATTGTATGAGTTAAGAAAACATAAAGGTGTAAGTCCTGCAATGGCAGAAGATTTAATGGCAGATGTTTCTTACTTCGGAACTATGATGGTTTATAAAGGTCTAGCAGATGGAATGGTTTCTGGAGCAGCTCATACAACACAACATACCATTAAACCAGCGTTACAATTTGTAAAAACCAAGCCAGGATTTTCTGTAGTATCATCAATATTTTTTATGTGTTTAGAAGATAGGGTGTCTGTCTTTGGAGATTGTGCTATTAATCCAAATCCTACAGCTGAACAACTAGCTGAAATAGCAATATCTTCAGCTGATTCAAGTATTTCTTTTGGTATTGATCCTAAAATAGCAATGCTTTCTTATTCTTCTGGTTCATCAGGAAAAGGTGAAGATGTTGATATAGTAAGAAGGGCTACTCAGATAATTAAAGAAAAAAGGAGTGATCTAAAAGTAGAAGGTCCTATACAATATGATGCAGCTGTTGATCCAAGCATTGGGAAAAAGAAATTACCAAACTCTAAAGTCGCAGGGCAAGCAAATGTGTTAATTTTTCCTGACTTGAATACTGGAAATAATACCTATAAGGCAGTACAACGTGAAACTGGAGCTCTAGCTATTGGTCCTATGTTACAAGGCTTAAATAAACCAGTTAATGATTTGAGTAGAGGATGTACTGTTGATGATATCTTTAACACTGTAATTTTAACAGCAATACAAGCACAAGAAATATAAATCATTTTAAAAAACATTTTATGAAGATATTAGTTATTAATTCAGGTAGTTCTTCTATTAAGTATCAATTGTTTAGAATGCCTGAACAAGATGTGATTTGTCATGGTTTGGTTGAAAGAATCGGTTTAAATGATAGTATTATACACTATACATCTAAAACTCAAAAGATAGAAGAAGTAACAACGCTTAATGATCATAAAGAAGGGTTAGAGCGTGTTGTGAATCTTCTTTTAGATGATAAGATTGGGGTAATTAGATCGACTGTAGAAATAAAAGCGGTAGGACATAGAGTTGTTCACGGAGGTAGTACTTTTACCAATACTGTAGAAGTAACAAAAGAGGTTAAGGATAAAATTAAACAGCTTTTTTCATTAGCTCCATTGCATAATCCTGCAAATTTAGAAGGTATAAACGTAGCTGAAGCTATTTTTAGTGAAGCAAAGCAGATTGTTGTATTTGATACTGCATTTCATCAAACGATACCTGTAGTCGCTCATAAATATGCGATTCCAAATAATTTTTTTACAGAAAATAATATTCGTTTATATGGTTTTCATGGTACAAGTCATAAATATGTTTCTGAATTAGCTAACGAATATTTAAAGAAAGAAAAATCTAAAATTATTACCATTCATTTAGGTAACGGTTGCAGTATGACAGCTATTAAAAATGGGATAAGTGTTGATCATAGTTTAGGATTCGGACCAGTAACAGGATTAATCATGGGGAGTCGCTCAGGTGATATCGACCATAGTTTAATTTTTTATCTAATAAATGAATTGGGATATAAAACAGATGATGTCTATACTATGTTACAGAAAGAAAGTGGGATGTTAGGATTAACAGGGTATAGTGATTTACGTGATATTGAAAAAGAAGCTTCTCTTGGTAACATGGCATGTAAATTGGCTTTAGACATGAATGCTTATAGAATTAAAAAATACATAGGCTCTTATACCGCTGCTATGAATGGTTTAGATGCCATAGTTTTTACTGCTGGAATTGGAGAAAACTCTAGCATGATAAGAAATTTAGTTTGTACAGAAATGGAAACTTTTGGTATTGAATTAGATAAAAATAAAAATGATATTAGAGCTAAAGAATTAATTGACGTTAGTTTAAACTCATCAAAAGTAAAAATATTAGTTATACCTACAAATGAAGAATTAGAAATAGCAAAACAGTCATTCAATTTGTTATAATTCAAACAAAAACTCCTTAATTTTTAAGGAGTTTTGTTTAGTTATTTGAACTTAGTAAATCTCCATGACCTTTGTAGGGTAAATGATCTTTTTTAAGAAGGTATTTATCAACAGATTTTGCAGCTTCTCTTCCTTCAGAAATAGCCCACACAATTAATGATTGACCTCTTCGCATGTCACCAGCTGTAAATATTTTAGGAATATTTGTTTGATATTCTTTTGCTGAATAATTACCTCTTTGATCAATTTTAAGATTTAATTGTTCAGCTAATGTTTTTTCAGGACCCGTGAAACCAAGTGATAATAGAACTAAATCACACGGCCATATTTTTTCTGAATTTGGTTGTTCAATTAGTGTAGGTTTATTGCCAAAATTAGTTTCCCACTTTACATTAACTGTTTTTATACCTGTTAAATTACCTGAAGTATCGGTTAAAAATTCTTTCGTGTTAATTAGCCAGTTCCTATCGCACCCCTCATCATGAGAAGTTGAAGTTTTTAATTGCAAAGGCCAAAATGGCCAAGGAGTTGAAATGTCTCTATCTTTTGAAGGTTTAGGTAATATTTCAAAATTAACTACTGAATTTGCTCCTTGTCTATTTGCTGTTCCCACGCAATCAGATCCAGTGTCACCTCCTCCAATAACAATTACATTTTTATTTTTTGCATTTATTGCTATTTCCTTTTTTTTATCAAACAGTGCTTTTGTTTGATCTTTTAGATAATCCATAGCTTGATGAACTCCATTTATTGCAGCGTTATTTATGGGTAAGTTTCTTGGGATTGTTGCTCCTCCACATAAAACAATTGCATCAAATTTTTTTAATTTTTCAATACTGTAATTTATACCTACATGTACATTAGTTTTAAAAATAATACCTTCCTCTTCAAGAATATTTATTCTTCTATCAATAATGTTTTTTTCTAATTTAAAGTTAGGAATGCCATAACGTAATAAACCACCAAGTTTATCATCTCTTTCAAAAACAGTAACTAAATGGCCACTTCTATTTAATTGTTGAGCAGCAGCTAATCCAGCTGGTCCCGACCCTACAATGGCAATGGCTTTCCCAGTTCTTTTAAGAGGAGGTTTAGGTTTAATCCAACCTTCTTTGAATCCTCTTTCAACTAAATATTTTTCTATATTTTCTATAGAAACAGGAGCGTCTATAATACCTAATACACATGCTTTTTCACAAGGAGCAGGGCATAGCCTTCCTGTAAATTCTGGAAAATTATTTGTACTATGAAGTATGTTAAGAGCTTTTCTCCATTCGCCAAGATGGATATAATGGTTAAAGTCAGGAATTAAGTTTCCTAATGGACATCCGCTATGACAAAACGGAACACCGCAGTTCATACACCTAGATGCTTGACATTTTAAAGTATTTTGGTTTAAGCCAATAGTAAATTCATTGTAGTTTTTTAAACGTTTGTTTACTGGCTGTTGTTGTTCGTTAATTCTTTTATATAATTTAAAACCTCCTATTTCTCCCATGTTTATGCTGTTAATTTTTTGTTCTCTTTATGTGTTGTTTGTAGTGCTTTTTTGTATTCTTTTGGAAATACTTTAATGAATTTTATTGATTCTCTTTTCCAGTTCAATAAAATTTCATTGGCTATATTACTTTTAGTATGTTTGTAATGATTATTTATTAACTGGTATAGTTCATTAAGGTCAGATGGTGTAGGGGTTTCTAAATCTACCATTTCCGTGTTGCATAATGATTTTTTGTAACTGTTGTTTTTATTGTACAAGTAAGCAATACCTCCACTCATACCAGCAGCAAAGTTTTTACCAGTATTACCTAGAACAATTACTTTTCCACCTGTCATATATTCACACCCGTGATCGCCGACACCTTCAACAACAGCAATAGCTCCCGAATTTCTAACAGCAAATCTTTCTCCTGCAATACCATTTATGTATACTTCTCCTGCAATTGCTCCATACAAACTAACATTCCCTGTAATAATATTTTCTTCAGCTTTAAAACTTGCAGTTTGTGGTTTTTTGATAATTAATTTTCCTCCAGAAAGTCCTTTACCTAAATAATCGTTGGTTTCTCCCTCAACACTTAATGTGAGTCCTTTACAGGCAAATGCACCAAAACTCTGACCCGCTGAACCAATAAAATTTAATTGGAGGGTGTTTTCAGGAAGTCCATTTTCTCCATGAATTTTTGAAATTTCATTAGAAAGAATGGCTCCAACTGATCGGTTGGTGTTTTTAATCTGATATTCAAAAGACATAGGTATTTTATTTGAAATTGCAGGTTTAGCTTTGGTATAAATTTTTAAATCAAGTACATTTTTTAATTCATGGTCTTGTTGTTCTGTGTTACAAAGTAATTTTTTTTCTGTTTTTGGTTGATAGAGAATGCTAGATAAGTCGATGCCTTTTGCTTTATAATGCTTAATAGCTTTTTTAGTACTGAGTTTGTGTACTTGACCAACCATTTCATTTATAGTTTTAAAACCAAGTTTGGCCATAATCTGTCTAAGCTCTTCAGCAACGAAATACATGAAATTAATTACGTGTTCAGGGGTTCCTTTAAAGTTTTTTCTTAACTCAGGATCTTGAGTAGCAATACCAACAGGGCATGTGTTTAAATGGCAAGCTCTCATCATTATGCATCCAGAAGCAACCAATGGAGCGGTAGCAAAACCAAATTCTTCAGCACCTAAAAGAGCGGCGATGGCTACATCTCTACCTGTTTTTAGCTGTCCATCACATTCTAAAACAACTCTGTTTCTAAGGTTATTTAAAATTAAAGTTTGTTGGGCTTCAGCTATCCCTAATTCCCAAGGGAGACCGGCGTGCTTTAATGAAGTTAATGGTGAAGCACCTGTTCCTCCATCGAACCCAGAAACCAATATAACATCAGCTTTTGCTTTTGCTACTCCTGCAGCAATGGTTCCAACTCCTACTTTAGATACTAATTTAACATTAATTCTAGCTTCCCTATTGGCATTTTTTAAATCATAAATTAATTGGGCCAAATCTTCAATGGAATAGATATCATGATGTGGAGGTGGAGAAATAAGACCAACAAAAGGAGTTGAATTTCTAACCTTAGCTATCCAAGGAAACACTTTTTCTCCGGGCAATTGCCCTCCTTCCCCTGGTTTGGCACCCTGAGCCATTTTAATTTGAATTTCTTTAGCATTTGTTAAATAATTACTAGAAACTCCAAATCGTCCTGAAGCAACTTGTTTAATAGCACTCTTTTTTGAATCTCCATTTGTTAAAACCTTAAACCTTTCTATATCTTCACCACCTTCACCGGAATTACTTTTACCTCCAATCCTGTTCATTGCAATAGCTAAGTTTTCATGAGCTTCTTTACTAATAGAACCATAAGACATAGCTCCAGTTTTAAAACGTTTTACTATTGCTGTCCAAGGTTCAACTTCATCAATAGGTATTGGATTTAAGTTGTTGAATTCTAATAAGCCTCTAATGGTCATTAAGCTCTCGCTCTGTTGGTTAATTAGTTTAGAATATGTAGCATAGCTTTCTTTACTTTTTAGTCGAACCGCTTGTTGTAGTTTGGCAATTGAATTTGGATTAAATTGATGATTCTCACCATTTCTTCTCCAACGGTAATCACCTCCAATAGGTAATTCAAGGTTTGCTTCAATTTTTTTAGAAGGGAAAGCGCTTTTATATCTAGACGAAATATCTTTTTCTAATACATATAAACCTATACCGCCAATTCTTGAGGGAGTATTAGGGAAGTATTTTTTAGTAAAAGATTGTTTTAACCCTAAAATTTCAAAAATTTGTGAAGCTCTGTATGAATGCAGAGTAGATATCCCAATTTTATTCATGATTTTGAGTAACCCTTTACCTATTGCTGTATTGTAATTCTCTACAGCTTTGGCTTTACTTAGGTTTTTTATAGTTCCTTGTGCTACTTCCTGTTCAATAATTTCATTTACTAAATATGGGTTTACGGCACTTGCACCATAACCAAAAAGTGTAGCAAAATGATGCGGTTCTCGTGCTTCAGCAGTTTCGATTACAATTCCAAACTGTGAACGTTTACCTTTTTTGTTTAAAGAATGATGTAGATAAGAACAAGCCAGTAAGGCAGGAATTGGAGCTTTTTTATGAGTAATGCCTCTATCAGATAGAATGATAATATTAGTACCATTATCTATAGCTTTTTCTGCTTTATCTAAAATGTTTTCTAACGCTTTTTCTAAACCATTTACTCCTCTTTTATTTTTATATAATAAAGGGATTAATTTAGATTTAAAATCAGGATGTTTTATATTTTTAATTTTATCAAGATCTTCATTAGATATAACAGGGTTTTGAATACGAAGCTTTTTTGCTTGTTCTGGAATTGTATCAAATATATTTCTGTCTCCACCAATAGCTAAACTAATATCTGTGATTATTTCTTCTCGAATACCATCAAGAGGGGGGTTAGTTACCTGAGCAAATAATTGTTTGAAGTAGTTGTATAATAATTGTGATTTATTTGATAAAACTGCTAAAGGAGTATCAGTTCCCATTGAGCCAATAGCTTCTTTTGACTTAGTAGCCATTGGGTTAATAACTGTTGAGATGTCTTCAAAAGTATAACCAAAAGCTTTTAATCGTGTTTTGTAATCTGTTACTTCATATGTTGGGGGATTTTCAGTGTAAGGAACTTCAGCTAAAGGAAGCGAATGGTCTTTAATCCACTTTTTATAAGGATGTTTATGTATTATCTGATCTTTAACTTCTTTGTCTTCTATAATTTTTCCAGCATTCATATCAACCAAGAAAATTTTTCCTGGTTCAAGCCTTCCGTGTTTAACAACATTTTGAGGAAGTACTTCAACAACACCAATTTCTGAAGCCATAATTACAAAGCCGTCTTTGGTTACTGTATATCTAGAAGGGCGTAAACCATTTCTATCTAATACGGCTCCTATGTAATTACCATCTGTAAAAGGTATGGACGCTGGTCCGATCCCATGGTTCCATAATACATGAATTGTATTCATAAAAAGCTTTCTTTTGATTCCGACATTGCCTGGTCTTTTTCCCAAGCTTCAGGAACCATCATCATAAGAACTTCAGGAAGAGTTTTTCCAGTCATTAATAATAACTCAACAACCATATCCATTGAAGCTGAGTCAGATTTATTTTCATGAATGATAGGAAAAAGTTTTTTGATGTTATTTTGAAACAGTGGACTTTTCATGAGTTCTTCTCGAGCACGCATTCTACTTACATTTCCTTTTAAGGTGTTAATTTCACCATTATGACACATGTAACGAAACGGTTGTGCTAAATCCCAAGAAGGAAAAGTATTCGTTGAAAATCGTTGATGTACTAACGCTAAACGAGTAACTACGTCTTCTTCTTGTAAATCTTTATAATAAATACCTATATCTTCTGGTATTAAGAGCCCTTTATAAATAATAGTTGTAGTTGATAAAGAGGGTACGTAAAAATAATTAGCCTCTGATAATTTTGAGTTTGCTACGGTATGTTCAGTTATTTTTCTTGCGGCAAATAATTTAGCGTTAAACTCTAAATCAGTTAAGTTTTGATCGTTTTTATCAATAAATACTTGTTTAATGTAGGGTTCTGATTTGGTAGCAATATCTCCAATACAGTTACTGTTAACAGGAACGTCTCTCCATCCTAAAATTCTTAAATTTTGATTTTTAAGTTCTTTTTCAAAGATGTCAATACAAAAATCTAATTGATATTCGTTTTTTGGAAGAAAAACCATACCAACTGCATATTGTTTGTACGATGGAATTTCAAAATTACAAACTCGTTTAAAAAAATCGTGTGGTATATCAATAAGAATTCCTGCTCCGTCACCAGTTTTTCCATCTGAACTAACGGCACCTCTATGTTCTAATTTAACCAGTATTTCGAGTGCATTATGGATTATTTTGTTTGATTTTTTTCCATGTAAATTACAGATAAAACCAGCTCCACAATTATCTCTTTCAAATTCATTTAAATATAACCCTTGATCTTTCATAATTTGATGGTTTTATAGTTTAGTTATTCGTTTAATCTAAATTCAGGGTAAGCACTAATACCATGTTCAGATTTGTCTAAGCCCTTTAGCTCATCTTTTTCTGAAACTCTTATCCCTATAGTTTTCTTTAGTGTATAAATGATCATAAATGATGTGGATATGCAAAATAATGCATAGGCAGTAACTCCAATAAGTTGAGATATAAATTGACTCATACCAGCAAGTTCTCCAAAAATACCAACAGCTAAAGTTCCCCAGATACCACAAAAAAGATGCACGGCAATAGCACCTACTGGATCATCTAATTTACAGACGTCAATAAAAGCAACAGCAAGTACTACCAATATACCAGCAATTGCACCAATAATAATTGCGTTTGTAGGAGACATTAAATCTGCACCGGCAGTTATTCCTACCAGCCCTCCTAATATGCCATTTAAAAACATTGTTAAATCATAGTTTTTATAAATGATAGAAGAACTAATAAAAGAAAATACACCTCCACTTGAAGCTGCTAAACAGGTGGTTACTAGTGTTAACGATGTCTTGGTAGGGTCTGCAGATAAAACTGAGCCACCATTAAAGCCAAACCATCCAAACCAAAGTATTAAGACCCCAGCTGTAGCTAAAGGAATATTATGGCCAGGAATGGCAAAAGATTGATTATTTTTAAATTTCCCAATTCTTGGTTCGTAATAACCAAATTGCAATTATTGCTGCCCATCCTCCGACCGAATGAACTAAAGTAGAACCCGCAAAATCATAAAAAGGAGTTTCTAAGTTTTCAAGAAAACCTTTTCCCCATTTCCATGAGCCTGCAATAGGATAAACGATGCCAACATAAATTATAGTAAAAATAATGAAAGGGCCTAGTTTCATTCTTTCAGCGACTGCTCCAGAAACTATGGTAGCTGCTGTAGCGGCAAACATACCTTGGAATAAAAAATCTGTCCAAAAAGTAAAGCCATTATTATAAGTTATATCTAACATGTTATTAGTTAACGGTGGAGCTAAACCAATTCCAGAAAAACCAATGATACCTAGTGAGTCTTTTCCAAAATTTGGATACATTAAATTGAAGCCAATCAAAAAGTATAAAAGCAAGCCGACAGTAATTATAAAAATATTTTTGAATAAAATATTCATAGTATTTTTTTGCCTAGTAAGTCCAATTTCTAAAAAAGTAAAGCCTAAGTGCATAATAAAAACTAGGGCAGTACACATCATCATCCATACATTATTTATAGTAAGTATATCCATGTTTTATTTTTTAGTTTAAAGTGTTATTCCCTTTTTCACCAGTTCTTATTCGATAACTTTCTTCAATATTAGAAACAAATATTTTACCGTCTCCAACTTCTCCAGTTGCAGCAGCTGATAAAATAGCTTGTATTGCAGGTTCTTTAAATTCATCATTTAGTACAATTGATAAATACCTCCTTTGAATGTCACTGGTGCTAAAAGAAACTCCTCTGTAAACGTGTCCTTCTTTTTCATTTCCTAGTCCTGTAACATCCCAGTAAGAGAAAAAGTTAACACCAATAGTATGCAGAGCTTCTTTAACTTGATGAAATTTTGATTTTCGAATTATGGCTTCTATTTTTTTCATTAAATAATCATTATTTAGGTTGTTAATAGTCAATACTCGTTGCCTGCTTAGTATAGGAGTACTAAACACTAATGATGAAATTTTAAATATTATTCGACACTAACTCAAGGTTAGTTACTAAACGATAGTATATTTATTCCGAAATTTAACCGAAGAAAGGATACATCTATATTGTATATGATTTGTAATGGTTAAATAAAATAATATTGTTATTTTATATAAAAAAAATATAAGTTTTTATTGGTTTTCTTTGTGGTGAAAATTTAAAATAATTATTCTTAATACTTTTAAAATAGATGTGTGATTTAAGTGTTAAATATGTTTTCAGAGAGTTAAAATATTAGTTCGTTACTCTACAAATCTCTGATAAAACTAATTAAAAAACAAATGGTTAGTAGGTTTTTGTATAGCGAAAACGTTTTCAAGACTAAGGGGTGAATTAAAAAAACAGTCTCTTAAATTGTAATACATTAAATAGAGGCGTTTAGAAGCGTTTTAAAATTAGAACTACTCAAAAAAAAGGAAAAAAATCACGAATATCATAAAAATGAATTATTTTCAAAAAAAACACTAATAAGTGTCTTTTTGTTTTGTTTTATTCATCTTTTAGTTATTTTTTGTAAATTATTAATTGTTTTTTGTTGTTTTTAGTGTTAAAAATGCAATATAAGTATTTGGTCTGTTTAATGTAGATTTGTAAACTATGAATTACATGCATTCTTATTTGATAAACGTTCAATATCTTGGATTTCGTTTTCATGGTTGGCAAAAGCAGCCAGATTTGAAAACTGTACATTGGGCGATTGACAAAACTTTAAAATTTGTTTGTAAAGGAATTAGAAATAAATCTGTTGGAGTAGGAAGAACTGATGCGAAAGTTTCAGCTACTGATTACAGTTTTCAGTTATTTATTGATGAAAAACTTGCAAAGAATGAATTTATCAATAGTTTTAATAAGAATTCTCCATCAGATATTAGGATATTATCAATTAAGTTAATAGCAGATGAATCATTTAATATAATCCAGAGTAGTAAGATTAAAGAATATCGATATTATTTTTCTTTTGGAGAGAAGAATCACCCTTATTGCGCTCCTTTTCTTACTGGAGTATTAGAAGATTTAAATATTGAATTAATGAAAGAAGGAGCGAGTTTATTTGAAGGGTTTCACAACTTTAAAAGGTATTGTACTAAGCCTTCTGAGGAGACAAAAGTAGAAAGAGAGATTATTCAGTGTAAAATTGAAGAAAACAATGAAATAACAGCTTCTTTCTTTCCAGAAAAAAGTTATGTATTAATTGTAAGAGGAGAAGGATTTTTAAGAAATCAGATTCGATTAATAATGGGAGCTTTATTTGAATTAGGGAAAGAAAATTGTGATTTAGAGTTTATACAAAAATCACTGGATCCGAATAGTGATATAGAGTTTTTAAAAACAATAGCTCCTTCTTCAGGTTTACATTTACATAAAATTGAATTTAAGTACTAACGTAATGCCTCCATATTATTTTTCTAATAGTTTTATAGCCTAAATTTTCATACAATTTAATAGCTCCAGTATTTACGCTGGCAACGTGTAATATTGGTGTTTTATTTTTTTCTATTACTTTCTTTGTTGTATGGGCTACTAATTGTTTGGCTAATCCTTTTCTAGTATAATCTGGATGTGTTACCACCGCACTAATTTCAATAAAATCATCCATTTGCAAACGTTCTCCAGTAGCTGCAACAAGTTTATCATCTTTAATGATTCCATAATAATCACCCATTTCAAAAGTCTTTATTTTGTAATAACCAGGCATTACTAACCAAACTAAATCATATAATTCATTACTATGCTTTTCAGTTAGCTTTATTATTTTAGAATCATAATTAGGTTCTTTAAGGGTTTCAAGAATCATTTGATTACAAGGAATAGTTTTATTTAATTTAGTGTTAGCACTATTATTAGGTTCTTGGCCAACAACAAATAAACTAGGAGTTAAATTAGCATATTTTTCTATTGCGCTTTCAGTTTGATTTAAGTTTGTAAAAGCTCCAAAAGGGCAAAAATCAGGATTGTAAAATTTAACACCTTCATAATCAATAGCAAATTTGCTATGTGTTTCGCTTAAAGAATACCATACAGGGTTTTCAAGTTTTTTTAATGTGTCAATAGTCATAGTGTAAAAATAAAAAAGCCCATCGATAACGATAGGCTTTTAACACTAATATTTTTAATTAATTTACTCTTTAATTAGGCTTCTAGAAATGACAATTTTTTGAATTTCAGAGGTACCTTCATAAATTTGAGTAATTTTTGCATCACGCATTAAACGCTCAACATGATATTCTTTTACAAAGCCATTACCTCCGTGTATTTGAACTGCCTCAACAGTTTGTTCCATAGCTACTTTCGAAGCATATAGTTTAGCCATTGCACCAGATTGATCATAGTTTAGACCAGCATCCTTGTCACAAGCAGCTTTCATTACAAGATGACGAGCGGCTGAAATTTCTGTATACATGTCTGCTAATTTAAAAGCAATAGCTTGGTGGTTGCATATTTCAGTGCCAAAAGCTTTACGCTCTTTAGAATATTTTAAAGCTAATTCATAGCCTCCAGATGCTATTCCTAATGCTTGAGCAGCAATACCAATACGACCACCAGATAAAGTTTTCATGGCAAATTTAAAACCAAAACCATCTTCTCCAATTCTGTTTTCTTTTGGTACTTTAACGTCGTTAAATTGAAGTGTATGAGTATCAGAACCACGAATACCTAATTTATCTTCTTTAGGGCCAATATGAAAACCATCCATACCCTTTTCAACAATAAAAGCGTTAATACCTCTATGCTTTTTACTACGATCTGTTTGAGCTATAACTAAAAAAACATCAGCACGACCACCGTTAGTTATCCAGTTTTTTGTACCGTTTAATAAGTAGTGGTCACCTTTATCCACTGCAGTAGTAGCTTGCGAAGTAGCATCACTACCTGCTTCAGGTTCACTTAAACAAAAAGCACCAATTTGTTCACCTGTAGCTAGTTTCGTTAAATATTTTTGCTTTTGTTCCTCGCTACCGTAGGCTTCCAGACCGTAACAAACTAATGAGTTATTTACCGATACCATTACAGATGCAGAAGCATCAATTTTAGATAACTCCTCCATAATCAATATGTAAGAAACGCTATCCATTCCACTTCCTCCATATTTAGGATCTACCATAATCCCCATAAAACCTAGCTCTCCCATTTTACGAACTAGTTCGTTTGGGAATTCTTGTTTTTCGTCTCTTTCAATTACTCCTGGTAATAATTCGTTCTGTGCAAAATCGCGTGCAGCATCACGAATCATTAAATGCTCTTCTGTAAGATTAAAATCCATTACCTGTTAATGTTTGTTAAATTCGTAAAAAATGTTTCCAAAGATACTTTTTTAATGTGAAATATTCAATGAATTTTTATATTTTTACTGAATATGTTAGAAGATACTTATAGGGTTATTGGTTTAATGTCGGGAACATCTTTAGATGGAATTGATTTAGTTTATGTTGAGTTTGAGAAGTCTAATTACCAGGAGTTTGAAATTTTATTTTCTGAAACCATAGCTTACTCTAAAATATGGAGAGAGCGATTGGAAAAAGCAATTTTTCTTTCAAATGAAAAATTAATTAAGCTAGACATATTATATGGTAACTTTTTAGGAATCGTTGTTAATAAATTTATAGTAGATAAAGGCATTAAAAAAATTGATTTTATTGCATCGCATGGACATACTGTTTTACATCAACCAGATAAAGGGTATACTTTACAAATAGGAAATGGACAATTAATTGCGAATATTACTCAGCAAAAAGTTATATGTGATTTTAGAAGTCAAGATGTTAAATATGGGGGACAAGGGGCGCCTTTAGTTCCAATAGGTGATAAGTTGTTATTTTCAAATTACGATTATTGTGTAAATTTAGGAGGATTTGCGAATGTTTCGTTTGAGAAACATTGTAAACGATTGGCTTTTGATATTTGCCCGGTCAATATTGTACTTAATTCATATACAAGAAAAATAGGTTTAGAATATGATAATGGAGGAGAATTAGCATCTTCAGGGATGATAAATAAAGAATTATTAGAAACCTTAAATAATTTACCGTTTTACCAAGCTGATGCTCCTAAATCACTTGGTTTAGAGTGGGTAAGAGAGTTTGTTTTTCCTTTAATAGATGAAAAAGAAAAAGATATTCCATCCATATTAAGAACTTTTATTGAGCATGTAGCTATACAGGTTAGTTCAGTAGTAAAAGAATCTTCCAAAACTTTGTATACTGGAGGAGGTGTTTTTAATACATTTTTAATAGAACAAATAAAATTCCATACAAATCAAAGAGTAGCATTACCTAAAAAAGAGCTTGTAGATTATAAGGAAGCTTTAGTTTTTGCTTTTTTAGGATTGTTACGTGTTGAAAATCAGGTTAATTGTTTAGCATCAGTAACGGGGGCAGTAAAAGACCATTCTTCTGGCGAAATTTTTTATCCAAATAATTAACTTTTAACAGTTTGAGCAATCATATTTTTGCAGTAAGTTTGTAGGTTAGTAATCATTAATAGTATATAAAATGGATCAACTTTAACACCCCAATGGGGTAAATTTTTTAGATTAACAAGTTTTGACGAATTAAGAGAAAGAATATTGAGTTGAATATAAATTTATATAACATGAAAGAATTATTAAAAAAATACGAAGAAAAGCAACCAGAAATAGTTTTTAATTGGAAAGATTCAGAAACTGAAGCAGAAGGTTGGACAGTTATAAATTCATTAAGAGGAGGTGCTGCTGGTGGTGGTACAAGAATGCGTAAAGGATTAGATAAGTACGAAGTAATGTCACTTGCTAAAACAATGGAAGTTAAATTTACAGTATCTGGCCCTGCAATTGGAGGAGCAAAATCTGGAATTAATTTCGATCCGCATGACCCTCGTAAAAAAGGTGTTTTAGAGCGTTGGTATAAAGCAGTAGCTCCATTGTTAAAAAACTATTATGGAACTGGAGGAGATTTAAATGTAGATGAAATACATGAGGTAATTCCTATTACTGAAGATAGTGGTGTTTGGCATCCGCAAGAAGGAGTTTTTAATGGGCATTTTAAACCTAGTGAAGCTGATAAGATAAATAGAATTGGCCAGTTAAGACATGGAGTGATAAAAGTATTAGAAGATGAAAATTTATCACCTAGTGTTGCAAGAAAATATACTGTAGCTGATATGATTACAGGATATGGTGTAGCTGAAGCTGTTCGTCATTATTATGATATATATGGAGGGAATGTTGAAGGAAAAAGAGCTATTGTTCAGGGTTTTGGGAATGTAGGTTCTGCGGCAGCGTATTATTTAGCACAAATGGGAGCTAAAGTAGTAGGGATTATTGATAGAGTTGGAGGAGTTATTAATGAAGAAGGTTTTTCTTCTGAAGAAATTAAAAACTTGTTCTTAAATAAAGATGGAAATACATTGGTGGCCCAAAACATGATTCCTTTTGAAGAGATTAATGCTCGTATATGGAATTTGCCATGTGAAATATTTGCGCCTTGTGCTGCGTCTAGATTGGTAAAGCAAGAACAAATAAATCAGATGATAGAAACTGGTTTAGAAGTGATTTCTTGTGGAGCAAATGTACCTTTTGCTGATAAAGAGATTTTCTTCGGCTCTATAATGGAAGACACTGATAAAAAAGTAAGTTTAATTCCTGATTTTATTTCTAATTGTGGAATGGCAAGGGTATTTGCTTATTTCATGGAACGAAGAGTTGAAATGAGTGATGAAGCAATCTTTGAAGATACTTCTAACACTATAAAAAAAGCATTGCAAAGAACTTTTGCTAAAAGTGCATCAAAAACAAAAATAAGTGAAACTGCTTTTGAGATAGCTTTAAAAGAGCTAGTGTAAAGGCTACAAATTAAATAGATACTATGTTTAAATATTTTTTGGGGAACAGCCCTAGGTGGTTTAAAATGACCATGGTTGGTTTTTTAATCTTTAATATAATTTCTTTTTTCGTTTTAGGAAAAACAATAACAGCTTGGCTTTTTATTGGAGAATTTATATTTACTCTTGCAATGGCATTAAAGTGTTATCCTCTCCAATCTGGAGGTGTTTTGGCTATAGAGGCATTGGTTTTGGGGTTAACCCATCCGATGTATAAGACTGATAAATATGGTAACATAGTTAATGATAGCTTAGGAAATCCTTTAAAAGGAGGAGTGCTTTTAGAAGTAGAGCAAAACTTAGAGGTAATTATGTTACTTGTATTTATGGTAGCAGGTATTTATTTCATGAAACCTTTATTAATGTATATCTTTAGTAAGGTTTTTACTAAAATAAAATCTAAAGTGGTCTTGTCATTGCTTTTTGTTTTTTTATCAGCTGTACTTTCTGCATTTTTAGATGCACTAACAGTAACAGCTGTTTTAATTAGTGTTGCAGTAGGTTTTTATGGTGTTTACCATAAAATTAATTCTAGTTCAGCCGACTATAATGATGATGGTGTATTAGATAGGACAGAATTGGGTGGTGAAACATTAGAACAGTTTCGTAGCTTTTTAAGAAGTTTAATCATGCATGGTGTTGTAGGGACAGCTCTAGGAGGTGTTTGTACTTTGGTAGGTGAACCACAAAATCTTTTAATAGGAGAAAGAGTTGGATGGGATTTTATTGAGTTTTTTCTAAATATGGCTCCAATAACACTTCCGGTTTTATTTGCTG
The DNA here is from genome assembly GCF_051201695.1 of Tenacibaculum sp. nBUS_03. Lineage (GTDB taxonomy): Bacteria > Bacteroidota > Bacteroidia > Flavobacteriales > Flavobacteriaceae > Polaribacter. Next base: position 1,958,151 of record NZ_CP179214.1, on the reverse strand, counting down.
GATTGCTTACTACTGTTGTTTTAGAAACAACTGGATGGTTTGGGTTTGGAGCAAAGTTACCAGCAGTAGCTGCTAAAATTATTGAAAATTACACTTTAGAAGAAGATAAAAAACGAACAGACAAACAAAAATACGGATTAGTAATTCAAGGGGTTTCTGCAATATTATTAATAGCAGGATTAGCACTACATGTTGCGCCAGTTGGTTTTATTGGATTAGCCTTAATTATTGTACAAACAGCTTTTATGGGGATTATTGATGAGCATCAATTAGGGCATGCCTTTGAAGAAGCTTTACCATTTACAGGTTTATTAGTTGTGTTTTTTGTAATAGTTGCAATGATTCACGATCAACATTTGTTTACTCCTATAATTCAATGGGCATTAGATCAAGATCCTGCATCACAACCTGGTTTGTTTTATGTAGCTAACGGATTTTTATCAGCAATAAGTGATAATGTTTTTGTAGCTACTGTATACATTGGAGAGGTTCAAAGCGCTTTTAAAAATGGATTGATTGATAGAGAACATTTTGAGAAATTAGCAATAGCAATAAATACAGGTACAAATTTGCCTAGTGTAGCTACACCGAACGGTCAAGCAGCATTTTTGTTTTTATTAACATCATCATTAGCACCATTAATTAATCTTTCTTATGGGAAAATGGTAAAAATGGCACTTCCTTACACAATAGTTTTAGGAGGTTTAGGCTATTTAATGGTAAAATTATTACTGTCTTAAACTTTTAAAAGATATTTATTTTATATTTATAAATCCTGAATTAAACGATTCAGGATTTTTTTAAACAATTTAAAAAGAACTCAATCGTTAGTAATTAAAACTTAAAATTATTTTAATGTTAGCATATTTTCAAGAAAAAACAGAATTGCTAGAAGAGGCAACACAAGAAAAAACATTATCTATCTATAAGTTAATTATGGATGGAGAACCAGGAGGTCAAATTATAATCGCTTTATTGTTTGTGTTGTTAGCTGTAGCGCTATATATTTACTTTGAACGTTTTTTTGCGATAAAAGCAGCTTCCAATGTAGATAAAAATTTTATGAATCAAATTAAAGATCATATCACAGGGGGTAAACTGGAAAGTGCAAAAGCATTGTGTACAAATACAAATACACCTACTGCTAGATTAATTGGTAAAGGAATATCGAGAATAGGTAAACCACTAGAGGATATAAATAAAGCTATTGAAAATGCAGGAAAGTTAGAAGTATATCAATTAGAAAAAAATGTTAGTGTGTTGGCTACAATTGCAGGAGCTGCACCAATGATAGGTTTTTTGGGAACAGTAATTGGAATGATAGTTGCAATTCATGAAATAGCCAATGCGGGAGGCCAAATAGATATAAAAATGTTATCAGATGGGCTGTATACAGCAATGACAACAACAGTGGCAGGTTTGATAGTGGGTATTATAGCTTATATTTCATACAATCACTTGGTTGTTAGAACTGATAAAGTAGTGTATCAAATGGAAGCTAAGTCGGTAGAGTTTTTAGATCTTTTAAATGAGCCAGTATAATGAATTTAAGAGGAAGAAATAAAGTCGATCCAAGTTTTAACATGTCCTCAATGACTGACATTGTTTTTTTGTTGTTGATATTTTTTATGCTTACTTCAACTTTAGTTACAGTAAGTGCAATTGATGTGTTGTTGCCTAAGGCAGGGGGCAAAACTGAAAATAATACTTCTATCGCGGTAACAATAACTAAGAATTCGGCTTTTTATATTGATAAATCTAAAGTTAATGCGAATAATTTAGAAAGAGAAATTTTATCAAAAGTAGGAGCAGATAAAAAGAAAACTGTAGTTATAAGAGGAGATAAGAATGTTCCTTACAAAAATGTAATGAAGGTTATTGATATAGCAAATAAGAATAAACTAAAAATGATTTTAGCAGTAAAAGGCAAGTAATTATGTCGATATTAGATACAAAGCATAAAAAAAAATCAGCAATAATAACAGCAGTTATATTGTTGTTGTTGTTGTTTGGGGTTTTTAATTATGGAATGAAATATCTTGATCCACCAATAGAGTACGGATTAGCTATTAATTTTGGTAATTCTAATGTAGGAAGTGGAGAACCTGTTGAAAAAACTAAAAAACAGTCAGTACCTGAAAAAGTTGAAGAAGTTGTTGAAGAGAAGGTTGAAGAAGCTCCTTCAGAAACAATTAAAGAGGAAGTAATTACAGATGATACTGCTAAAGATGTTTCAGTAGTAGAAAAAAGTAAAGAGAAAAAAGAAAAAGTAAAAGAGGAACCCAAAGAAGTTAAGCCTAAGGAAACCCCGAAGCCTAAACCGTCAAAAGCTACAAAAGACGCTTTGAATAGTTTATTGAATGGAACCTCAAAAGATGGCGCTAACACAGGTGAAGGAGATGGCGCAAAACAAGGTGTTAAAGGGAATAAAGATGGAGACCTAAATTCTACTAAGTATTATGGTAATTCAGGAAGTGGTTCTGGAGGGAATTATAATTTAGCAGGAAGAAAGGCTGTTTTTACACCCAAAAAAAGACCTGATTGCCAGGAAGAGGGAGTGGTAGTTGTAAGTATAGAGGTAGATAAAAACGGTAAGGTGATTAAAGCTATAGCTGGAGTAAAAGGGTCAACAAATACAGCACCTTGTTTATTGAAGCCAGCCAAGGAGGCAGCTTTAAGAACAAAGTGGAATCCTGATAGTAATGCACCAACTAAACAAAAAGGAACTATCGTTTATAAGTTCTCTTTATCTCAATAGCTTTATGGAATTATTTTTTGATTAAAATACTACAACTTATTCTTGTTCCAAGAATAAAAACGTCATTATATTTATGCACAATAGAAGTACTCTACTAGAGAAGTAAAATACTACTTCATGACATTTGTAAAGACAACAACTAATAATAATTTAATTACAACTAATGAACTACCAAGAAACTTTAAATTGGATGTTTGCACAGTTACCTATGTATCAAAAGGAAGGTAAAACAGCGTTTAAGAAAGACTTAACTAATATAAAAGCATTCTCAAATCATTTAAATTACCCTTATAAGAAGTTTAAAACAATACATGTTGGCGGTACGAATGGAAAGGGGTCAACAAGTCATATGTTGGCATCAATATTACAAGAGGCAGGGTATAAGGTAGGATTGTATACATCTCCTCATTTAAAAAATTTTACAGAACGGATTAGGGTTAACGGAGAAGAGATTTCTAAAGATTCTGTAGTAAGATTTATTTCAGAAAACAAAACATTTTTAGAGGAACAAAAGCTGTCGTTTTTTGAAATGACCGTAGGGTTGGCTTTTGATATTTTTAAAAAAGAAAAAGTTGATATTGCTGTTATAGAAGTAGGCCTAGGGGGAAGATTAGATTCTACAAACGTAATAACTCCTGAAGTTTCAGTGATTACTAATATAGGTTTGGATCATACACAGTTTTTGGGAGAAACTATGTCGGAAATAGCTTTCGAAAAAGCAGGGATAATTAAAAATGAAGTTCCTGTTGTAATTGGAGAGCGTCAAAAAGAAACAAGTGCCATTTTTGTAGCAAAAGCTAAAGAATGTAGTTCTGAAATAGTATTCGCTTCTGATGTAAAGGGTGAATATAGAACAGATTTATTAGGAGAGTATCAACTAAAGAATACTAAAACAGCTGTAGAGGTTATAAAGCAGTTGAAGAGTTTTTCTGTTTCTGAGGAAAACATAATAAACGGACTATTGAGCGTGGTGAAAAATACAAATCTAAAAGGAAGATGGCAAGTTCTGCAGGAGTTTCCTAAAATAATTTGCGATACAGCTCATAATAGAGAAGGGTTGTTTTATGTATTAAATCAATTAAAAAAAGAGAAGTTTGAAAAGATACACATTGTTTTAGGTGTGGTTTCTGATAAAAATTTAGAAGAAATATTACCTATGTTTCCTCAAGATGCAGTTTATTATTTTTGTAAACCAAATATTCCAAGAGGTTTATCTGAGATCGAATTACAAAAGAAATCTAAGGGTTTTAATTTAAATGGTGAAGCTTTTTTGTCTGTAAAAGAAGCAGTTAATGAAATGGAGTTAAGAATGGGAAAAACAGATATAGGATATATAGGGGGGAGTACATTTGTTGTTGCTGAAATTTTATAGAAAAAAATCAAAAAAACTATTGTCAGATTTAAAAAACAGTTATATATTTGCACCCGCAATTAACAATTAAAGGGCGCGTAGCTCAGTTGGTTCAGAGCACTTGGTTTACACCCAAGGGGTCAGGGGTTCGAATCCCTTCGCGCCCACAACCTTGAATAGTTAATTGCGTTACGGGCGCGTAGCTCAGTTGGTTCAGAGCACTTGGTTTACACCCAAGGGGTCAGGGGTTCGAATCCCTTCGCGCCCACAGTGAAAAATCCTCTTCATTTTATTTGAAGAGGATTTTTTTGTTTAAAGGTGAATTTATAAAAACCTTTTGTAACTTCGTCAGTTCGAAATTATTTTGAGATTTAATGAATAAGCCAGTAATAACAGTTATAGGACTTGGATATGTAGGTTTGCCTTTAGCTAGACTTTTTGCAACAAAATATAAAGTTGTAGGGTTTGATATAAAAGAAGCAAGAGTAAAAGAATTAAAACAAGGTACGGATACGACACTTGAGGTTGATGATGGATCATTAAAGTCGGTTTTAGTAGAAGATTTTGGTAAGGAAAAAGGTCTTTACATAACTTCTGATTCAAAGTTTTTGAAAGAATCTAATTATTACATAGTCACTGTTCCTACCTCTGTTGATAAAAATAATCAACCTGTTTTGGCTCCCCTTCTTTCGGCAAGTAAAACAATAGCTAAATATTTAAAAAAAGGAGACATTGTTATCTACGAATCTACGGTTTACCCTGGGGCAACAGAGGAAGATTGTATTCCAGTTTTAGAAAAAGAATCAGGAATGAGTTTTAATAGAGATTTTTTTGTAGGATATTCACCTGAAAGAATAAGTCCCGGGGATAAAAAAAGAACAGTAGAGAATATTTTAAAGGTTACATCTGGTTCTACTCCTGAGATAGCTTTAAAAGTCGATAGTTTATATAAATCAGTTATAAAATCTGGTACACATTTAGCATCATCAATAAAAATAGCTGAAGCCTCAAAAATCATAGAAAATTGTCAGAGAGACATAAATATTGCTTTTGTAAATGAATTGGCTAAAATATTTAGCTTAATGAATATCAATACAACAGAAGTCTTAGAAGCAGCAGGAACAAAGTGGAACTTTTTACCTTTTAAACCAGGTTTGGTAGGAGGGCACTGTATTGGTGTAGATCCATATTATTTAGCTCAAAAAGCGCAACAATATGGTTACTATCCTGAAATTATTTTATCAGGCAGAAGGTTAAATGATAGCATGGGAGCTCATGTCGCCTCAGAAGTTATTAAGTTGATGATTGATAAGGAAGTAAAGGTCAAGGGAGCTGATGTGTTGATTTTAGGAGTGACTTTTAAAGAGAATTGTCCTGATATAAGAAATACTAAGGTGATTGATGTAGTTCATTCATTGAGAGATTTTGGAGTTAATGTAGAGGTGTATGATCCTTGGGTAAAGAGTATTGAATTACAAGATGAATTCGGTATAACTGTTATTGAGAATGTTTTTAGTAAGAGATACGAAGCTATTGTTTTAGCGGTTTCTCATAATCAATTTAAAAATTTAGATATCGGTAAATTGAAAGCTGAACAATCCGTAGTTTATGATGTTAAAAATTTTTTAAGTTTAAAAGATAAAAGTTTATAATGAAAAATTTTGCAATGGTTGGTGTGGCTGGATATATAGCACCTCGTCATTTAAAAGCGATAAAAGACACAGGAAATAATCTTGTAGCTGCACTTGATAAGTTTGATAGTGTTGGTATCATGGATAGTTATTTCCCTAAAGCTGATTTTTTCGTGGAGTTTGAACGTTTTGATCGTCATATTGAAAAAATAAAACGACAAAAGAATATACAGTTAGATTTTGTAAGTATTTGTACGCCAAATTATTTGCACGATTCTCATATTCGTATGGCTTTAAGAAGAGGGGCCGATGCGATATGCGAAAAACCTTTAGTTTTAAACCCTTGGAATGTAGATGCATTAGCAGATATAGAAAAAGAGTCAGGGAATAGAATTCATACGATTCTCCAATTGAGGCTTCATCCAAGTATTATAGCATTAAAGAACAACGTGGAGCTTAAGAATAAGCAAGGGAAGCACGATGTGGATTTAACCTATATAACCTCAAGAGGAGGTTGGTATCATGCATCTTGGAAAGGAGATGAAAGTAAATCTGGAGGAATAGCTACGAATATTGGGATACATTTTTATGATATGCTCTCATGGGTGTTTGGTGAAATTCAAGAAAATGTTGTGCATTTACGAGAAAAAGATAAAGCAGCTGGATATTTGGAGTTTGAAAAAGCCCGTGTTCGTTGGTTTTTATCCATTGACGAAGAAATGCTTCCAAAAGAAGTGAAAGAAAAAGGACAAAGGACCTATCGCTCCATTACTGTTGATGGTGAGGAAATTGAATTTAGTGGAGGGTTTACGGAGTTGCATACTGAAAGTTATAAAGAAATATTAAAAGGAAATGGATTTGGTTTGCAAGATGCAAAGCCGTCTATAGATATGGTGTATGATATAAGGAATAAAGAAATTGTAAATTTTGGGGAGAAACACTTTTTGATAAAGTAAGAGATAGGAATTTATTTTGCCAATTGTCTTACTCACAAAATGGTATTAAATTATCAGAGAATAAATTATGTGTCTTATGATTAGGTCTTGATAAAAAAGGAAATGACTTTGATTTACTAAAAATTAAAGCTTCGAAAGAAATAGTCCATGCGATTATAAACTATAAGCTTAAAAAAAGTTTAGAAAACCAGCTGTTTTTATACTAGAAAAATTATATTTGCCTGTTAAAAGTAAAATGAAAATGAAAATCGGTATAACTTTTAGTGCTTTTGACTTGTTACATGCAGGTCACATAAAGATGTTAGAAGAGGCAAAACGTGAGTGTGATTATTTGATTTGTGGATTGCAAACTGATCCAACTTTGGATAGACCAGAGAAAAATAAGCCAATACAATCAGTGGTGGAGCGCTATATTCAGTTGAAAGGCTGTAAATATGTTGATGAAATAGTCCCGTATGCTACAGAACAAGATTTAGAGGATGTTCTTCGTTCTTTTCATATTGATATACGAATTATTGGAGATGAATATGAAAATAAGCGATTCACAGGTAGAGATTATTGTGAAAAGAAAGGGGTAAAATTATACTTCAATAAAAGAGAACATCGCTTTTCAAGTAGTGGGTTACGTAAAGAAGTTGCCGAAAAAGAAACCTTAAAATCTAAAGATAAATAACAAATGAATATTGCTGTCATTGGCTCAGGGTATGTAGGTTTAGTCTCAGGTACGTGTTTTGCAGAAATGGGAAATAGAGTAACTTGTGTAGATATAGACCAAAATAAAATTGATAAATTACAAAAAGGAATCATACCAATTTACGAGCCTGGTTTGGAAAAATTGGTTCAAAAGAATATAGAAAAGAATAATATTTATTTTACCTCAAGCCTTGCGGATGCTATAGATACTGCAGAGATAGTTTTTATTGCGGTAGGCACACCCATGGGAGCTGATGGTTCGGCAGATTTACAGTATGTTTTGGCAGTGGCCAAAGAGATAGGTCAAAATATCAACAAGTATTTGGTGGTGGTGGATAAGTCAACCGTTCCTGTAGGAACTGCGGACAAGGTTGATTTAGCTATTCAAAAAGAAATAGATAAACGTGGGTTGAATGTTAAGTTTGATGTGGTTTCTAATCCGGAGTTTTTGAAAGAAGGGGATGCGATTAACGATTTTATGAAGCCAGACCGTGTAGTTATTGGAGCAGAGACAGAAGATGCTTTTCGCAAGATGAAGGAATTGTATAGCCCGTTTTTTCGTTCTCATGATCGTTTTATAACCATGGATATTCGTTCTGCAGAGATGACGAAATATGCTGCTAATGCCATGTTAGCCACCAAGATTTCTTTTATGAACGAGATGGCAAATATTTGTGAACGAGTAGGCGCCGATGTTAATGATGTGCGTATCGGAATTGGATCTGACTCCAGAATAGGGTATAGCTTCATCTATCCCGGTGCTGGTTATGGGGGGTCATGTTTTCCTAAGGACGTTAATGCTCTTATGAAAATTGCAGAAGAACATAATTACAATGCTCAATTGATTAACTCTGTTGAGGAAGTTAATAATAGGCAAAAATTAGTTATTGCCGAAAAAGTTGTAAAAAGATTCGGAGATAATTTAGTAGGGTTTACATTTTCTGTATGGGGATTATCTTTTAAACCAGGAACTGATGATATGCGTGAGTCTCCTGCGATTTATGTAATTAAAGAGTTGGTTCAAAGAGGGGCTTCAATTAAAGCGTATGATCCAAAAGCGATTGAAGAAGCTAAGAAATATTATCTGAAAGATATAAATGTAGATTACTTTGAGTCAAAATATGAGGTGTTAAAAGATTCTGACGCTTTGATTCTTTTAACAGAATGGAAAGAATTTCGTTCACCTGATTTCTCAGAGATAAAGAAGCAATTAAAATATCCAGTTATTTTTGATGGTAGAAATCAATATCTAGCTTACAACTTAGAAAAGAAAGGAATAGAATATTATAGAATAGGGAAGTAAAATGATTCTAAACAAAAAATATATTAAAATAGTATTTGCTAGCGTACTGTTTTTTTTAGGGGGAACTACAGTTAGTTCTCAAGATATGTATTCACAATTAACTCAAGTTAAGGTAGACAATCTTACAGATAGACAAGTCGAAGATTACAAGAGTAAAATTGAAAAGGAAGGTTATACGCTAGAACAAGCTTTGGCAATTGCTAAAACTAAAGGAATGTCTGAACTAGAAGTTCAGAAATTAAGGACTCGGATTAGGAACTTAGGGAACACAAATATCAATGAAAATACCAAAGACAAAGACAAAGACAAAGACAAAGACAAAGACAAAGACAAAGAATTGTATTTTGGATTAAAAGGAGGTGAGAAACAAGAAAAGAAAGAGAAACTTTTTGGGTATGATTTCTTTAACAACCCAAATGTTTCTTTCACTCCAAATTTGAATATTACAACTCCCGAAAATTATATTATTGGTTCAGGAGATATTATTTCAATTGATTTATGGGGTGCAGCGGAAGTCAATTATGAGGTTAAAGTAAACAGGCAAGGCGCTATAAATATTAAAGGAATTGGGTATATTCACCTAGTAGGTTTGCCAATTAAAGCCGCTAAATCTAAAATTAAAAATCATTTAAAAAGAATTTATTCAGGGATTGGAGCTTCACCAAATAGCTACAATAAAGTGAATATAGCAGTGTCCATAAAAGAAGTAAGGAATGTACAAGTTAGTATTGTTGGAGAGGTAAAAGTGCCAGGGTCATATTCTTTAAGTGCTTTTTCAACGGTCTTAAATTCCTTATATGCAGCTGGTGGCCCAACTAAAAATGGAACTTTAAGGGGAATTAGACTTTTTAGAGCTGGTCAAAAAATTGCTGAGTTCGATTTTTATAATTTTGTTGTAAATGGAGCTACTGATGGAAATATAACAGTTCAAGATCAAGATGTGATTATAGTTAAGCCTTATGAAAAGTTAATTTCTATTGAGGGAGCTGTTAAAAGGCCAGGTCTCTATGAAATTAGAGACTCTGAAACAGTTACAGATTTGTTAAAATATTGTGGTGGTTTTGTTTCAAAAGCATACAAAGAAAATATTGTCATAGAAAGAGTAAATGGAAAGCAAAAAGAAATAGTAGAACTACCGTTTAAAAAATTATCTACCGAAAAGTTAAAAGATGGAGATTTTATTCGAATTAATGAAATAGTAGATGAGTTTTCTAATAGATTAATAATAGCAGGGGCTGTATTTCAGCCAGGGAATTACGAATATAAAGAAAATCTATCGATTGATGCTTTAATAAATAAAGCAGCGGGAGTAACTAGAGAAGCTTTTTTAGATAGAGGTATTATTGTTAGAACTTATGACAAAGCCAACAAAGAAACCATATCTTTTTCATTAAGGAATAAAAATAAAAATTTATTTTTAAAAGAAAATGATAGTGTTTATATTTTTAATAAAGAGGAGTTAAAAGAAAAAGAGTACATAACAATAAATGGAGCTGTAAATAAAGCAGATAAATTCGACTTTATGAAAGGGATGCAGTTGGAAGATTTAATTGCGCTTGCGGGGGGGTTAAAAGATGGTGCAGACTCAAATGTTATTGATGTTTCAAGAAGATTAAAAGATGGTAGTTTTGAAACTATAAGCGAAAATTTTAATCTCAAGGCTAGTGAGAGTTTAAGTGGTAGTGCTAACAATAATTTTATTTTAGAACCTTTCGATATTGTTACTGTTCGTTATTTAAAGGGGTATACTAAACAAAAAACAGTTATCATTAAGGGGGAAGTTAATTTTGAAGGAGAGTATTCTTTAAAAGGTAAAAATGAAAAGATTTCAGATTTAATCAAACAAGCGGGAGGCCTAACAAAATATGCTTATGTAGAGGGGGCTTTTTTAACAAGAAGAAATGATGCGTTGGAAGATCAGAAACAATCAGCTATGATTTCTGATTTTTCAAAGAAGGATACCTTAAGTGTTATTGAAGTGGATACAAAAAAACTATTTAAAATTGGTATAGATTTAAAAAGAATATTAACTAAAGGAAATCAGGGGGCTAAGTTCGATTTAATATTGGAAGAGGGAGATGAACTTTTTATACCTTCAGAAAGACAAACAGTAAAAGTAGAGGGGGAAGTATTATCACCATCGCTAGTTAGGTATGATAAAAAGAAGAGTTTTAAGTACTATATAGAAAATTCAGGGGGATTTTCTGTAAATGCGAAAAAAAGTAGAGCGTATGTGATTTACCCTAACGGAGACATAAAAACAACGAAGAGTTTTCTGTTTTTTAAATCATATCCTGATGTAAAACCTGGATCCGTAATTTTAATACCTAAAAAGGCTGTAAATACTAGCAAAATGTCGGCTCAAGAAGTTATTGCAATTACAACAGGTTTAGCGACATTAGGAGTTTTGGTTAAGAATTTAACAGATAAGTAATTAAAAATGACTGAAAATAAGTGTGTGAATAATCCTGAAGATGAAATTAATTTATTAGAGTTATTTAAAATAATTCTAAAAGGTAAAAAAACAATAATCCGTTTTGTTTTTACTTTTGGATTAATCGGTTTTTTAATTGCAATTTTTTCTGAAAAAGAATATACGTCTTCAACTATAATTGTTCCACAAACTACAACTAGTAAAGTTGGGGGTAATATTGGTGGTTTGGCGGCAATGGCAGGTATTAATTTGGGCGGAGGAAATACTAATGAAAATATACCACCTAGTTTATACCCTAAAATTGTACATAGTCTCCCTTTTCTAAAGGAGTTATCAAGTACACCTTTGAGATTTTCTAACTTTAAAAAAGAAATTACTTATAAAGAATATTATCAAAAACATAAAAAGAGAAATATTCTTTCTTATGTAAAAAATTATACAATAGGTCTTCCGAGTAAGCTAATAGGTTTTTTTTCAAGCAAAGAAGAAATTTCAGAAAATGTTAGGAAAGATTCTATTTATAGAATATCAATAGACGAAAGTATAATTTTTAAACAAATAAAAGATCAAGTAACTTTAGAGATTAATAAAGATGGTTTTATTAAAATATCTTTTTCAATGTTTGAAGCTTTAGCTTCTGCTCAAATGACCAAAAAGTTACAAGAGTTGTTACAAAAAACAATAATCAATTTTAAAACACAAAAAGCAAAAAGTGAATATAAATTTATAGAGGAACGTCATAATGAATTAAAAAAAGATTTTGAAAAGAAGCAAGTAATATTAGCTAATTTTAGAGATAGAAACCAAGGTTTGATAACATCACGTTCTCAGACACGATTGGAAAGTTTAGAATCCGAATATAATTTAGCATATACGATTTATTCTGAATTAGCTAAACAACTTGAAACTCAAAAAATAAAGTTAAAAGAAAATACACCTGTGTTTAGAATAATAGACCCTGTTAGTGTGCCAGTTTTAAAATCAAAACCTAAACGAACTTTAATAATTGTTATCTGGATTTTTTTAGGAGTTGTTTTAGGTATAGGTTGGGTTTTTGGAAAAGAGTGGGTTAATAAATTAAAGGTTATTATTAAATTAATCTAGTGCTTACGGAGTTAGTTCTTAATGTTTTTTCTATTGAGGAGAATGCAGCCTATTTCGATATGTTGATTAATAATGGGTATTAACTTTTTCAAATCAAATTTTTACCTTGATTATTGTAATAAATTGATTTCTGTTTCATAGCAAAGTTATAATAAGGCAATAAAAAGAAATGATAGTATTTTTAGCTATTTTGTAATATTTTAGATGCTCTTTTTTTAATATACTTTAAAATATAAATGTTTTTTGTAAATAATGAATATTTACAATTTGAGTAAACTTATAAAGTTAGTATCGTAATTCAGATTTAAGTAGATATTCATATTGAATAACATGTTGTATTATGTGCTAATATATTCTTGAATGAACAAGTAAGTGTATTGATTATCTTAATATAATTTTGAAAGTAAAAAAAAACAATCAATTTTGATTACAGAAATGGATAAGCATACTATGATTAACCGTCAAATGAATTTAATATTATAGAATAATAATGTCATCAAATACTTAATTATGAATAATAAACCAAAGTATTCTTTTTTTTTAAATACTAAATATGCTATTGATGGATTAAGGCATGTTTTAAAAACTGAATCATCTTTTAAATTAGAATTGGTTATAGGCTTTTTTATATTAATTATCATATTCTTATTAGATTTATTACTTATTGATAAATATATATTAGTAATAACTCTAGTTTTAATTTTAATTGTAGAATTATTAAATAGTGCTATAGAAAATGTCGTTGATTTGGTTACAATTGAATACAAACCCTTGGCTAAGTGCGCCAAGGATATAGGTTCTACGGCTGTTTTTTTTAGTATAATACTACATGTTTCTGTTTGGATTAAGGCGATTATTTCAATTATAATTTAATGTTTAATATAAAAAGTATATTGTCTATATCGGTAATATTGATTGCCTCGAGATTTTCTTTGATGGTTTTTAACTTGCTTATTGTTAGGTTTTTACCTGTTGAGGATTATGGGAGATTAACCTATGCCGATAGTATTTTATCGTTAGTGACCGTTATTGGAGGTCTTGGTTTGCATACTATAGGTATAAAAGAAATAAGTCAAAAAAACGACAATTTCAATACTATATTTACAAATGTTGTTTCAGCTAGAGTACTATTTACTTTATTTTTGTCAATTTTATCTGTTTTTTTGTTTTACAATAAAGGCTATACCAGTAGTTTTATATTATTTAATTTTTTATTTACTTTTTTTCAAGTGCTATTAATAGACTGGTTTCTTATTGCAATAGATGCAAAAAAAGTATTGTTAATTTCTATTTTAAGTGGGTTAATAGGCCAATATATTTTGTTTTATTACTTTTTTGAAACAAATCAAATTACTATAGAAAACATAAGACTTTCCCAATTTTTAAATGTTTTCATCACAACTTCTATTATGTTTTTAAATTGTTTCAAACACTTTGAATTAAAGGAAATAAGAATTTCAAAAGTAAAAAAATATTTAAAGCTATCCTTACCTTTATTAGGATCTTATGCTTTTCAACAAACCTATTATGCCGGCATACCTATGGCTATAACTTCTTTTCTGGGTTTTTATGAAGTTGGATTATATGGTGCTGCTTCAAGATTAGCTCTTGTATTAGTTACTTTAAGAAATATTGTTTTGCAACCTTTGTCGAAAGACTTATATAGGTTTAACATTAATCAATACTTGACTTTTTTTAAAAAATATTTTAGAAACACTATTCTTCTTATTGTTTTTTACTATGTAACAATTTATCTCTACTCAGAAGAAATATTATATATATTATATGGAGATAAATATACAGGTAAAGAAATTATTAATATTTTTAGGTTAATGATGTTATTGCCGATTATATATTTTATTTTCATTGGTGATGGAGCAATACTTACGTCAACTAATAATCAAAAGTATATTTTATACAGTAGTTTATTTGCATCATTAAGTGTATTTAGTGTTCTTTTTATATTAAAAGATATTAGTAATTTTGTTGTATCTTTTTTATTTGCTGAATTACTCTATTTTTCCATAATGAGATATAATATTTTAAAATTAAAAAAACAACAATGTTTAAATTTATAACAGAAAAAGAATCAGCAGGGAGTGGAAGTGTTCTTGTTTTAGGTTCAGCAAATGGTTCAGGTAATTTAGGAGATGAAGCGATGTTTGAGTCATTAGCTTTTTATTATTACGAAAACTTTCCTCAAATAGATATAATTACAGATGCTTCATGCATGAGTTATAAAGCTCCTTGTGAAAATGTTAAAGAAATATTTCCTATGTATGGAGCAAATAGGACATCTTTTATACAAAGAGGTCTTGAGTTTTTGTTTCTTCACCTAACACCTAGATTGGCTATTTGGTACGTTAAAAATTTTAATTCAGATTTAAAAGATTACTATAAGAGCATCTTAAAATCTGAATATATCATTATTTCTGGAGCTGGTGCAATAAATTCTAGATATAAAGGATATGGTATTTATGGTTGGGGATCAGTAGTATTGTTAGCTAAAGCATTAAATAAAAATGTATATATTACTGGTCAAGGGTTAGGTCCGATTTACTAGTAGAGTTGATAAATTTTCAGTTTTGTCTTTTTTGAAAAAAGTCAATCATGTTAGATGTAGAGATAAAAAATCCTTTGATTTTTTATTAAAAAATAAATTGAAAAATGCATCTTTTTCTTTAGATGATGCTACTTTTATTCCGAAAATTGGACAAGATGATTTTGTATTATTAAAAGAAAAAAATAATATAAATAAAAAATATGTAGTACTTTCTTTACATGATTGGTATGATTCTGATAAGACAGCTTTTTTGCAAGAATGCAAAAAGAGTACAGACGACTTGTTAAAAAAGGGATGCCAAGTGGTCTTATTAGGTAATAAAATTAAGAATAAAATGAATGATATAATTTTTTTATCATCTTTTAAAAATAACTATTACCCTGATAATGAAGATGTTATTTTGTTGACTCCCCCTTACAGATCAAATGTTTCTAAAACTATAATATCTAATTCAGAGTTGTTAATAACTACAAGATATCATCCAGCAATATTTGCTTATGAAGAGAAGATACCAGTGATAGCTTTAGCTTACGATGCTTATTATATTCAAAAATTTGAAGGTGCTCTAATAAGCAGAGAGGATAAAAAATATTTGATAATGAAGTTTAATGAATTTTCAAATAAGGAAGTAAATAAATTATTTTAAAAATGGAAAACCCAATGATTTCTGTAATACTACCTGTTTATAATGGTAGTAAGTTCTTGTCTAATGCGATTGACTCTATATTAAATCAAACATTTGTAGATTTTGAATTTATAATTATTAATGATGGGTCCACAGATAATAGTTTAAAAATTATCGAAAGTTATCAAAAAAAAGACAAAAGAATTAAAATCGTTAGTAGAGGAAACAAGGGGTTAATAGAAACATTAAACGAAGGTTTTTCTTTAGCTAAAGGTAAGTACATTGCAAGACAGGACGATGATGATGTTTCCCATTTAACTAGATTTGAAAAACAAGTAAATTTTTTGGAAAATAATATTGAATATGCATTATGTGGTACTTTGTATAATGTGGTTGATGAAGAAAATAATTTTATTAGGAAACATTATTTGCCATCAACAAATGAAAATATTCAAAAACACTTATTTGATAGTTGTTTCGGTCATGGTTCGGTGATGATTAGAAGAGAAATGATACTTGATATGAAGTGGTACAGAAAAGAAGCTTTACATGTGGAGGACTATGATTTTTTTATACGGATAGCTCAAAAACATAAAGTATATAATATTCCTGAATTTTTATATGAGTGGTGCTTTAGGAATAATAGTGTTTCATATTCTAATTTTGAAATTCAACGTAATAAGAAGTATCTTGTTGGGGAATCTTTAAAGTCAGGTATTCCAATAGAAGAAATTAAACTAAATAAAGATACAGCTAGTCAAAGTAAAGCAAGATACTTTGATGCTTTGGGAGCTGTATCATTATTACAAGGCAATAAATTAGATGCATTAAGATTTTATTCAAAAAGCTTGAAAATAGATTTTACTTTAAAGAGGTTTATGAAGTTATTGCTGTCTTTATTAAGTAGGAAATTATGGATAGTAGTACTTGAAATAACTCAGAAAAGAAAATATCAAATTTAATTTTAAATGAAATCTGTATTCCTTTTCATATATTTATTTTTAGCTTTTATTTTCCCTAGGCTTGGGCCACTAAATGTTGTTGATGTTATAAATGTAAGCATTATATTCTATTTTATTTATAACAAAGAAACAAAAGGAATTTTTAATCTTTTTAGGGACGAAATACTATTAATGGTTTCGCTTGTGGTATTATGTACTTTATCACTTTGCCTTAATCTTATTATTCAAGATAGTGATGTTTCTATTTATTATGTTTATATTTTTATAAGATTGATTACGACTTTTTTAGCATCAGTATTAATCGTGTTTAATTTATCTAAAAAATTAACACATAGCTTAGCTACAAAATTTATTCCTTTTGTTTTTTTTTACATGCAGTAGTTATCTATTTTCAGATATTTAATGTTTTTAATTTAAAAGAGATGCTTATCAGTTTAGCTGTAAGTATGGATAGCAATTTAGTTGAGGAATATATGCTGTTGATATGGCGAGTTCCTGGTTTTTTTGGAGGATATGATAGCGCTAGTGTTTTTTCAGCACTTGGTATGGTATATTTGTATTTGAAAAAAGAAATTAATATTTTGATTAGGTATTTAATTATAATATTATTGTTTTTTACTTTTTTTATAACCGCAAGAACTGGCCTATTTTCGTTAATTATGGTTGCTTTATTAACAATTATGTTTAAAGCTTTAAGTTTAAGATTAAAACTTGGTCAACTAAAAGTTTTAATTGTTTCTTTTAGTATATTGGCTACCTTTTTTTATATTAACGATAATCACTTGATTGTACTTCCTGAAGAATATGAATTCGTTCAATCTGGAATTAACCGATTATTTGAAGTTTTTAGAAATGCCTCTACTACAGGAGAAATTAAGACTTCAAGTTCCGATACACTTCTAAAACACCACTATCATTTACCAGAAGACCTAAAAACATTATTAATTGGAAATACATTTAAATCGCATCAATTAGGTGTGTATTTCTTTAGAAGTGATGTTGGCTACATTGAATTAATTTATGGAGGGGGATTATTTGTCTTTTCTATAACATGTTGCTTGTTTCTTTTTATGTTGAAGAAAGTAGATAGAATGAAAAGGAATCAATTTAATTCTATTTTTGTTTTTTCTTTACTAATTATATTATTAGGAATGTTTAAAGGAAAATATTTAACATCTTTCCATTTTATTAACTTTGTGTTTTTTACTTACGCTCTAACTATTAATAATAAATTATATGAAAAAAAATAGCCTCCTCTTATTAGCTTTTATTCTTGCATTATTTTATTTAAGTGGTTATACACTTAATAATGTTGTAGAGAAGATGTGGCTACAAACTATAAAAGACTACATTATTTATATCCCTACATTTTTAATTTCTTGCTTACTTCTGTTTTTATTACTAATTCATAAAAACAAAATATTTAGATATAGTATTTATTTAGTGTTTTTCGTTTTTTTATTAATGAATTTAGTTTACAAAGAAATTAATGGCTATGGTTTTGGTTTGATGGAAGCAAGAGTTGCTTTAGCAGAATCTGATTTTGCTGGTGACGCCTTTAGTATGTATTTTAAAGAAATAAGTATTGCATTTTTTAAAGCTCTACTTATAACGTTTGCTCTTTTCGTTTTTTTAGAAATTAAAGCGAAAAAAATGAAAGCAAATGTAATTATTGTTTGTCTAAGTTTTATGTTTTTAACTTATGGTGCAATATCTAAAAAAGGAACATTGTCTAAAAGATTTAATGTTGTATTAAAAGTACCTTTTAATATATTATATTCTTTAAAAGGAAAGTTATATTATGGTCCAAGAAAAGAAGTAACAATTGAAGCTAAAGGAAAAAAAATAAAGAATATAATTTATATTGTTGATGAAAGTATTAGAGGGGATATCTTAGATGTTAATGAAAATAAAAATAATGTTTCTAATTACTTATATTCAATAAAAGATAGTATTATCAATTTTGGAACAGCAAGTTCAGCCTCTAATTGTAGTGCTAAATCAAATATCATTTTAATGAGTGGTATGCAGTTAAATGAAATGCCCGATATTAGTGAAACTATGTTAAAAAAGCCTAATATATTTCAGTATGCAAATGCATCGGGGTATAATACAGTATTTATAAATAATCAACCAACTGAAACTCAAAATTTTTTAACAAAGCACGATTTTAAAAATATAGATACTATTTACACTACTGTTAAGATTTACCCGAATAAAAAACTGTATGATATGGATATTACATCAATAGACTTTATATCCAGTGAATTAGCTAGTAATAAAAGTAATTTTTTCTATATAAATAAATATGGTTCTCATTTTCATTATGAGAATTGTTATCCTAAAGAAATGAAGTTGTTTTCACCAATTTTAGAAGAAAAAGAATGGGGTAATGATAAAGAGAAATTAAACAATAGTTATAAGAATTCTTTAAACTGGTCCGTAGATTATTATTTTAATATGCTAATTAATAAATTAGGGGAAAGAGATGATACTATTATAATTTATACTGCTGATCATGGTCAAAACCTTGGAGAGGATGAAAACTTAAAAACTAGCCATTGTAATACCGTGACAGCCACTAAATACGAAGCATCTGTACCTTTGTTTTTATTGCCATTAGGAGGTAAGCTTAAAAATGAATTATTATCAAAAATGAATTATAATAATTATAATAAAACAAGTCATTTTAATCTATTTCCTACCATTATGACGTTTATGGGATATAGTAATATTGAAGGGAAAACACTTTTTGATAAACAAGATGAAACTAGAAGTTTCATATCTGGTGATTTATTTAATAGAAGTAATATGTATATAAAGAAGGAGTTTGTTTTAGATAAATAAATTTAATGATGAAAAAATATATTTTATTTGGTGACGCTTCTTATAATCATGTTTTTAAATGGTATGAAGAGCTTAAACTAAATTTTGAAGTACATGTGGTTACTTTTGCTAAAAAAAGTGACATACCTTTTAAGTATGGCAATTTACATTCGATTGAGGCTGATGTAAATTCTGAAGGGGGTAATAAAAATCTTATATTATTACTTCCTAAGATTAAAAAGATATTTAAAAATATTAATCCAGTAATTGTTAATGCTCATTATTTAACTAGTTATGGATTTTTATCTGCTCTTTTAAAAAACAGAAATAATTTTTTCTTAATACAATCTACCTGGGGAACAGATATTCTTGTGACACCAAAGAAAAATATTCTATATAAAATAATAACAAAATATTCTTTGAATAAAGGAAATTTAATAACGTCCGATAGTCTATATATGACCGAAGTGATAAATTCACTATCTAAAAATAAAGTTTTAACTTTTCCTATGGGGTTAAAAAAAGAAAATTTAAAATACAATACTGTAAAGAATTCCTTTTTTACTTTTTTAAGTTTAAGAACGTTAAATGATAATTCACAAGTAGACATAATAATTAAAGCTTTTTCTCTTTTTGTGAAAAATATAGATAATAATTCAAAATTATTAATAGCACATAGAGGAGAGAAAGAAGAGGAGTTAAAAACTCTTGTGAAAAAATTACATTTAGAAGATCAAGTGATTTTTTTAGGTTTTTTAAAAGAGAAAGAATATGTAGAGGTTATAGTTAAATCTAATTGTTACATTAGCATACCCAAGAGTGATGCACTTTCTGTATCTCTATTAGAAACTATGGCAGCTGAGACAATACCTTTGGTGTCTAATATACCTGCCAACAAAGAATTTATCAATCTTAGAAATGGGTTTATTTTACCTCAAAATAATGAAAACTCTTTGTTTTTACAAATGAAGAAAATTTATTCATTATCAACAAAAGAGATTAATGAAATATATAGTTATAATAAAGAATTAATATTAAAAAGAGCTATGTTGAAAGATAACTTCTCATTTTATATTAAATCATTAGAAGTAGCATTTAATAAAAACAATAATGTATAAAGTATCGATAATTACTCCTTCATATAATTCTGAAAATTTTATTTCTGAGACAATTAAATCTGTACTTAACCAAACATATTCTAATTGGGAATTGATAATTGTAGATGATTGTTCAACAGATAATACAGAACAGGTTATTAAAGAATTTTCAAAAAAAGATGAAAGAATTAAATTTTTTAAAAATATAAAAAACAGTGGAGCTGCTGTTTCTAGAAATGTCGGGCTTGAGAATAGCACAGGAAGATTTATTTCATTTATTGATAGTGATGATCTATGGAACCCCACAAAGCTAGCAGAACAAATAAAATTTATGATTGACAATGTTATACCAATTTCTTTTACGAAATACTCACTAGTCGATGAATATGGTGTATCATTAAATCAAATAATTAATGTAGTTAAAGAATTGGGTTACAAAGATTATATGAAAAATACAATTATAGGAATGTCTACATCTATGATTGATACGGATTTAGTTTCAGAGTTTAAGTTTGAAAATATTAGAACAAGACAAGACACTTATTTATGGATAACTTTATTAAAAAGAGGTCATAAAGCCTTTGGAATTAATAAAACTTTAGTAAGTTATAGGGTTAGAAAAGACTCTATATCTGCTAATAAAATAAAAGCTGCTAGAAGAGTATGGTATTTATACTTTAATTTAGAAAAATTAGGCTTTATTAAATCCAGTTACTACTTTTCACATTATGTGTTTAATGCATTAAAAAAAAGATTATAATATGATACCATTTTCACCACCAAGAATAGACGATAAGATAGTTTCGGAAGTAGCCGATGCCTTAAGGTCAGGTTGGATTACTACTGGACCTAAAACAAAATTATTCGAGAAAAAAATAGCCAAATATTGCAATGTAGAAAATGTTTTAGCTGTAAATTCATGGACGACAGGAGCAGAACTGTTGTTATATTGGTTTGGAATAAAAGAAGGAGATGAGGTGATTGTTCCTGTATATACCTATTGTGCTTCTGCTAATATTGTTCGACATAGAGGTGCTAAAGTTATTATGGTTGATGTTAATTCTGATTTTGGAATCGATATTTCCAAAGTTGAAAAGTATATTTCTGAGAGAACTAAAGCTATTATTCCTGTAGATGTTGGAGGATTACCGATTGATTTTGATGGTTTAAAAGAGATTGTTAATAAGCGAAGAGTTATAGATAAATTTAATCCTCAAACAGAGAATCAGAAGAAATTAGGAAGAATTATGATTCTTTCAGATGCGGCGCATTCTTTTGGTGCTAAGTATAAAGGTTTGAATGTTGGTTCTGAGGTTGATTTTACCGTTTTTTCTTTTCATGCGGTTAAGAATCTTACTACGGCAGAAGGAGGTGCAATTTGTATTAATTTGCCTACTCCTTTTGATAATAAAGAAATATACAAGGAGTTGAATACTTTATCTCTTCATGGACAAAATAAAGATGCCTTGGCAAAATATCAAAAGGGTAATTGGGAGTATGATGTGATTGATGCTGGGTTTAAATGTAATATGACGGATATCTTATCTTCCATTGGTTTAGTCGAGTTTGCTCGGTATGAAACAGAAACTTTGCCAAAGAGAAAAAAGATTTTTGATATATATTACGAAGGTCTTAAGAACTGTGATTGGGTTGAATTACCAGTTTCTAAGGATACAAATAGGGAATCTTCTTATCATTTGTTTTTACTTAAAATTAAAGATGTTAGTTTAGAGGAAAGAAATAGTATTATTCAAGAGATATTTAAACTAGATGTTTCCGTAAACGTTCATTATAAGCCCTTACCATTATTATCCTATTACAAAAAATTAGGATATGAAATAAATGATTACCCCAAAGCAAAATCTATTTGGGAAAGAGAAATTTCATTACCTGTCTATTTCGATTTAAGTAACGAGCAAATTGAGAGGGTAATTAGTGCGGTAAAAAGAGCTTACTATAAAATAAAAAAAAATGAAACGATTATTTGATCTATTTTTTTCGTTTTTCGGATTGATGATTTTAAGTCCTTTATTAGTAATTATTGGAATAGTAATTATATGCACCTCAAGTGGAGGGGTATTTTATCGTCAAGTAAGAGTAGGAAAAGGAAATCTTGATTTTAGGATTTATAAATTTCGAACTATGAAAGTCAATTCAGATAAGCTAGGGTTACTTACCGTAGGAGGAAGGAATCCTAGAATTACAAGCATAGGGTACTATTTACGAAAATACAAATTAGACGAACTACCTCAATTGATAAATGTACTTATTGGAAATATGAGTTTTGTTGGGCCAAGGCCGGAAGTTCGTAAATATGTTAGTCTTTATTCGGAGAAGCAAAGAGAGGTTTTAAAAGTGATACCAGGAATTACAGATTTGGCATCTATAGAATATAGGGGTGAAAACGATATTTTATCAAAACAGTCGGATCCAAATAAGTACTACATCGAAGTAATTATGCCTCATAAACTGAAAATTAATTTAGAGTATTTGGAAAATCGAAGTCTGATGAAAGACATAGAAGTAATATTGAAAACATTTAAAGTGTTAATGAAATAAAAATAAACTCAGAAAATTTCTGAGCTTATTTTTTATAATTTAGCGATTGAATAAGTTTTATAATTATTATGAAAGGCATCATCTTAGCAGGCGGTTCAGGAACTAGGCTCTACCCTTTAACCAAAGGAGTATCGAAACAGTTATTACCAATTTATGATAAACCGATGATTTATTACCCGCTTTCGGTTTTGATGCTTGCTGGCATTCGGGAAATCTTGATTATTTCTACTCCACAAGATCTGCCAAATTTTAGAAACCTTCTTGGTGATGGTTCCGATTTAGGTATCAACTTACAATATGCAGAACAACCATCGCCAGATGGGCTAGCGCAGGCTTTTATCATTGGTAAAGAGTTTATAGGGAAGGATGATGTTTGCCTAATTTTAGGTGATAATATCTTTTACGGTCATGGTTTCTCTAAAATGTTACAAACTGCCATAAAAATAGTCGAAGAAGATAAAAATGCTACTATTTTTGGATATATGGTTAAAGATCCCCAGCGCTATGGGGTAGTTTCTTTTGATACAGAAGATAATGCTACTTCTATTGTAGAAAAACCAGTAAACCCTGCTTCCAATTATGCGGTAGTAGGCTTGTATTTTTATCCTAATGATGTCATTTCTATTGCCGAAAAGGTGAAACCATCCAAACGAGGAGAGTTAGAAATTACTTCCGTAAACCAAGCCTATTTAGAGCAAAACAATTTAAAAGTCTCTTTAATGGGTAGAGGTTTCGCGTGGTTAGATACTGGTACCCACGATTCCTTAATGGAAGCTGGGCAATTTATCGAAACCATAGAAAAACGTCAAGGCTTAAAAGTCGCATGTATTGAAGAGATTGCTTACACTATGGGATATATTGATAAAGTGCAATTAAAAAAATTAGCAGAACCTTTACTTAAAAGTGATTATGGGCAATATTTATCTCGTTTGTATTTATAATTTTATTGCCACCCTAAGTGATGGTCGAAGGATAGTTTGAAGATTCAGTAATGAAAGCTGTTTTCGACAAAGTTTATCTTGAGCGATAGTCGAAAGACTTAAATTGGCAATCTAGTTTATTTTTATCATATTTCATAACACTCCAACTGATAATTTACATGTCCCATTCAACTCCAGTCGAAGGCCTAGATATTTTCTACTATGTAATCAAGTTTTTTCGTAGGTTTGTTCTGTAGAGTATTTTTAAAGTTAAAAAAAGGACAAGAACTGTATTATATGAAAAATATTTTAGTTACCGGAGGAGCAGGTTTTATAGGTTCTCATGTAGTTCGATTATTGGTTAATAAATATATTAATTACAATATTATTAATTTAGATAATTTAACCTACGCTGGTAACTTAGAAAATTTAAGCGATATAGAGAATAAACCAAATTATTCTTTTGTTAAAGCGGATGTGTGTGATTATGATAAGATGTGTGCTGTTTTTTCTGAATATAACATAGATAGTGTTATACATTTAGCAGCTGAATCTCATGTTGATAGATCGATAAAAAACCCATTTTCCTTTGCAAAAACTAATATAATGGGAACGCTAAGTTTATTAGAAGCAGCAAAAAATAAATGGAATAATGATTTTGATGAAAAGCTCTTTTATCATATATCTACTGACGAAGTTTTTGGAAGTTTAGGAAAACATGGTTTTTTTACAGAAGAAACAGCCTATGACCCACATTCACCATATTCGGCGTCTAAAGCTTCTTCAGATCATTTTGTTAGAGCATTTCATGATACGTATAGTTTACCTGTAGTAATTTCTAATTGTTCTAATAATTATGGGGCTTATCAGTTTCCAGAGAAATTGATTCCTTTGTTTATTAATAATATCTGCAATAATAAACCTTTGCCGGTTTACGGAAAAGGAGAAAATGTTAGAGATTGGTTGTTTGTAAATGATCACGCTAGAGCTATTGATGTTATTTTTCATAAAGGAAAATTAGGAGACACGTATAATATTGGTGGATTTAATGAATGGAAAAATATTGATTTAATTAAAGTGTTAATTAAAACAGTGGATAAATTCTTAGGAAGAAATGAAGGGGAATCAGATAAATTAATAACTTTTGTTACTGATAGAGCTGGACATGATTATAGGTATGCTATAGATTCTTCTAAACTTAAAAACGAACTAGGCTGGGAGCCTTCATTACAATTTGAGGAAGGTATAGAGCATACAGTTAAATGGTATTTGGAGAATCAGGCTTGGATAGATAATGTAACTAGTGGAGAGTATCAGAAATATTATAAAGAAATGTACAAATAAAAAAGGATGATTTAAAAATCATCCTTTTTTATTATTTAAGCCTGGTTAAGCTTAAGTCTTTATTATATTTTATGATGAACAATCCTTTATTGATTGTTGAACCAAATAATTTTTTCTTGTAATCAAATTTATTTTCAATTCGTATAGAAGCTCCCTGTTTGAATGTTTTTGTTAAGTCATTGCCAGAAGCCAATCGAATTAAAATATCATATGTAATATCAAATCCTTTAATAGCATATTCAGAGGGTAACGCATTGTTTTTACTTCTAAATTTTTTATAAAATAGTTTTATGTCATCTGAGTTACTATCTGAAAAGTTGGTAGATACATATGTAAAATTAATGTCTGCTAACTTGTTATTGTCAATTCTGTCATATGAACTATTTTTATGTGTAGAAAATACCTGAACGGCTAAATCATCAGGTAATCCAATCATACTATTTAAAGCATCAGCTACGATTACTTTATCTTCTGAAGTAATAATTACCCAATTAAGTTTTTGGGTATTCATTTTATTCGAAAAACGCTCTCTTTTAATATAGCCATCCTCTGGCTTTAGAATATGAATAGTAGTTATTGAATCATGTTTTTTAAGAGAAACACTGATGTTTTTTATTAGCTCATTAGATTTTTTTTCTCCATCTCCAACAAGAAAAATATTTTCTCCGTTATAATTAGCTTTAAGGTAAGAGGTTAAATAATTGGCATATGTTGTTTTCTCAGGAGCTACTTTAACTATTTTAGAAGATGATATATTTTTCTGCTTACTAGAATAATGAGGAAAAATAATAGGCGCATTTATTTTATTAGCTACTTTGTCTGCTTTATTAGAATAAAAAGGGCCTATAACTACATCAGCAGTATCTAATTCATCATTTTCTAATATTTGTGAAATATTTTCACCTCTATTACCTGTGTCAAAAATTGAACTGTTAATTACAATACCTTGTTGTTTTAAAGAATCAATAGCAACTTCAGCTCCCATGTAAAAATCTGTTACCATATTGGCTAACTTATTGTTTTTAAAAATCTTTTTATTACTTAGAGAGTCATACTCCTTAGTTTTAAAAGGAAGTAAAAAAGCAAGGTTTATTGATGCATTTTCTTGTATACTATCTTGATAAAAAAGAAATTCTTCATTTTCTTTAACATCTTCAATAGGTTTGATTTTTAATAGCTGACCTATTGATAAATTATTATCTATTAAACCAGGATATTCAGGGTTTAAATCAACTAATTGCTTTTTTGTTATGTTATAAAAGCGAGTTAAGCTAAAAACAGTTTCTTTACTTTTTACTGTATGGGTTAAATATTGTTTTAAGACTTCTTCTTTATTAACTGTTACTGTTTCCTCTATAGCTTTTACTTTAAGTATTTGTCCAATACTAAGAATGTTGTTTACTATTTCAGGAAATTCAGGATTAAGTTTACACAATTCATCTTTAGAAATATCATAAAGCTTGGTCAATCTATACACAGTTTCACCAGGTTTTACTTCATGAGTTTCATAGCTTTTAATTACAGTGGTTTGGTACACATCTGTGTTGTTATTTTCACTGTTTTCATTTTCCTGTTCATTATTTGTAGTCTCAGTTTCTTTTGGTTTATCGTCCTCAACTACAACAGCATAGTCCTCTTTTGAATCAGATGAAGAATTATTAGTTTTAATTTTTGGATTAGGTATAACAATGACAGTATTAGCATTAGGTCTTCTACCAACATCAGGATTTAACCTAAGTAAGTCTTTAGTCTTCATGTCTAAACGATTGGCAACATCTCTCATGGTCTCTCCTTCTTGTATCTTATAAGATACATAACGTTTTTGTTGACCACATGAAATGGTAAATGACAAAATACCGATTAAAATTAAAAATTGTAATTTCTTCATCTGCTTCTATATTCTAATATATGTTTTTCGA
This sequence comes from Tenacibaculum sp. nBUS_03, assembly GCF_051201695.1. GTDB lineage: Bacteria > Bacteroidota > Bacteroidia > Flavobacteriales > Flavobacteriaceae > Polaribacter. The sequence goes on along the minus strand of NZ_CP179214.1, from coordinate 1,931,106 downwards.
GTGTTTTTATAAATAAACGTTATTCCCACTCAATTGTTGCAGGGGGTTTAGAGCTAATGTCATAAACAACCCTATTAACGCCTTTTACATTATTTATTATTTTATTTGATATTTTTTGTAAAAACTCATAAGGTAAATTAACCCAATCAGCTGTCATACCATCAGTACTTTCAACTGCTCTAAGTGCTACCACCTTTTCATAAGTTCGTTCATCACCCATAACACCTACTGAATTAACAGGTAATAATATAGCTCCAGCTTGCCAAACCTTATCATACAATCCGTGCTCTTTTAAACCGTTAATGAACACGGCATCAACTTCTTGTAATATACGCACTTTTTCAGCAGTAATATCACCTAAAATACGAATGGCTAAACCAGGTCCTGGAAAAGGATGTCTTCCTAGTAAATCTTTATCTATTCCCATAGAAGCCCCTACACGACGAACTTCATCTTTAAAAATCATACGTAAAGGTTCTACTACTTTAAGTTTCATAAAGTCAGGTAATCCCCCTACATTATGATGACTTTTAATAGTAGCAGATGGGCCACCATTTACAGATACAGATTCTATTACATCTGGATAAATAGTTCCTTGAGCTAACCATTTAGCGTTTTCAATTTTGTTTGCTTCATCATCAAAAACATCAATAAAAACTTTTCCGATTGCTTTTCTTTTTGCTTCAGGGTCAGATAATCCAGCTAAAGCATCCAAAAAACGTGCCGAAGCATCAACTCCTTTTACATTTAGCCCCATTCCTTCGTACTGTTTCAATACATCAGTAAATTCATTTTTACGGAGTAATCCATTATTTACGAATATACAGTGTAAATTACTTCCAATTGCTTTATGCAATAGTACAGCAGCTACTGTTGAATCTACCCCACCAGATAACCCTAGAACAACTTTATCATTTCCAATCTTTTCTTTTAGGTTGGCTACAGTTTCATCAACAAAAGAATCTGGAGTCCATGTTTGTGCTACGCCTGCGATTGATACTAAAAAGTTTTGTAATAACTGTTTCCCATCTGTTGAATGGTATACTTCAGGATGAAACTGAATGGCATAGGTAGTTTCACCTTCTATTTTATAAGCTGCATTTTCTACATCATGAGTACTAGCCAACAATACTCCGTTTGTTGGTAATTCTTTAATAGTGTCTGAATGGCTCATCCAAACTTGACTTCCTTCAGAAATATTAGAAAAGAATTCTTCTCCTTCTTTAATAAACGAAAGGTTAGCTCTACCATACTCACGGGTATTGGAAGGTGCTACTAATCCTCCGGAGAAATGAGCTAAGTATTGAGCTCCATAACAAACCGATAATAAAGGTTTTTTACCTCTAATTTCTGATAAATCTGGATGAGGTGCTTCATCTGAACGAACAGAAGAAGGACTTCCGGATAAAATAACAGCTTTGAAGTCGTTTAAGTTTTGAGGGATTTTGTTATAGGGATGAATTTCACAGTAAATGTTTAATTCTCTTACACGGCGGGCAATTAACTGAGTATATTGCGAACCGAAATCTAAAATAAGTACATTGTGTTGTTGCATCCGCAAAAATAATATTTAGATTTTAGATTTGCGATATTTAATGATGTATTTTTTAGTATTTATATACGATAGCATTTATGTTCATTCCAGAACCTACTGATGCTAGCATAATAACATCTCCTTTTTCAATATGTTGATTTTCTATTTCACCTTTTAAAACTAAATTTAATAGGGTTGGTACCGTTGCAACTGAACTGTTTCCTAATTTATGAATACTCATAGGCATAATTCCTTCAGGTACAGGTTTGCTATAGAGTTTATAAAAACGTTTTATAATAGCTTCATCCATTTTTTCATTAGCCTGGTGAATGAAAACTTTTTTAAGTTCATTTATTTCAATACCACTTTTATCTAAAGCAGCTTTCATTGCATTTGGTACATTATTAAGTGCAAATTCATAGATTTTACGCCCATGCATTTTCATATATTGTACCTCACTTTCATCCTCTTTATTATATTTATTATAAGAACTGTCAAAAAATAAATAATAAGCCTCGTTCTTTGCAAAAGTTTGAGAGGCATGACTTAAAATTCCAGAGTTATTGTTCTCTGAGCTTTCAATAATACAAGCACCAGCACCATCACTATAAATCATACTGTCTCTATCATGCTCGTCAATTACTCTTGATAAAGTTTCAGCACCTATTACTAGCACTTTTTTTGCTATTTTAGATTGTATAAAAGCTTGAGCTTGAATTACACCTTGTATCCAGCCAGGACATCCAAACAGTATGTCATAAGCTACGCAGTTTGGGTTTTCTATTTGCAATAAATTTTTTACGCGAGTAGCTAAACTGGGTAATAAGTCACTTTGATTGCTGTTAGTTTTAACATTCCCAAAATTATGAGCGAAAATAATATAGTCTATTTCTTCAGGGTTAACTTCAGCATCTTCAATTGCTTTTTTAGCAGCTAAAAAACCTAAGTCTGATGTGTTTAGTTCTTTTTTTGCATATCGCCTTTCTTCTATTCCAGTAATAGCCTTAAACTTTTCAATAATTACTTCATTGGTATCTTTAATAGGAGTACCATCAACATTTAAAAAATTAGTATCAGTAAATTGAACATTTTTTTTGGTAATGCTAGGTATGTATGCTCCTGTACCAGTAATTATTACATTGGTCATATTGAAAGATATGTTTTATAGAAATTGTTACAAAGAAAACATTTTATCTTATTTTACAGTTGTTATTGAAAGATATTTTAATTTTTTTATGATTTTAATAAAAAAAGATGTTTAAAATTATAAATATGAGCTGTCAAAAGAAAATGGTAATAGAGATACTAATGATTCTGTTTTTACAATTGACCCCGTTTCTCCTGTAAATATAATTTCTATAGGTTGCTTTTGGTTAATTTCATATTCTGATAATGTTTGTCTACATGCTCCACATGGGCCTACGGGTTTATCAACTTTGGTGATGCTAGAAGCTGCAGTGATGGCAATTTTTTTTACAGTCATATTTGGATATTCAGAACCAGCTTTCCAGATGGCAACTCTTTCCGCACACATACCTGATGGATAGGCTGCGCTTTCTTGATTATTACCTGTTATTATTTCATTATTATCAAGTAATATAGCAGCACCAACGTTAAATTTTGAGTAGGGTGCGTAAGCCTTATTCCTTGCCTCTGTTGCTTTTTTTAGTAAGAAAGCATCTTCTTGTGATAACTGAGAAATAGAGTCAAAAATAGTAGCAGTAGTAGAAATATCAATTTTTTTCATATTATATTAAGAGTCAAAAAAAGCTGTCTTATAAAGACAGCTTATGTATTTTATACGAAATTACTAAAAAAAATTGAGTTTTAATAGTCGTCATAAATTTCACCTAAATCAAATGATAAAGAGAAACGTAATGTGTTTTCTAAAGGATTATTAACATCTGAAGTATTCATTAAGTATGAAAGATCCAAAGAGAAAGCTTTGGCTTTAAAACCAGCTCCCATTGTAAAATATTGGCGTTGTCCTTTTTCTTCACTTTCATGAAAATAACCTCCCCTTACAGCAAAAGCTTTGTTGTATAAATACTCAGCACCCAAAGCCCAAGTAACTTCTTTTAATTCTTCACTAAAACTTCTGTCTCCTAGTGAAGTAAACATTCCATCAAACCAACCTCTTGTTGAGTTTGGACTTGTTGGAACTAATAATTTCGTTACCTCAAAGTTTAAGCCTAATAAATTGTAATCATCAAAGATAAAGTCAAAACCACCACCTAATTTAAAATTAGTAGGGATAAAACTCTCTACTCCATCAGTATATTCTACTTTTGGTCCAATGTTAGCAACATTAACACCCAAACGATAACGTCCGTTAAAACTTCCGTAATTTTCTTCTTCAGATCGATAGTATGCTGATACGTCTACAGCAAAAGAGTTAACAACTTTTAAATTGTTAGATACATCTAGGTTTGAGTTTATATATTTTAAGCCAACTCCCATAGAAAATCTTTCACTAAGTTTAAGAGAATAGATACCTGTAATAGCAAATTCACTCGGGTTTATAGAACCTAATGACCCTCCTGATAAATTAGTTAATTCAATTTTACCTAAAGAAAAGTATTTTACGTCTACCCCCCAAGCGGCATTTTCTTTGAACCTATTAACGTAGGAAAGATTACCAGCAAAAATATCATCCGTTAAGTTTCTAAGCCAAGGAGTATAATTTAATCCAATACTTATTTGATTTTCATTAAATGCTGTTTTTGCTGCATTATGAAAAATGGAAAATGCATCTGAAGAAGTAGCTACACCAATATCTCCCATTCCACCCGCACGTGCATCGGAGGTTATTAATAAAAATGGAGTTGCTGTAGTGATACCTTGAGCTTGTGCTTTAAAAGCAACAGCTAAAAATAATAGAAGGATAGTTAATTTTCTCATGTATATTTTGATTGTTGATATTGCAAATATATAATTTTAGTATGTATTAAAGTATTACTAATTTCTCGTATTTTTCTGATACTATATTTGTTACGGTTGATTTAACTTTTAATTTGTAAATATAAACACCTTTCCCTAATTTGTTGCCAAAATCATCCAAGCCATTCCAGGTTATATTTCTTGATAAATTTCCTGTTGTTTGAGAAAGCTGATTAATTGATTTAACTAACTTTCCAGATACTGTAAAAATTTGAACTTGAACCTCCAATGGTTCATTAGGTTTGTTGTGATTAAACCAAAATTCAGTGTAATTTACAAATGGATTTGGATAATTTAACACGTTAGTCAGTACGATGTTAGTATCACTGACAACTACAAAATTTAACGTAGTTTCAGATGAATTATTGTAAGTGTCCCATGCTTTTATTTTTAATGTATGAGGCCCTGTAGATAGATTTCTAAGTTTGTAAGAAACACTCCCTTTTGTAAAATCATCGAGTTCAGTTTGATAATAGTCATTCAAAATAAAAGGTTCAGATTCATTTCCATCTAAAATAGCTACAATATCGTGATCTACAGCAGTAATAGACGTATTTATTCCACTGACATCTGACAATTTTATAATTAAATTAGGAGAAGCATTGGTAGTACCTCCATCAATAAACGATTCGTCATTCATAAATGATTGAATTTCTGGTTCAGTAGTATCTTCAGGGGCGTTTGGGTTTATTCCTCCAACTGTTACATCAAAGTTAGCACCTCCTTTATCTATATTGCTGTCATTAGCATACATACTTATTTTCCCTTTTCCATAAGCTATTTTAATATCTTTAGGTACGATAAATTCAAATTTAAAACGACCATTTCTTACAGATGATTTTCCTCTAAATAGTTTACTTTCTTGTGAGTCAAATGTGTTAATAACACCAAACCCATCATTGTCTAATGTTTGTTTATTGATTGATTTATCAAATATTACTGTTGATAATACTCCATTGAAATTTGATAAAATAGTATTTGAACTGTTGGTAACAACACCTTCAAATGATACTTTCGATAAGGCTTTCAAGGTATCTATAGAACTAGTGATATTTTTACCGTTCATTTTTGTGATTCTTACATTAGGTTTTGGTATAGCTAGTTTCATGGCAGGATCACCAAAAAAGTATATAAAAAACTTTTGATTACTAGAGGTTGTATTTTTGGCTTTTATTAAATTTTGAGCAATAGAGCTATTAGAATTATCAAAACTTAACACGTGTTTTGTCAGTTCTTTGTTAAATTGTTCTCCTAATGAAATAAAAACATCTCGAGTAGTAGTAATCATACTTACAGCTCCTCCGTTTTTGTTTAAAAACAGCTTTTCTCCTGCAGTATCTCTTAAAGGGTTGTCAAATCTTGAAAATTCGCAAGTAACAGTAATAAATAAAGGTAATTTTTCTAGATTGTTTAAAGCTTCAATTTGTGGAATCTCTAAAAGACGTTCGTCTGCTAAGCCATCTTCACCACCATGTCCAAAATAATCAAATACAAGTGTCCCATTTTCAATGGTGTTACTAACTGCACTTTTTACTTGAGGATATCGTTCACCTCCTGATGAATTTTCTTGTTTAAAGGCGTCAGCATATAATTTATTAATATTAAAAAAAGGTTTGTATTTTTTTATAGAATCTGCGACTTCCTCTAGTCCAGATTGTAAGGTTTTATCAGCATCTTGATCAATATCATCTGCAAGTAAAGTAATTGTATTTCGCCAATCACCAAATGAATCAGTATTATAGTAACTTAAAATTTTATCAATAACATTCTTTGCTTCTTGAACAGACGTTACAGGTATTCTCCCTGAGGCTATTTCAACAGTGTCAGAAATTAACATGTCACCATCATTAGGTTCTAGCATTACGTAGTAATCGTCTGTAACATAAGAAGAAACTAAATCGAAACTTTGAGTGGCATGATAGGTAGGAACTATGTTATTATTATTGTTAATTCTGTTTTTATAATCATATGATGAATCTCCAAAAAAACATACATATGTTAATTTTTTATTTATTGATGAATTATCGTACAAGTATTTAATGAAATCTCTAATTCCTGTTATATCTGGAGAGCCAGATGCGAATTCATTATATATTTTATTAAGAGGAACAACTTTACTTGATATATTTGAATTATTAGTATGGTAGCTGGCCAGCCTTTGAGCTTCATTGATAAGGTTGTTGTTGGTTATGATAAGGTATTGGATATCTTTTAAAGCGTGCAAGTTCTGATTTTCAATTTTGAAGTTTTCTTCTATTTTTGGTTCATATGTATTAGCAATATTTACTACTACATATTCCTCTAAAGTCCCACCATTAGCTTTAAAATTAAATGAATTTCCAGTAGCTATGTTTTCTATATTCTCAGGAGAAATATGATTTGTAACATTCCAAATGAAGTTTATGTTACTAGAGTTTTGAATTTGATATTCAATCGTTCCAGTTGTATTGTTAGCTTCAAAATTCCTGAAAGAGAATTGTTTATTAGTTGCTTTTAATTCTTTTTTTCCAATAATTTCAATATAATCTAAATATGCTTTTGCTGAAGGTAATCCATTATTATTGAAGTTTATAGAAATGTCAATTCTATCAGAGGAGTTACTTTTAATTGTACCTTGGCCAGTTCTTTGTATGGCAAGTGAACTTACACTTGAACTAGAAACAGGAGGGAAGTTTAATGTTGTTAAGTTAGTACCATTGGCAGTGATTGTCATTGAAGAGTTTAAAGAAGAAATAGTTACCGCACTTACAGTTATAGTTATATCGCTGTTTGGGAGTTGGTTTTGGAATGGGATTTTAAAGTTTTGAGTGTTTTCAAAACTGAAATCTTCACCAAACCATTTTCTTCCTACCGCAAAAAGATTTTTTTCTTCTTTTTCGTAAAAAATATAATCGTCAAAAGAAGTAATTGTTTTAATGCTAGCTGAGGTTGGTTGTACTTTATTACTAATTCTCTTACCATTTGTGCTTCCTAAGGTTAGAAAATAATACGATTTATCAGTATAAATGTTTTTTTGATGGGAAGCAGATGAAGTTACAGGGTTGGTTACCCAACCATCTGGGCCTTCTCCATAAAATAAGATGTAATCATTAGTGTCAAAGGAACCGTCATCTTCACCATGAACATAAATATGATTTTCTTGTAAGTCATTATAACGTATAATATTGTTTTTTTGAGGGAGCATGTTACCACCGTTTCCAAAAATTTTTATATATTTAGGATTGATAGAATTAGGATTAATTCCGAGTTGATTTAAAAAATTAGCGTCAATTTTAAAAACCCCAGTGGTATCTATTGAAAATTTATACCAAGTTCCTTCAGATAATACTGATTTTGACTGACTAAATCCCAAAAGAGAGAAAAGTAAACAAAAAAGAAATATATTTTTTTTCATAATTCGTCACAAAATAACGAATTTTAATGTTACTTATTTTAATCTTTTTCTTAGTTTCGTAATAATAAAGTTTAAAATGTGTCGTTTGAAGACTAGCAATGACAATGTTTTTAACCAATTTATTTATAAAAGATAAGTAAATTTTCTTGTTAGAAGCTATAAATATTGTAAATTGCCACACCCTTAAAAATAGTTAAAAATACATGAAAAGTACGTTAAAATTATTTAGTTTATTACTAATCATTGGATTATTTATTACCTCTTGTAGTAGTAGAAGAGGTGGTGGTTCAGGTCAGTCTTCCCTAACTGGATGGAACTTTAATGATCCTAATTATGGTGGTTACCTTAAAGGAAAGTACAAAGAAGGAAACAATGCACCTCCAGGAATGGTTCATATAGAAGGTGGTACCTTTACTATGGGATTAGTACAAGATGATGTGATGTTTGATTGGAATACTACACCAAGACAGATGCATGTGCGCTCATTTTATATGGATGAAACCGAGGTAACAAATTCTGAATATGGGTTGTTTATGCAGTATACCAAAGATATTTTCCCTCCTGAGGAAGCTCAATATAAACATATTTATTCTTCTATAACACCCGATACACTAGTTTGGAGAAAAGGGCTAGGGAATACAAATTTATTGTCTGAGAGCTATTTAAGACATCCATCTTATGCAGAATATCCTGTAGTTGGTGTTAGCTGGATTCAAGCAAATAAATATTGTAAATGGCGTACAAATGCTGTTAACTTAAAAATCTTGATGGATAAAGGTATTATCAAAAATATTTTTAAAGAAGACTCTTTATCTTTTAAAGGGAAAAATAATTTCGATACTGATACCTACTTAACAAATCCTTATGCATTATTTGATGGAGACTCAACTATATACAAGAAAGGATTACCAGTACCAAGGAAAAAAGGAGATCCAAAACCAGCAAAAGGAGCGTTTTCTGGTAGGCAAGTAACTTCTACTGATGGTATTTTAGCACAAAAATTCCGTTTACCAACCGAAGTTGAATGGGAATATGCTGCAAAAGCTATTTTTGAAAACAGAGAATACAACAATATAAGAGGTAGAAAAAAATACGCCTGGAATGGAAAGTATACTAGAGATCGAAACAAAAGACAAAGAGGTGATCAATTAGCTAACTTTAAACAAGGTAAAGGTAATTATAGTGGAATTGCTGGTTGGAGTAGTGATGGTTCTGATATACCTAACGCTGTAAGAAGTTATCCTCCAAATGCTTTTGGATTATACGATATGTCTGGGAATGTGGCTGAATGGGTTTCTGATGTTTACAGGCCAATAATTGATGCAGAGGCAAATGATTTTAATTATTTTAGAGGTAATATATTTACTAAAAAATTAATCAACGAAGATGGTAAAGTAGTTATCGTTGGAGACGAATTAGGAGAGGTAGAATATGATACTTTAGAAAATGGAAGAATAATACCAAAAGATTTACCAGGTAGTGTTAAGTATATTCCTATAACTAAAGAAGATACGTACATGAGGAGGAATTATAATTTAGCAGATAATTCTAATTTAGGTGATGGAGATCAAGCTTCATCTAAAGACTATAATTTAGACAAAGATCAATTAGCAAACGCTCCTAGAATGTATAATTCGCCTACTAAGCCGGAAGAAGAGAAAGATTCTTTAGGTAGAGTTGTTAATAATTTTAAATACGATTCAAAAAGAAGAACAACTTTAATTAGTGATAAATCTAGAGTTTTCAAAGGTGGTTCATGGGCTGACAGAGAGTATTGGTTAGATCCGGCTCAAAGAAGGTATTTTCCAGAATATATGGCTACAAATTATATAGGATTTAGGTGTGCTACTGACAAAATGGGACCAATGATGATGAATAAAAAGAAAACAGCAACCCCTAGGTACAAAAATAAATAATCAATTTTTTTTAAAATATTAAGTAAGTAAACCTCATTGATTTCAATGAGGTTTACTATTTTTAGTTCATGAACACCATCAAAGAGTTATATAAACTGTATACTAAAAATTTTTTAGTAGATACTGATACTAGGTTAATAAGAAAAGGAGCCATTTTTTTTGCTTTAAAAGGAGAGAATTTTAATGGAAATAAATTTGCTGAAGAAGCATTAAGTAAAGGAGCCGCTTATGCAATTGTCGATGAAAAGAAGTACCAAACAAATACTTCTATACTTTTAGTTAATGATGTTTTAGAAACATTACAAGAACTATCCCGTTTTCATAGAAAACAGCTAAATATACCAATAGTGGGGTTAACAGGAAGCAACGGTAAAACAACGACTAAAGAATTAATTACTGCTGTACTTAATGAAAAATATAATGTTACTGCTACTATAGGTAATCTAAATAATCATATAGGTGTCCCGTTAACATTACTTTCAATGGATTTGAATACACAGATAGGTGTTGTTGAGATGGGGGCGAATAATCCTAAAGAAATTGCTTTCTTGTCTGAAATTTGTAGGCCTGATTATGGTTATATTACTAATTTTGGAAAAGCTCATTTAGAAGGTTTCGGTTCTGTAGAGGGAGTTATCAAAGCCAAATCAGAACTGTATGACTTTTTAAAAGATAATAAAAAGATAGCGATTGTTAATCCTAACGATAATATACAATTAAATAAAACAACTACTATCATTCGAATTTTGTTTGATAGTTCTATTAATCTTTTGAAAGCTGAACCCTATGTAAATTTAAAATTTCAAGAGGTTGTTATTAAAAGTAATTTAATTGGAAAATATAATTTTTCTAATATTTCTGCCGCGATAACTATTGGGAAAATTTTTAAAATTTCCAATTCAAAAATAAAGCAAGGGTTAGAAAACTATGTTCCTTCAAATAATAGATCTCAGATAATAAATAAAAATGGTGTTAAATTTATATTAGATGCCTACAATGCTAATCCAACTAGCATGGGTTTTGCCTTAGATAGTTTTTATGAGTTGGTAGCAGATAAAAAAATAGTAGTTTTAGGAGATATGTTTGAGCTCGGAAATACTAGTTTAAAAGAGCATCAATTAATTGCAGATAAAGTTGAGGCTTTTAATTTTGATACATCAATTTTAGTTGGTGAAAATTTTTATAGTGTAAAAACTTCTCTTAATAAATTCAAAACTTTTTCTGATTTAAAAGAATTTATTCTAAGTGAAAATTTCACTGTAGGAGGTACTGTTTTTATTAAGGGTTCAAGAGGAATGGCATTAGAAAGGGTGATAGATTTATTCTAAATATTTTCCTTGTGATAGTTAATTAGTCCATCAATAGGTCTTTGAATAATGTTTTTAATAGTCATGTTGTTTTTCAAAGCTATTTTGTGTAAAATATCTTGAAAAAAATAAGCAATTGACCCAATAAAATACAAAGGAATTGTATCGCTTTTATTGAAAGGTATTATGTGTAGATTAAAAAACTTTGTAAGCCTTTTGTTAACAAGTTTTTTTACATATTTTTCATTTTTGTTTTCTATTAGAAATTTAGCAAATGTAGCCAAATACATATTAGGGTTTTCTTTTTTGTATAAGTTTAGTTTAATTTCATCAGGGTTAAGATTAAAATTTAGAGAAAATTTCTTTGAGATATCCTGAGGCATCTTTTTGTAAAAAAAATCTCTAAGTAATTTTTTCCCAAAGTAATTACCACTAGCTTCATCCATGATGGAATACCCGAGTGAAGGAGCTAAATATTCAGTTTTTAATCCATCAAAGTAACAGCTATTTGAACCAGTTCCTAATATAGAAACAATTGCTTCTTGTTTGCCAGCAGAGGCGTATACAGCTCCTAATATGTCTTCGTGTACTGTTATTGTAGCTTTTTCGAAAATAGCACTTAAAACTTTAGTTAAATCAACTTTAGGAGTCTCAGTTCCGCAACCTGCACCATAGAAATATAGCTGTTGGATATATTTCGTATGGTTATTTAATTTTTTAGAACTTTTTATTCTCAATTGTAATTCGTTTGCTGATACAAGATTAGGATTTAGACCTTGAGTTTGAGTTCTAAAAACTTCATTTTTATTGAGATCTATACAAGCCCAATCAACTTTTGTTGATCCACCATCAGCAATTAAAATCATATGTAATTTTTTTTAAAACTTAGATTATTTTTTGTTATCGCTTTTATTTAGCTGATTGTTATTTATTGTTAATTTTCTTTTTATTGAGTTTTACAAAATTTTTAGCTACAATATTTATTGATATTTAGAGAAATACTCATTTACTAATTTTTTATTCTAGAATCTAATTTCTCATAAATCGAATTCTTTGAGATGTACTCAGGAACAATAGTTTTTATTAATTGTACTGTCTTTTTATTATTACGTACACTATTTGAAATGCATAATTCGATAATTTTTTGTTGTATCGAAGTATGGTCAATATTTTGATTTTTGGCAATCATAATTTTTTCATGATAGGTAGGTGAGGTGTTCTCTCCATTAGCTAATAACTCTTCATACAGTTTTTCTCCAGGACGTAATCCGTTTATTTTTATGTCTATATCATCAGGGAAACGTAATCCCGATAAGTGAATCATACGTTTTGCTATGTCATATATTTTAACTGATTTACCCATGTCAAAAATGTAAATTTCACCTCCATTACCCATGGTCCCAGCTTCAAGTACTAAACAACAAGCTTCAGGGATTGTCATAAAGTAACGAGTAATCTCTTTATGTGTTACTGTTATAGGTCCTCCATTTTCTATTTGTTTTTTAAATAAAGGAATAACCGAGCCGTTTGACCCTAAAACATTACCAAAACGTGTTGTTGTAAATTTTGTTGTGTGGTTAGTTAAATTACTTAAGCAACTAATATACATTTCGGCAACACGCTTTGTTGCTCCCATTACATTGGTAGGGTTTACAGCTTTATCTGTAGAAACCATCACAAAGCGTTCAACATTATATTTAATTGATAAATCAGCAATTATTTTTGTGCCTGCAATATTAATTTTTACAGCTTCATATGGACTCATTTCCATTAAAGGAACATGTTTGTACGCAGCTGCATGAAATACTTTATTGGGGGTATAAGTTTCAAAAATATCAGACATTCTTATTTCATCTCTTACATCACCAACAATTGCTGTAAAGTTTCCCTTATTTTTTTGAATTAATTCTTGCTGAAGGTCATACAGTGCAGATTCTGCTTGATCTATCAAAATAAGGTGTTTGTAGTTATTATAAGCACTAAGTTGTCTTGAAATTTCTGATCCTATTGAACCAGCGGCACCAGTAACAAGAATAACTTTATTGTTAACCTCCCTCTTTACTATTGGGTTATCTATTGAAATTGGTTTTCTGTCTAGAAGGTCTTCAATTTTAACTTGCTTAATTTGATTTGCTTCTAGGTCTCCGTCTATCCATTTAGTTAATGGAGGCACGATTTTAACTTTTACCTCTAATTGAAGTAACTTATCAGTTAAATAAAGTAGTTTTTCTGATTTTATATTTTGAATAGAAATAATGATCTCATCAATTTCTTTTTTCTTGATAAACTCACTGTTAATATTTCCTTTTTCGTAAATTTTTATTCTGTTTATTTTTTTTCCTTGCTTTTTTGGGTCGTCATCAATAAATCCAACAACTTGGTAGTTGTTTTTTGTATCTCTGTTTAAAGCACCGTAAGTTATTAGAGCGGAATCTCCGGCACCATATATTAATACATTTGTGATATCATCAAGCTCAGAAGATATTATTTCAAAAAATGCCTTAAATACATATCGACTAACTATTAAAATTAAAATAGAAATTAAATAATGAATTATAATGATTGCTTTTGGGATTGTAAAATTTGGAACTATTTTAAAAGTATTGTTTATTAAAATAGTACAAATAGTAATCATTGAAAGCAATGTTACACCAACAAAAACATTAAAAGCATCTCTTGTTCCAGTATGCCTAATGATTCCTCTATAAGATCCTACTGCAAGAAAGCTAATAAGAGCGATACATGCAATGAATGGGAGTTGTGTGTATAAACTATCTAAATCGAAGTTTAGAGTAGCATTAAAACGAACTGTATATGCTAGTATAAATGAGATACATATTAAAATAATATCAATCACTAAAACAATCCACTTAGAGGCGTACTTATCTATAATTTTAAGAAATATATTTTTAATCATTGCTATATTTTAGAATACTCAACGAAATTACAAATTATTATTTAATACTTTTTAAGGGGGATATGAGTGTTGTATGTATAGAAGTTATTAGATTTTTTTCATCTGTTGCTTCATCATTTGCATTTGTTCTTTTAGCATCCCATGTTTATCCAGTTTTTTTGCTTCGGCCATTAAATTTGTAGCTTCACGTTTGCGTCTTTTGGTCATGGCTATTCCTGCTAATTGTAATTTGGCCATGGCTAAATCGTGATCCATAGCTAAACCTAATTTAACAGCTTTTTTTAAGAATTTCTCAGCTTGCGTAATGTTGGTTTGAGAAAGCATAATGCCATGAAGATAATTATAATATCCCTCTTGTTTTTGAATTAATGCAGTGGAAGGGTTTTTAATATAAGTTAACCACTTCTTAGCTCCTTTAAAATTTTGTTTACGTAATTGTAAAAAAGCTAATAAAATAAATTCGTTTTTAAAATAGAATAAAATAAATATACCTGCTAATAGTAGTATAGAAATTCCATTCATAATGTGTCCTTGAGTAAACTCATATACAGACCATATCGTTATTAAAGCAGCTAAAACTAATTTGATGTTTTTATTAAACATAATTGAATATAATTCTTTTTAATGATGAGCAAAAGTACATTTTTTATGAAAATGTTTTTACTTCTTGTAAAATTTTTGATTTTTAAACCATGCAAAAGTTCCTAATAAAGAAACAAAAGCTATTGAATAATATACTGATGTTGGTGTAATTACTTTGTCTCCACTAGCATATGAATGTAATCCGGAAAGGTAGAAGTTTACCCCCATATAAGTCATCATAACTGAATAAAATGCAATAATAGACCATAAGTTAAAGGTGAATCTCCCACGTAAACCCGGTATCAAACGCATGTGTAATACAAAAGCATATACCATAATAGATATTAAAGCCCAAGTTTCTTTTGGATTCCAACCCCAATAACGCCCCCAGCTTTCATTTGCCCACATGCCACCTAAAAAGTTTCCGATAGTAAATAATATAAGACCAACAGTTATGGCCATTTCATTAATTATAGTTAATTCTTTAATGTGTAAGTCCATTTTCTTTTTGTTTTCATTGTTGGTAAATACCATTAAAAATAAGGTAACAATACCTATAATCATCCCTAATCCAAAAGGACCATAAGCTGATACAATTATAGAAGTATGAACTAATAACCACCAAGAATTTAATACTGGTTGTAAATTAGCAATTTCTGGGTCTATCCAGTTTTGACCCGCGAACATTAGAATTACGGCAACTAAAAATGTACTAGCCCCTATGGTTAATGAAGATTTTCTACCTAGTATTAAACCAAATAGCATGGTCGCAAATGCAACGAAAATTAAACTTTCATAAGCGTTACTCCAAGGCGCATTTCCACTGATGTACCAGCGCATACCTAAACCAAGAACATGAGAAATAAATAATAAGATGGCTAAACCAATTAGTCCTTTTGTTATATAATTTAAGATTTTTGATTTATTGTAAAAGATTTGTAAAATCACAAATAAAACTAGTAAAATACCAACAAGTGCGTAGTATCTTGATAGTTTTTGAAAAATATTGATTTTATTGTAAATAATTTCTAAATCTACTTTACTTTCTGAAGGAATAACCTTTGCTCCGTACTTTTTTTGAAACTTTTTAATTCCATCTAAAACTTTATTGGTTTCAGAATAATTTCCAGATTTTTTTGAAGCTTGTAATAATCTTAGGTATACAGGTAAAGATTGACGAACAAAAACTGAATCGGTTCCTTTAAAGCCTGAATGTAAAGTTTCTGGTTGCGAAACCCATTTATCGTTTTCATCATCTGGAATTGGATAGATTTTTAAAATACCACCACCAATTGCACCATATAATAAACCAACACGCCTATCAATTTTTATTAGATCTGTTTGGAATTTATTTTGAATTTTAGTCTTTTGTGCTTCCTCAACAGCACTTTTAATTTTGTATTCTCCAGTTGCCGTTACAAAATCTGATAATCTTGCATACTGAGCGTCTTCTGGTAGGTTTAAAACTTCACGTATATCTTTATTGTCGGATTTTGCCAGATAGATTACTGGTACTTCAAACCAAAGTCTTGGATTTTCAGCGATAGATAACAATACTTGACTTGGCGTCATGTTTTTAAAGTTCTCCGTTTGTGCAACTTTTCTTACCAATTCAGAAGCAAAGGTATGTGCAGGTTTCATTCTCCCGCCGGCGTCCTGTATAACTAATTTACTAAAAGAATTAGCATGTTTTTCATCAACTTTGTTTGCCAATAAAATACTATCTATTTGTTGATCAGAAAGTTTTTTATGTTGATTATGCTGTTGAGCCTTTACTGTGTTTGTCAAAAGAAAAATAAGAATAACTAGTAGTGTAAGTTTTTTCTTTTGAATCTTTTTTAGAGAACCTTTTAAGAAATCAAAACGAGTTTTCTTATAAAATAAAGAAACAATTAAACCAAAAAACAATAAAAAGTATCCGATATAAGAAATCCAAGTTCCCCAGAAATCATGATTGACAGATAAGTGCGTTTGTTCTTTGTCACCATCAATTTTATAGCTTGATTGAAAAAATTTATATCCTTTATAGTTTAAAATGTGATTCATAAAAATTCTAAAATCAAAAGTTTCTTTAGGGGCAATAACAGTTATTTCACTACCATAGGCAGCTGCACTTTCTGACCCTGGATATTTCTCTAATTGAAAGTCGTTTAATTTAACTTTAAAAGGAGTTTGTAATTGTTTTGCACCATACCATGCTCTAAAGTTCAATCCGCCAATACTAAAGTTTTCTTGATTATCAACATTGTATTGGCCTCCATAAAAATTTATTCTTTCTGTTTCTCCATTAACAGATATATCAAAAGTAACTGTGTCGTATTTTTTTGGGTCTTTTTCTCCACTAACGGTTTTTATTTCTCCTTTTTCAGGTGATTTCGGAACAACAAATTGCATTCCGTTAATTGTGTGTAATGTTAATAATTGAAAGTGTTGAGCACTATCTTTAACAATTTTACCACGTTTTTGATCAGTCATTCGTAACCAATTCCCATCGCTTTTTGAGGTTATTTTTAAGTTGTCATCCTCATAAAAAAAATTGATAGACGCATTGTTGTTAGGAGCATCGAAACCAACTAAAATATTATGAATATTTTGTATTGTTCCTTTCTTGATATAATGTTCATGTCTACTACCACTAGAGCTTTCTACTAGGAATAGATGTTCTGTTCCATTTTCATCTAAAACTAACTTATTTTCAGACCAAGGAATATAATTTACCAGATTGAACTTTATTTCATCTTGCTTTTTATTTTTTTGAGGTTGAAATACCTCTGTAAAACTAGCGGAGTTTTTACCCCAAGCTGAAAGTAATAGTTTATTAGCTGTCGCTTTTTGAAATTCATTATTATCAATAATTACATTTAAATAATTTGTTTCAGAATAGAAAACATCTGTAGATTCCCCTTCATCGATAATCATAATTCCTTCATAACTAATATAACGAGTAACACCAGCACCGATTATAATAAATAAAAAAGCAAGGTGGAATAATAACACTGGCCATTTTTCTTTCTTGTATAAACGATACCTAAAAATATTTCCCAAAAAATTAATTACAAAAAAGATCATAATGACCTCAAACCACCAAGTGTTATAAACAAGTGCTTTTGATGTTTGTGTTCCAAAATCATTTTCAATAAAAGTAGCAACTGCCATGGCTATAGCAAAAAGGAAAAATAACACAGCCGTTAAACGTGTAGAATAGAGAATATTTAAGATTTTCTTCATCTGTAAATCTGATAAGTGTAAAACTTAGCAAATTTACGCATTAATGACAGAAAAACATTATGATTTGAATCATTTTTAGAACAGATATTTTGTTAAAGTTTTAAAGAGTTACTTGCCTATTTGCTCTCCCATTTTAACAAATGTTTCAATACGATTTTTAGTGTTTTTCAAAATGTCTTTATCTATTTTTAATTTGTCTTTGTTGACTAACAATACAATGGTTGACCCACCAAATGCAAAATATCCCATTTCATCTCCTTTCTGAATCTTAATGTCGGATTGGTAGGTTTTTATAATACTCCCTACCATAGTTGCGCCAACAGGAGCTACAATGATATTTCCTTTTTCTTTGGTTGATAGAATGCAATATTCGCGTTTGTTTTCACAAAATACTTTGGTAAAGTTGGAAGCTAAAGCATAAGGAGAAACAGAAAAATAATCTCCTTTTATTTTGGTCATTTCTGACGGAGTCCCAGTATACGGAAAATGATATCGATGATAGTCGTTAGGAGCTAATCGTAAGATAATAAGTGAAGATCGTTGATGCTCTTTAGCAAGTTCTTTATCTCCCAAAAATTCTTCTAAGGTAAATTTTCTTCCTTTAATAAAGAATTTATGCACGTCAGCTATGTTTTCGAAAGCTAACATTTTACCGTCTCCAGGAGAGATAAAACCTTCTTCGATAGGTCTGGCGCTTGTTTTAAGTCTTCTGTAGAAAAAGTCATTAAATGAAGTAAAGTCTTCTATAGATTTTTCGGCCTCCTCCATGTTTATATTTAATTCTTTTACAAACCCTTTTATTTTGTTGATAGAATTTGGCTTAGTCATAAGTTTACCATACCAAGAAGATAAAAACTTTCGCTTCACTAGTGGTAATAGAGCTATTTTACCAAATGGGTTGTTGTATAGTAACTTTAAAAAAGTTTCGCCAGGAGGAGTTTCTGTATGAATGTCTCCTGTTTTTCTATCAATATACTGAATTTTCATCTGAAGAAAATTATTAAAACGGTATTAGGCTTTAAAAAGCCATAAGCCGAAAAGATTAAAACACAAATTTAGAAAACAAGAGTATAAAAACACTATATATTTTGTTTTTCCTTTTGTTAAAATAAAAAAGATGGTTTGTTATGCTTATCTATTTGGTTTAAATTGAATTATTTTTGGTGTTAGCTTGTGTTGAAATAGAAGGTGATGGTTTCCAGTCTGGAGGCATAAATAAGTATTTTGTCTTTTAGAATTGTACTGGATTTTATGTAACGAAATAACTCTTTTAAGAGACCAAATTGACTATAAAAAACATCTTCTGAATTGATTGATTTACCTTCCCTTTCAGTAATGCCATAAATAGGCTTAACAGTATCTAAGTCTTCTTGGTAAGTTTTCAATAGCCTGTCGTCATATTTAAAATACATTTGAGAAGTTTGTGTCTAGTTATATATTGTTACTTGGATGATGAGCCTTGTGAGGCATTGGTATAATGAGTAGCTTGTTTAGTAGTGGTGTTTTTTTTTAGTTTTATTATCTTTCCAAAGAAGAGAAACGATAATTTAATAATTATTACTGAAAACAGTAAAGGTTAGGTAATTGAAGCTGTTTTTTTAGTAAGGATATAAAATCCGAATACATTAAAATTTAATTTTATTTATAATGTACTTTTAGTGAAAGTAAGTTAGATAAAAAGATGTTTAAAATAGAGGAGATTCTCTCCTAGAAATAATTTACTAATAGGTTAAGTGTTGTTTAATAATGTGTCAGCCTCCTTTTTTAATTAGTATTGAATAAAGGAGGCTGTTAGTATGTTTTTATTCTTCTGTGCTGTCAATAAGTATGGTTAGCATTTCTATAGCTGCTTGAGCAATTTTGGTACCTGGGCCAAAAACGCCGACAGCTCCGGCTTCAAATAAGAACTCGTAATCTTGAGCAGGAATTACTCCACCTACAATAACCATAATATCTTCTCGACCGTATTTTTTTAATTCAGCAATTACTTGTGGTACCAATGTTTTATGACCAGCGGCTAATGATGATATTCCTAAAATGTGAACATCATTTTCAATGGCTTGTTTTGTAGCTTCTATAGGTGTTTGAAAAAGCGGTCCTATGTCAACATCAAAACCAAGATCTGCATATCCTGTAGCAACAACTTTAGCGCCCCGATCATGACCGTCTTGTCCTAGCTTGGCAATCATAATTCTTGGTCTACGCCCTTCTAGTTTTGCGAAATCATCAGCTAGTTTAGTTGCTTTTAGAAAAAGTTTATCATCTTTTATTTCCTTACTATACACGCCAGATATGGTTTTATGAACTGCTTTATGACGGCCAAAAACACTTTCCATCGCGTTTGATATTTCGCCTAATGTAGCTCTGTTTCTTGCTGCTTTAACTGCGAGATCTAATAGGTTTCCGATACCAGTATTTGAGCATTCAGTTAAGTTTTTTAACGATTCTTTTACAGCTTTATGATCTCTGTTTTCTTTTAAATTATTTAAGCGTTCTATTTGCGACTGTCTTACAGCTTCGTTATCAACTTCTAATATGTGTAGCGGGTCTTCCTCTTCTAATTGATATTTGTTTACTCCTACAATAACATCTTGATTACTATCAATTTTTGCTTGTTTTTTTGCAGCAGCTTCTTCAATACGCATTTTTGGGATTCCTTTTTCAATCGCTTTGGTCATTCCTCCAAGTTCTTCAACTTCTTGCATTAATTTCCAGGCTTTATTAGCGATTTCTTCGGTAAGATTTTCTACATGATAGCTTCCAGCCCAAGGGTCAACTGTTTTTGTAATGTTTGTTTCTTGTTGTAAGTATATTTGAGTATTTCTAGCAATTCTTGCAGAAAAATCAGTGGGTAGGGCAATTGCCTCATCTAGTGCATTAGTATGTAAACTTTGCGTTCCACCGAAAGCAGCAGCCATGGCTTCAATAGTTGTTCTGGCTACATTGTTGAAAGGGTCTTGTTCGGTTAAACTCCAGCCGCTTGTTTGACAGTGGGTTCTTAATGCTAATGATTTTGGGTTTTTAGGATTGAACTGTTTTACAATTTTAGCCCACAGCATTCTGCCTGCTCTCATTTTTGCTATCTCCATAAAATGATTCATTCCGATAGCCCAGAAAAAAGAAAGACGAGGAGCGAATGTGTCGATGTCCATTCCAGCTTCTAATCCTTTTTTTATGTATTCTAGTCCATCGGCTAATGTGTAAGCTAATTCAATATCAGCAGTAGCCCCAGCTTCTTGCATGTGGTACCCTGAAATTGAAATTGAGTTGAATTTAGGCATCTTTTCACTGGTATATTTAAATATATCAGCAATTATTATCATGGAAGGAGTTGGTGGATAGATATAAGTATTTCTAACCATGAACTCTTTTAATATATCGTTTTGAATAGTTCCAGATAGTAATTCAGGAGCAACACCTTGTTCTTCAGCAGCAACAATATAGAAGGCGAGTATAGGTAAAACAGCTCCGTTCATTGTCATTGAAACAGACATTTTATCCAAGGGAATTTGATTAAATAACACTTTCATATCTTCAACAGAATCAATGGCTACTCCAGCTTTTCCTACATCACCTTGCACACGTTCATGATCAGAATCATAACCACGATGTGTTGCTAAGTCAAATGCTACAGAAAGTCCTTTTTGACCTGCTGCTAAATTTCTTCGATAAAAAGCATTACTTTCTTCGGCTGTTGAGAAACCTGCATATTGGCGAATAGTCCAAGGTCTTCTAACATACATAGTTGAGTAGGGACCTCTTAGGTTAGGGGCTATACCTGCAACAAAACTTTCATGTTTATAGTTAATGACTTCTGAAGTTTTATCTTGAGCTATTTTAATATTTGATATATCTTTTCTACTCATTTTCTAAACGTGCTTGTTCTAGTTTTTCAGCTAGTCTTTTTTGGATTATTGGTTGTATTAATGTTTTTTCATTACGCTTTTTCATGAAGGGGGTAATTTCAATCTCTTCCTTCATTTTGTCTTTTTCATTTTGAATTTTATTGGTACCTAGTAAAACTAATGAGCCGTTATCAAATTGTTCTTGCTCTTTTTGAGAAGATTCAATTATTTTACGTTGAATGACTCCTTCTTTTAGTTGATTTAGAAATCCGCCACCATTTTCTATTTGTTTAAAAATGTCTAATGCCTGTTGTGCTAACTGGTTTGTTAATGATTCTATGTAGTAGGCGCCATCAGCAATGTTTTGAGCTTTTATTAATTCACACTCTTCTTTTAGTATTAACAATTGATTTCTTGATATTCGTTCACCAAATTCATTTGGTTTATGAAATAGTTTGTCATAAGAAAAATTAGTAATAGTGTTTACCCCGCCTAATACGGCACTCATGCATTCTGAGGTGGTGCGAAGCATATTTACATTATAGTCATATAGGGTTTTATTTCGCAGGCTAGGTTGTGAAAAAATATGTGTTGTTGTTTTTTCTATATCGTATTCCTTTAAAAGGGAGTCCCATAATATTCTAAAAGCTCTAGTTTTGGCAATTTCAAAAAAATAATTACTTCCAGTAGAAAAATTAAAGTGAATTTTATTGGCGACTTCTTTTCCAAGATAGTTAAGGTATTCGTTAGCGTGTGCTAAAGTGTAAGCAAGCTGTTGAATGATTGTTGCACCTGAGTTTTGATAGATTGAGGTGTTTACACAAATTGAATTCCTGGTGTTTTTTATAATGGACTCTATTTCTTTAAAATCATCATTTTTATTTTTATACCAGTTTCCTGTACTAGCTATATTGCCTATAATATCAACGTTGAAATAGCAATTTTCAGAATTGGCAAACTTTGATATATCTGAAATTAATTTTGATGCTAAGAATTTAAATTTTAAATAAACTATTGTGTTTTTAAAGTTAATATTGGTTAGGAGTGTTTTGAAGTTGAAATCTTCATATACAATGAATTCAATGCTGTTAGCTCCTCTTTTTAAACTGTCAATTGCAATAGAGTTAGCTTCTTTTTCGTCTTTTACAATGATTGACTGACAAATATTAAATTCTGTTTTAGGTAGAGAGATGTTTTGGTGATGTCTATCCTCTTTTGAGTAAAAAGGCTTTACTGTGATTCCTTCATTAGTTTTCCATAATAAAGTATCGTTATAGTCTGCGCCCTTTAAATCTACTTGTATTTTAGTTTTCCAAGCTTGAGGTGTTACTTCTTGAAATTCGTTAAATAAATAATTATCCATTATTTTTTTATAGTATCAAATTCAATAATATATAAATCTTCGTTTTCTTTTTTCATAAGGTATTTTTCACGTGCATATCGCTCAAGTTCTAAAGAGTCTTTTAGCTTTTCTATGGTCTCTTTATCTATTGCAATTTTTTGTTTGTGATAGTCGATCCATGTCTCGAGTTCTTTAATTTCTTCATTAAATTCTCTATGGGTAAGGTACGAATTTTCATCTAAAAAAAGCATCCATATTATAAAGACAGTTAATATAAGAATATAGATATTCGTTATAATTTTAAATGGAGGTTTATTTTTTAGTGATTTTAAATTCATGATTATAAACGATCGTTTATTACAGTTCTAACAATATCTATTGCTACTTTATTGTGACCACCACCTGGTATAATAATATCAGCAAAGTTTTTTGTTGGTTCAATAAACTGCTGATGCATTGGTTTCAGTGTGTGTTGGTATCTACTTAATACTTCATCTATATCTCTACCTCTTTCTTTAATATCTCTTCGAACTCTTCTAATGAGTCTTTCGTCAGCGTCAGCATGAACAAAAACTTTTATGTCGCATAAATCGCGCAGTTCTTTACTGTTGAAAATTAATATCCCTTCTACAATTATAACTTTTCTTGGATGTGTTTTAATAGAGTCTTTTGTTCTATTGTGTGCAACAAATGAATATATTGGTTGTTCAATAATTTTTTTATTTTTTAATTGTTTTAAGTGTTCAACTAATAAGTCAAAATCAATAGCTCGTGGGTGATCAAAGTTTATTTTTGTTCTTTCTTCGTAAGTAAGACTGTCGGTTTTACAATAGTATGAGTCTTGAGAAATGACACAAACTTCATCTGCAGGAAGTTCATTAATTATTTGATTTACTACGGTTGTTTTTCCGCTTCCAGTTCCACCAGCAATACCAATAACAAAAATGTTTTTCATTAGAAATTCTTAAGTAGTTTTAAAGTTAACAAATTTAGAAAAAATAGTGCATAAAAAAAGTGCTAACAAATTTGTTAGCACTTTTTGTTTTTTGAGCCGATGGAGGGACTCGAACCCACGACCTGCTGATTACAAATCAGCTGCTCTAGCCAGCTGAGCTACATCGGCGTTTGCTTTAAAGCGTGGCAAATATATAATGATTTTTGAAACTGAAAAAATTTTTTTTACTTTTTTTTTGATGTGTGTTTTTAATCGCTTGGAAGTCTTTTTTTTAAGTGTTTTTTGGTAAGGCGAAAACGTAAAGTTTAAGAATTTTTTGCATCATAATTTCACATTTTTTACTATTCTTGTTTTTTACTGAGATATTTATTTTAGTGTTGTTTTGTATTTCTATTTTTATTAGTCCGTTAGGGAAATATATTTTTAGGCAGTCATGATCTTCTTCTTGAAAAAATAAATCAAATTCACCAATCATCCAGTTTTTAAATTTTTCATAGGTATGATAAGAAATGTTGTCTGAAAAACAATTATTGTAATAAGGTTTCGAATAAACTATTTTAGCAAAAACTTTATTCTTTTGAATTAATTGATGAGTCAGTGACATGATTGTTATACTTTAAAAAAAATATTTTTTTTAAAAAGAATGTAGCTTAGTAAAAGATAAAATGAAACAACACTAAGTGCATATAATAAAGAAGCTAGTTCTGTGATTTGAAAATAATTGTTGAAAAAAGTATCAAATAACCAAGAATGTATAGTTTCGTTGTTATTAATTTTAGTTATATAAAATACTTTGGCTATTACCATCGATAAGAAATAAATAGTTATTGCGTTTTTACTAACATATGTAAGTTTTTTACTTAATGTAATGTTTTTAATATCATTAACATAATATGTGATAGATAGGGCAAGTGAAGCCCATCCAGCAGTTATTAAAACAAAACTACCTGTCCAAATAGTTTTATTTATAGGGTACCAAATACTCCATATGTATCCCAGTGAAATAAGACTTACTGCGAAGAAAAATAATAAATGTTCCTTTTTATAGCTGCTGTTTTTATAAGTAAGTATTTTACCAGCAATTATACCAAGTAAACAAGTTACAATTGATGGGATAGTACTAAGAAGCCCTTCCGGGTCAAAGGTATTTCTCCACATGTGTTTTCCTAAAATAGTATAATCAATGTAGTTTGACCAATTATTTAAATTGTTTTCAAAAGATGGGTAGGCTCCATTTGGTAAATGAATAAATCCAGTAAATAGAAAATAGCTAATTAAAAGTAAGGTAATTACTGAAGCAATATTTTTTACTGTTAAGTTTAAAAATAATATAGAGGAAACAAAAAAAACAATTCCTATGCGTTGAAGTACACCTGGTATTCTTAGGGTTTCTAACTCTTCGATAAAAGGAAAATTTGGAGTAAAAATATTTATAAATAAACCAAGCCCAATTAGTTTTATGCTTCTTATTACTATTTTTTTATAAGTAGCTTTGCTAGGTGTTTGATTTTTATAAGCCAACGCTATTGATATTCCTACAATAAATAAGAAAAAAGGAAAGATTAAATCAGTTGGAGTTAGTCCATGCCATTCGGCATGAAGTAGTGGAGGATAAACAGAGCTCCAGGTACCAGGATTGTTAACTAAAATCATTGCAATTATAGTTAAGCCTCTAAGTGTATCAACTGATTGTAATCTTTTCACTGGAATCTTATTTTATAGAATAGTAGTACTAATTTTCTTCCACACTTTTATAAGTAAATAGGCAAATACAATTGCAATTACTGAAATAATAAGCGCTAAGGTGTATTTTCCGTAAATCCAGTAACCAGTAGCAAACATACAGCTGTAAATGAAAATAGTACCTAAAAGCATAGCTATTATACCGTTAGGGACACTCCACTTTTCATTTGAATTGATAAGATTAATATCTTCGTTTTTAGCTTTGTTTGTAATGTGCTTCCAACCGTTCCCTCCTGGTTGTATTTTTTTATAGAAGTTGTATAATACCTGATCTTTTTCAGGGGAGGTTAAAAATGTAGTTATTACCCATACTAAAGTTGTTATAAGTACAATAAAGGGAAATTTAAACCAGCTAGGAAATACTCCAGTTTCTGTGCTAAAAAGTACTTCTCCAAATGAGGTAAAATTTAATAAAATTGAAATTATACCAGATGAAAACATTGCGGCGATTTCGCTCCAAGCATTAATACGCCACCAAAACCAGCGTAAGATAAATATTAGCCCTGTACCTGCTCCAAACATAAGAATAACCTCAAATAATTGTAAAGCGTTTGTTAAAAGTAATGCGAATAAAGCACTAAATAACATTAAAACAACTGTTGAAACTCTACCCACAAGAACTAGTTTTTTTTCAGAAGCATTTGGATTAATTTGTTGCTTATAGAAATCATTTACTATGTATGATGCTCCCCAGTTTAAGTGAGTTGAAATAGTACTCATATAAGCAGCTACCAAAGAAGCTAATACAATTCCTAATAAACCACTAGGAAGTTTTGTTAACATAGCTGAATAGGCTAAATCATGCCCTAGTTTACTTTCTGCTACATTTGGAAAGGCTTCTTTTATACTCGCTAAATCTGGATATAGAACTAACGAAGCTAAAGCAACTAAAATCCATGGCCAAGGACGTAAGGCATAATGCATAATGTTAAAAAAGAAAGTAGCACCAATAGCATGGTTTTCATTTTTGGCTGCAAGCATTCTTTGAGCAATGTAACCACCTCCACCAGGTTCAGCACCTGGATACCATGCACTCCACCATTGAACAGCAAAAGGAATTATTAATAAGGTAATGACAGCTTCGGTATTGCTAAAGTCTGGAAGTATTGAAAGTTTATTAATAACATTCTCATGCGTAACTAAGTTTTTTAACCCTCCAACTTCTGGTAAGTTAACTAAGTACCAAGCCGCACCAATTGCACCAATCATAGCTACAAAAAACAATAAAAAGTCGGTATAAACCACTCCTTTAAAACCACCTATTGCACTAAAAACAACTGTAATTAAACCAGCATATACAATAGTTTGCCAGGGTTCTAAGCCAAGCATTATTTGCCCAATTTTTATAGCGGCAAGCGTTACAGCAGCCATAGCCATAATATTAAATATAACACCAAGATATACAGCACGAAGTTTTCTTAGAAATTTCGCAGGTTTTCCACCGTATCTTAATTCGTAAAATTCAATATCTGTATTTACATTTGATTTTCGCCAAAGTTTAGCGTATACAAACACTGTAAGCAAGCCTGTTATTAAAAAAGCCCACCAAACCCAATTTCCAGAAACACCGTTTTTCCTAACTATATCAGTAACTAAGTTAGGAGTGTCAGTTGAAAAGGTGGTTGCTACCATTGAGAGTCCTAATAACCACCAAGGCATGTTTCTTCCAGAAAGAAAAAACTCTTCTGAGTTTTTACCAGATTTTTTTGAAACGTAAATACCTATTAGTAAAACTACAGTGAAAAATAATATTATTATAGAGAAGTCTAAAGAGCTTAAGTTAATCATTAATTGGTTTTTAAAAGTTGAAATCTAATGAAATTGATGGTGTTGAAGTAAATAAATTCTACCAACAACTATATTTTTTTGATAAACAAAATAAAAATAAAGACAAAAAGCCTTTATTTTACGAATTAGTAGTTTTTAAAATAATTTGTTTTGTGTTGTTTATATATTTTCTGCCTATTGGTATTCTTTTGTTATTTATATCAACAGAATTCCCTTCAACAGAATTTACTTTGTCAATCGCGATTGTGTATGACCTGTGTATGCGTAAAAAATTATTGTTAGGAAGTTCTTCAGTTATACTCGTTAATGACTTATGAACGATATAGTTTCCATCAGTTGTACAAACTTTTATGTAGTCTTTTAAACTTTCTATGTACAAAAGATTATCATATTTTACCTTTACTAATTTTTTTTCGACCTTTAAAAAAATATAAGAATCTTCGGTTGAGTGAATGTTTTTCACATTTTGATTTAGGTGAAGTTGTTGAGTTAGTTTATTAATTGATTTTAAAAATCTTGGGAAAGGTATTGGTTTTACCAGGTAATCTAGCACATCTAAATCATAGCTTTCAGCCGCAAACTCTCTATAGGCTGTTGTAATGATTACATGTGGTTTTACGGGAATGTTTTTTAGGAATTCTAATCCGCTCATTTTTGGCATATTAATATCTAAAAACAAAACATCTATAGCTTCTTTTTCAAGGGTGTTTATTGCTTCTAAAGGATTATTAAATGTTTCTACAATAGTTATGTTTTGAAATTCTTGTAGGTGATTTTTTATAACATTAATAGCCAAAGGTTCGTCATCTATAATAACACAATTAATTTTCACTTTATTGTTTTTTTGTTAGAGGAATCTCTAAATTAACAGAATATAAATTATTTTCTTGTGAAATATCAAGTTTATAATTTTTTTTGAATATTATATCAAGTCTTCTTTTTGTATTGGTATTACCAATCCCTCTTTTTTTATTTTTATCAAAAGAAGGGTCAAAACTATTTTTAAGACTAAAGATTAAATTGTTTTCTTGAGTTATTTCGAAACTAATATAGATATAAAAATCATTATTATTTTTATTTCCGTGTTTAAAACAGTTTTCTATGTAAGATAAAAAAATTAAAGGAGGCACTTTTGTATTGGCTATATTTCCTTTTATATTTAAATCTACTGTTGAGTTTTTATTACAACGAAGTAATTCTAAGTCTAAATAATTTTGGATGTATTCAATTTCTTTTAAAAGTTTTACCTTGGGCTCTTTTACATCATATATAACATATTGCATTATGTCAGAAAGTTTTAACACAACCGTTGGCGCCAAATCTGACTTTTCTAAAGTTAAAGCGTAAAGGTTGTTTAATGTGTTAAAGAAAAAATGCGGCTGTATTTGGGTTTTTAAAAAGTTTAATTCACTTTTTAAATGTTCTTTTTTTAAATTTTCTATCCTATTCCGTTGGTTTACCCAATCAACTGTTAGTTTTATAGCTGTAGCTAAAGCTAAAACATAGAGTTCTCCAAGAGTAACGGCTATAACATGATTAAAAGTAAAGGCTTCTTGGTATCCTTCAGATTCAGGCCAAATATTTTTAGTGACAAGAAAATAATTAAGGGCAGTTCTAGCAGTATATAAGAAACTTAATGATATAAATAATGACGTAATATATCTTTTGTACTTTTTTTGTATCAGAAACTTTGGTATAAAAAAATACAAATTTGCATAAACAATAATAATATGTAGAGGGAATTCTATTAAGTTAGATTTTAGGGAATACCAATAATCATCAAAATAACTTCCCCATCGAATAACATTAAATATAAAATAACTAACCCAGAAAAGTATATGGTACTTTCTTTTTATTGTTCTATTTGAGTATTTGTTTTTTATAAAGTTCAAAATTAAAGTAAATTGAGTGTGTAATTTATACCATTTTTTCGGGTGTACCAAACAAGACTTAACATCTAAAATAGACTGATTTATGATAATCTATAAAATAGAGTCATTCATTGCTTATTTTATGTTGTTTGTATATAATATTTTTTTAACATTTTGAGAAGTGCATAACTTTAAGCAAACAATTAATTAACATATTCATGAAAAAAAATAAAATTTTACTACTATTTTGTTTTTCTTTTTTAGTAACACAACTGGCTTTAGGTCAAGAAAAAACAATAACAGGGGTAGTGACTTCTAAGTCTGAGGGGGGGCACTCTTCCGGGAGTAGGAGTAATTATTAAAGGAACTACCAAAGGGGTTGAAACTGATTTTGATGGAAAGTATCAAATTAAAACCTCTGTAGGTGATGTTTTGCTTTTCACATACATAGGTATGAAATCAAAATTAAAAACAGTAACTAGTCAATCGTCAATTATTAATGTAGCTTTAGAAGATGATAATATTTTAAACGAAGTGGTTGTAACTGCCTTAGGTATTAAAAAAGAAAAAAAGGCACTTACCTATTCAGCTCAAGAAGTAAATGGAGATGAATTAACAAAGGTAAAACAAACAAACCCTATTAATAGTTTATCAGGTAAATCTGCGGGGGTAACTATCACAAGAAGTTCTTCTGGTATTGGAGGAACTGCAAAGGTTGTATTGAGAGGAAACTCTTCTACTTCAAACAATGACCCATTATATGTTATTGATGGAGTACCAATGTTAAATAGTGGAAACGGATCTAATGGTTCGGAACCAGGAACTGATATTTATGGTAGTCAAACAGGAAATAGAGATGGAGGTGACGCGATGTCTTTAATTAATCCTGATGATGTAGAGTCTATTACAGTATTAAAAGGAGCGTCAGCTTCAGCTTTATATGGAAGTCAAGGTGCAAATGGTGTAATTCTTGTAACAACAAAAAAAGGAAAAGAAGGTAGATTGTCTGTGAATGTTTCATCTAGTTTTACAGTTGACAATGTAATGTCATTACCAAAATTACAATCTGAATACCAATCAGCTTCAGTAGGGAACCCAATAGCTGTAAATGGTAATGTTAGTGATTCAAAATCTTGGGGAGCAAAAGCTCAGGGGTTAAGTAATGATGCAAAAAGTTTTTTTAACACAGGATATACAGCAATAAACTCTATCGCTTTAACTTCAGGAAATGCTAAGGTGCAAACCTATTTTTCATATGCTAATACATTAGCAGGAGGAGTTGTTCCTGGGAATAAATTAGTTAGGAATAATGTAACATTAAGAGAAACTGCTAAGTTTTTAAATGATAAGATAGATGTTTCTGCAAGTGTTAATTTATCAGATCAAAGAATATGGAACAGACCTACAAATGGGTTGTATTCTAATCCTTTAACAGGTGTGTATTTGCATCCAGTAGGAATTGATAGAAATACTTATAAAAATAAGTTTGAGTATTTTAATCAAGGAACTAATATGATGGATCAGTATACTGCATTCAATTTTTCAGATAGTGAAAATATTGTTCAGAACCCATACTGGTTAATAAATAGAAGTCCAAGTCAAGATGTTGTTCAAAGAGTATTAGCAAACGTATCTGCTAAATATCAAGTAAATGATAACTTTTCTTTACAATCGAGAGTAAGTTATGATAAATCATTTTTTACATTTGATAAAAGGCAATATGCAGGAACAGATCCTGTAAACTCAGGTGATAATGGAAGATATGTTTTAGAGAAAACAGAAAATACTCAACAATACATTGATTTAATAGCTAATTACTCTAAAGACTTTTCTGAAGATTTAACTTTTACAGGTTTGTTAGGTACTAGTTTGACAAAATATGCTATTGGAGATCAAGTTTTATTAGATTCAGGTAGAGATGGAAAAGGGTTAAACTATCCAAACATTTTTACAATAGCTAATTTTGAGACAACAAATAATATAAGGCAATCAGTAGGTAATAGAGAGGTACAATCTGTATTTGGTTCAGCAAATTTTGGGTATAAAAAAATGTTATTCTTAGACATAACAGGTAGAACAGATTGGTCGTCTACATTAGTAAACACAAATTCAACTTCATTTTTCTATCCATCTGTTGGTTTAACCGGAGTTTTTTCAGAGATGTTTGAAATGCCAGAATCAATTAATTTTGCAAAACTTAGGTTTTCTTATGCTGAGGTTGGAAAGGATATCCCTGTATATGCTACATCTCCAATAAATAAAATTAATCAAACAAATACAGGAATTAGCACGGCGCCTTTTGCTCCAATTGAAGGAGAAACATTAGAGCCAGAAAGACAAAAAGCATTTGAAATTGGAACCGAGTGGAGGTTTTTAAATAACCGTTTAGGTTTTGAGTTAACGTATTACAGTACAAAAACATTAAACCAAATATTTTTTATACAAGCAGAGCCTAATCCGAATGGATATTCACAAAACATTGTAAATGCAGGAGAAATTTCTAACAGAGGTATAGAGTTAGTATTGAATGGGAAGCCAATAAGAAATGATAATTTTAGCTGGAACACAGCATTAAATTTTGCTCAAAATAAAAATAAAGTAGTATCAGTACATCCAACATTACAAGATGGAAAAGCTATTGTCACAGCAAGAGGTGTTAATGGTTATGAGTATTCATTAATAGAAGGAGAAGATTTTGGAAGTATCAGAACAAAAGTATTGAAGAGAGATGAAAATGGAGTACCACTAATTAATGCTTCAGGAGCTTTAGATATTGATGAAAGTTTTTCAAAAACTGTAGCACATGCGCAACCAGATTTTACTTTAGGATGGAATAATACGTTTGATTATAAGAATTTCACGTTCAGCTTTTTAATTGATGGTAAATTTGGAGGGGATGTAGTAAGTGTTACAGAGGCTGTAAATGATAAATTTGGTGTTTCTCAAGCAACTGCTGATGCAAGAAATACTAATGGTGGTATGGTTGATGTAGTAGATGCAGCAGGCGTTAAATCTCAAATTACGGCACAAGATTACTATAATGCTATTGGAGGTAGAGATGGAGTTTTGGGAGAATATGTTTATGATGCTACTAATGTTAGTTTAAGAGAATTATCTATCGGTTATAAATTACCAGTAAAAGGAGAATTTTTTAAGAGTGTTAGGTTGTCTTTAATTGCTAACAATTTATTCTTTTTCTACAAAGAAGCACCATTTGATCCAAACATAGCTGCAAGTACAGGTTTAGGTTTACAAGGAGTTGATATTTATAATCAACCATCAACAAGAAGTGTAGGGTTTAATGTTAATATAAACTTTTAAGAAATGAAACGAACTTTTAAATATATACAGCTATTAGTAATTTTAGTAATTGTTAATGCATGTACAGAAGATTTTGCAAAGATAAATACAGATCCACATGGTATCTCACAAGGAAGCTTAACGCAGCAAAATAACCATATAGGGGCTAGGTTTTCACCAATGTTTTCTAATGTAATTCGTGTTGAGCCTGCATGGAATTACCAACTACAGCAAAACTTAAATGCTGATGTTTTTTCAGGATACATGACTGCTCCAACACCATTCGCAGGAAACATAAATAACCAAACATATGCATTGGTTAATGGATGGAATGGTTTTATATGGAATGATGCTTATGATGCAAATAATGGAAATGGAGTAATGCCTTATGCAAGAGAAATAAAAGAACAAGTAGAATTGTCAAATTCAGATGGAGGAGAAAAATTTGTGTTCTTAGCAAATGTCATTAAAGTAATGGCAATGCATAGAGTCTCTGATGTTTTTGGTCCTATACGTTATTCTAAATTTAATGATTATGATACAACAGGAGAGTATGATTCTCAAGGAGATGCTTACAAAGCATTTTTTAAAGATTTAGACGAGGCCATTGCTGGATTAAAACAGTATGAAGGAGATGTGCAGTTTGTTCCTTTTGATCAATCAAACTTAGCAGGAGATGTTGCTTCTTGGAGAGCTTTTGCTAATTCTATACGATTACGATTAGCTATTAGAGTATCTAAAGTAGATGGAGCTTTAGCAAAAACCGAAGGAGAAAAAGCATTAGCTAGTGACGCTGGATTTATAGCAAATACTATGAAAGTTAATATGGGAGGTTTCTCTCATCCATTAGCAACTATTAGTGGAACCTGGGGAGATATTTGTATGAGTGCAGAAATGGAAGTGATTTTAAAAGGATTTAATGATGGGAGAATTTCTAAATTTTTTAAAGCACCTGCTGATGCAACATTAGGAGATTATAAAGGAATTCGTCAAGGAATTGATATTAATGCAAAGTCTCAATATGGAAGTCATTCTTTATTAGGAGATGTTGTAATGACGGCAACAGATAAAGTGTGGATGACAACAGCAGAGATTTATTTTTTGAAAGCTGAAGCAGCTTTAAGAGGTTGGGCAGGAGCAGGAAATGCTAAAACGAATTATGAAGAAGGTGTAAAAGCTTCTTTTGCACAGCATGGTATTGCAGGGTCTAGTACATATTTAGCAGATGCAACTAGTACTCCAAATGATTTTGTAGATGCAATTAATGCTACTAATAATATAGCGTATTCAACAGATGTAAAAGTAGCTTATAATCAGTCAGGAACAAACGAAGAGCAATTAGAGCAAATAATTACTCAAAAATGGATTGCTATGTTTCCTGATGGCCAAGAAGCATGGAGTGAATTTAGAAGAACGGGGTATCCAAAAGTTTTCCCAGTTGTTATTAATAATAGTGGAGGAGATATAGATACTAATATTCAAATACGTCGAATCAATTTTGTAGATAGTGAGAAAAACACTAATTCAGAGAATGTTCAAAAGGCAGTTAGCTTCTTAAAAGGACCAGATAATGGAGGAACCAGACTTTGGTGGGATACAGGAAGTAGTAATTTTTAACCAGTAAACTTTGTTATAAATAATCGGGAATGTAAGTATGCATTCTCGATTGTTTTTAGTAGTAGTTTTATGGCTATTTGTCGAAAAAAATGGCAAAGGCTCCATAGGTACCCTACATTTACAAAGTAATTTATTTTAAGATAAGGTAAGCATGGTTATGTCAAATAATAAAGAAATGAAATATCATCTAGCAGGACAGTTTGAGGAAACACGTTTTGAAAAGAGTCATAACGTAATATTTGAAAACTCATTGAAGGCATCAAAGTTAGTTGCTTCAGAAATCGCTCAGCTTATAAAGCAGAAAGCTAGTGTAAATCAAAAATGTGTTTTAGGTTTAGCTACTGGTTCATCCCCAATTAAAGTATATGAAGAGTTAGTAAGAATGCATAAAGAAGAAGGTTTAAGTTTTTCTAATGTAATTACTTTTAATTTGGATGAATATTGGCCAATGCAACCTGATGATATTCAAAGTTATCATCATTTTATGCATGAGCATTTATTTAATCATATTGATATAGTTCCAGAAAGTATTCATATTCCTGATGGAACAATTAAACCAGAAGAAGTATACCAGTACTGTGTAGATTATGAATTAAAAATAAAAGAAGCAGGAGGGTTGGATTTTCAATTACTTGGAATTGGAAGAACAGGGCATATCGGATTTAATGAACCTGGATCTCATTACAATTCTAGTACAAGAAGCATAACCTTAGATCATATTACAAGAGAAGATGCTGCGTCTGACTTTTTAGGGATTGAAAATGTTCCTAAAAGGGCTATAACAATGGGTATTAACACTATAAAGAAAGCAAAAAGAGTAATATTATTAGCTTGGGGTGTTAATAAAGCCGAAGTGATTCAGCAAACCATAGAAGGGGAAATAACTTCTCAGGTTCCAGCAACGTATCTTCAAGAACATCCTAATGCAACTTTTGTATTAGACAAAGAAGCTTCTTCTGAATTAACAAGAATAAAATCACCATGGTTAGTTTCTTCTTGCGTTTGGACAGAAGAACTAAAAAAGAAGGCTATTTTTTGGTTAAGTGACAAGGTAGGTAAACCTATTCTTAAGCTAACAGATAAAGATTATAACGAGTACGGAATGTCTAGTTTATTAGTAGAAGAAGGAAGTGCGTATGAGTTAAATATAAAAATATTTAATGCTTTACAAAGAACAATTACAGGTTGGCCAGGTGGAAAACCAGGAGCAGATGATTCAAGGCGTCCTGAAAGAAGTTCACCAGAAAAAAAGCGAGTAATTATATTTAGTCCTCACCCTGATGATGACGTAATATCAATGGGAGGAACTTTTGATAGGTTGGTTGAGCAAGGGCATGAAGTTCATGTAGCATATCAAACATCTGGAAATATTGCAGTGTCTGACGATGATGCATTAAAATTTGCTGAGGTATTTAAGCTGTTCGATTCAAACTCTAATAAAACTGAAAATATTATTTCCTCTATTTTAAATAAAGAGGCAAACGAAATAGATAGTGTTGAGGTTAGAAAGCTAAAAGGAGGTATAAGAAGAGCAGAATCATTAGCTGCAACAAGGTATTTAGGTGTTCCAGATGGTAACATTCACTTTTTAAATCTTCCATTTTATGAAACAGGAAAGGTTAAAAAAAATAATTTATCAAAAAAGGATATTGATATCATGTGCGCGCTGATTGAAGAAATTAAACCGCATCAAATTTATGCTGCCGGAGATTTAGCAGATCCACATGGTACTCATAAAGTATGTTTAAATTCACTTTTTGAAGCATTAGAAGTGCTGAAAGGTCAAAAATACATGAATGATTGTTGGGTTTGGTTATATAGAGGAGCTTGGTTTGAGTGGCAACCTCATGAAATAGAAATGGCTATTCCAATGAGTCCTGATCAGGTAGTGAAAAAAAGACATGCAATTTTCTATCATCAATCTCAAAAAGATAAAGTGATGTTTCAAGGAAACGATGCAAGAGAATTTTGGGTTAGAGCTGAAGATAGAAATAAGCTAACTGCTGAAAAGTATCGTAAATTAGGGATGGCAGATTATGCAGCTATTGAAGCTTTTAAACGCTATTTCTTTTAAAATGAAATATGGTTTATTAATCTCTTTATTATTACTAATAGGATGTGGTGTTGAAACAACATCTAACATAGAAGGTACTTGGAAATTAGTTTCTGCAAAAACGATAACAAAAGATTCTACCTTTTCTTCGTTATCGTCAAATCAGGAAATGATTAAAATTATTAATAAAACTCACTTTTCTTTTTTAAGGCACGATTTAAATAAAGGCAAAGATTCTACAGCTATATATGTAGCTGGTGGGGGAAGGTATGTCTATAAAAATGGTGTGTATAAAGAATATTTAGATTATCTAAACTTTAGGGAATGGGAAGGGAAAGTTTTTGAGTTTAATGCTAAAATAAATAATGATACTCTGACTATAACTGGGGTAGAGAAAGTTGAAGAGTTAGGAGTGGATAATAAAATTATAGAAGTTTATAAAAAGCTTTAAAATATTATATGATAAAAAAAATAATAAATAACCTAATAACAATTTTATTATTTAGTGTTACAATTGTTAATGGTCAAAACAAATTATCTGATAGGTATAATTTAATGCCTTGGCCAAAAGAGATACAAGAAAATACTAATAAGGTATACATCAATGAAGAGGTCACTGTTTCAGTTAATAGTAAAGAAGGTAGAGTATACGATGCAACTACAAAATTTATAAGAAGACTCACTAATAGAACAGGTGTATTTATAAATGAAGGGTTTCCTTTTTTGAATAAAAATAATGCAACAATTAAAATAACCTTTAATAAGGTTGCTGAGGTTCAGTTGAATGTTGATGAATCCTATGAGGTTAAGGTAACAGAAAATCAGGTTGAAGTTTTTGCTAAAACTGATATCGGAGCCTTAAGAGGGCTGGAAACAGTTTTACAATTAATAACCTACAATGAAAACTCTTTTTATATAGAAGGAGTTACTATTAAAGATTCTCCGCGTTTTGTTTGGAGGGGACTAATGATTGACGTTGCAAGACATTATCAACCATTAAGTGTTTTAAAAAGAAACTTAGACGCTATGGCGTCTATGAAAATGAATGTTTTTCATTGGCACCTTTCAGATGATCAGGGTTTTAGAGTGGAGTCTAAAGTGTTTCCTAAGTTACATCAGTTAGGGTCAGATAAGCAGTATTACACCCATGATAATATTAAAGAAATAGTTTCTTATGCAAATAAACTAGGTATTAGAGTTGTTCCTGAGATTGATGTTCCAGGCCACGCTACAGCTATATTAACTGCATATCCTGAATTAGGAAGTAAAAAAGGATATGATTATAAAATTGAAAGATTTTCTGGAGTTTTTCATCCCACATTAAATCCCATTAATCCAGAAGTATATGTTTTTTTAGATAAATTGTTTGCTGAGTTAACTCCATTGTTTCCTGATCATTACTTTCATATAGGAGGTGATGAGAATGAAGGGAAGCATTGGGATGAAAATTATGAGATACAAAAATTTAAGAAGAAAGAAGGTTTAAATAGTAATCATGATTTACAAACATTTTTTAATATCAAATTACAAGATATATTAAAAAAATACAACAAGAGATTAATGGGGTGGGATGAAATAATGACAAAAGACATGCCTAAAACTGCAATTATCCATTCGTGGAGAGGTGTAAACGAGGGGTTTAAAAACGGAACATTAAGTGAGGCTGTAAAAAATGGGTACCAAGCTGTACTTTCTAATGATTATTATATTGATAGAATGCAATCAGTTGAACATCATTATTTATTTGATCCTTTAGGAAACGAGAAGTTTACAAAGGAAGAAGAAAAAAGAGTATTAGGAGGTGAAGTAACCATGTGGAGCGAATTAGTTACTCCATTGACTATAGATTCTCGAATATGGCCAAGAACGGCAGCAATTGCAGAGAGATTTTGGTCTGTAAAAGAGGTGAAGAATCTTGAAAATATGAGAAAAAGACTAGTTAAAGTTACCCTTCAATTGGAAGAGTTAGGAATTAGTCACTACAAAAACAGGGATGTAATTTTAAGAAATATAGCGAAGTGTAATGCTATAAGTTCTTTAAAAGTATTAACAGGGATTTATGAACCTCTAAAAATCTATACAAGAAATAAAGGAGGAACCGAATATAAATCATTTTCGCCATTTACACTTTTCGCCGATGCTTGTTTTTCCGATGCAATTGATGCATACAATTTTAAAAAAACAATGAATTCTTTTATAAAAACACCTAGCGAAAGTAAAAAGAAAAAGTTGAAAAGTTATTTTAATAAATGGGTAGAAGGGTATAGTGATTTTATAAAATTACCTCCAAACCCTAACACGAGTTTAATAAAAAATCATTACGAGAAACTTAATGAGTTATCGCTTATATGTATTGAGGTTCTCAATGGTAAAAAAATTACAAATAAGGTAAAAAATGAAGTAAATATGTGTGTCAAAGTTTTAAAACTTCCACTAGTAGATACTGAATTGGTTATTTTACCTGTAATAAAAAAGTTTTTAAATGAATAAAAGATAAAGCTGTATAACGTAAAATTATAACTAAAAATATTTTCAATGTTTTTATAGATAGGGTATCTATAAAATATATATAACCCCAAATTAATAGCTTAATTATATGAATTATAACGTAACATTAAAAGAAATAGCATTAAAATCGGGAGTATCTGTGTCAACAGTTTCAAAGGCATTAAATGATAGCCATGAAATTAGTAGTATAACTAAAGAGAGGATTTCTAAAATAGCAAAATCGTTAAATTATAGACCTAATTTTTTTGCTAAAAACTTAAAAAGAAAAACAAATTTTATTATTGGAGTTATATTACCTGATTTAAAAAACGATTTCTTTTCTAACTTATTAGTCGGGATTACTGAAGAAACATGTGAGAGGAAACATCGAATTATGGTGTATCAAACATGCAATAGCCCCGAAAAAGAGATTACGTACACAAAATTATTATCTGAAAATATTATTGATGGCTTAATTATATCCCCTTCATTATTTCCTGAACGGCATGCTGAGGATAACAAATATCTTATTAAGCTTTCTGAAAGGCATTTGCCAATCATAGTTATTAATAAAATGGTTGATAATATTGTGTATACAAACACGCAATTAAAACAATCTAATAACGGACTTAAATTGGGTAAAGACTTAGTAAGTAATATGATTAATAAAATTAAAGATTATAATTTTCAGTTAGAAGTTTCTTAGACAAAATGATATTAATTGCAGATAGTGGGTCAACAAAATGTGATTGGATTTTGTTAGAGAGCCTAGATTATAACATAATAAAAAGAATTAGAACTAAAGGAGTGAATCCTTCTGTTTTAAAGAAAAAAGATATAGGTAATATTCTTGAAAATTGCAGTGAATTATTAGCGTATAAAGAGCTAATTACTACCATTTATTTTTTCGGTGCTGGGTGTAATAATACCAAAGGAAGTGAGAAAATAAAGAATATTTTCGAGAACAAATTCTCTAATGTATCAAAGATTGCGATTAAGGAAGATCTAATGTTAGCTGTTTTTGCAGCTTCAAGTAAGCCTTCAGTGGTTTGTATATTGGGTACGGGCTCTAACTGTTGTTTTTTTAATGGAAAGGCCATTGAACAAAAAGTAAAAGCAATGGGCTATATTCTAATGGATGAAGGAAGCGGTAATCATTTAGGGAAAGAATTATTAAAAAGTTATTACTATAAAAGTTTACCAGAAGATTTGAAGTTTTCTTTAGAAAAAGAGTTTAAGCTTGATGATGATATGGTGTTGTCAAAACTTTATGGATCAAAGATGCCTAACAAGTATTTAGCACAATTTGCGCGTTTTTTATTTGAGAATATTGAACATCCCTTTGCAAAAGAGATGATAAGTTCTTGCATAGGCGATTTTATAGATAAGCAATTAGTAAATTACAAGAACGAATTAAATGAAGTCCCCCTTTTTTTTATTGGCTCTGTAGGATATCATGCAAGAGATATTATTAATGAAGAACTCAGAAAAAGGAAAATGAAGTCTCCTGAAAACTTCATCAGAAGACCATTAAAGGCGTTTATAGAATCTATTAAGCAAGACAGACTATTTTTAAAAGAGGTGGTTTAAAAATGATTAATACATATTTAAGCCCCATGAAACTTCAGGTTTTATAAAGTTATTTGAAACATTGAGTATCTAAATTTTCGCTTCCTATAAGTCTATTATAATCTCATACACAGTGTTCCTTATTTTTATATTTCAATACGTTAAATTATTTTAATAAACTATTTTGTTGTTACAGCTTATAATCTGAGTTATGATTATCCATTATTTTTTTTGCAATTTCATGTAAGTCTGTATTGAAACCTGTTTCATAGTTGTTGGTTTCTAGGTCTACACCATAAATACTATTTAACCATAATAAGGTTCCAGTTTCAATACAAACTTGTCCTTGATGCCCTTTTTCATCTGTAAAAATTGAGTTAGCCTTTGGTCCCATAAATTGAATATCATCTAATAATAGGTTATCCTGCCTCAATTGATTTAGGTTAATAGTTGCCCATCCTGTTGGTATACTGAAAATTTTAGTTGAAGGAAATTCAGCGCGTAATGGATCTATAATTGTTTTGTGAATTACATCATTTATAAAATACTCGTAAAGTTCTTCTATTGAGTTAAATCCATTGATTTGTACTCGCTGATCCCAGTCAGATGGAT
This sequence comes from Tenacibaculum sp. nBUS_03, assembly GCF_051201695.1. Taxonomy (GTDB): domain Bacteria; phylum Bacteroidota; class Bacteroidia; order Flavobacteriales; family Flavobacteriaceae; genus Polaribacter. The sequence continues at coordinate 1,890,106 of NZ_CP179214.1, read as the reverse complement.
AGTCTACAGTAGGTATAGCGATAAATATAGTTATTTCGGGGTTGTTACGTAGGGCGTATTCTATCCAAGCGCGATGTCCTTCGGTAGGATTTTCAGAGTCATGCCCAGAGGTCATTCCAAAAAAATCAATACCTCCCTGGTCAAGGATTGATTTGATTTGTTGGTGTTCATTACTAGTTGAATCATTCCAGAAATTAATTGGTCGTCCATTATCACCGCCACGTTTTATGACTGTGGCATTATGATTTTTAAATCCAGTATCTATTGCTAAGTTTTCAAGATGTTCTGCATACGGTTTAAAAAAACTATTTCCTATAAGTAGCATGTTGTATCCTTGCTTTTCCTCTGATGGTGGAGTTTCTATTACATCACTGTCTTTGCTGCATGATAGAAATATTAATACCAAAGCTGTTATCAAAAATTTAATTTTCGTCATGATTTCTATTTTTTTTTTAGACCCATGTTTTCTAGATTAGTTTGATTAATCTATTGTAAAATAAGAATATAGTTTGAAAATGGGTTGATATTACTATGCTCTTTATATGTTGTAATTCATAATGTTAACTTTTGACTCATGCGTTTATTTTACTGATTTTTTTCAACATCAGTATAATTCTCTTAGTAATGGTATAATTGTATGAATTCCAATTTTCTTTTCGTTTAGTACTTTCAGATAATGAAATGATAACAGGAAAGAAAATAATTCTACCATTGTTGTAATCATTGGTATTTGATAGTATACATCCCGTAGATACTGCTACCCATTTTAAATTTATGTTCGTCAATTCATCATTTTTGTCAGAAATTAGTATGTTTTCTATTACTGTTATTGAAAATATACTTAATAATGGGCGTGTTAAAAAAGTCTAATTAGAAAGCGAATTCTAGTGTATTTATAAACTCCATTTCCATAGATTACCATCACTAAATGCTAAAATATTTTATTTCAATTTAGAAAAGAATAATCTAATTGTGGGGTGTTAAAAAGTAAAAACTAAGTACATTTTATATTCATATATACATAAAAACACTATTCATCTCAAAATAGACAACGTTTATAAAGTTATAATCTACGCTTATAAAATAAGAGTGTATTTATCTCTATTACAGGGATATGTTTGTGGTATACAATGTGAAAAGAATCATTTGATAAACGATGTAGCTCCATAAACCCCTTAAGTAATTCATCTATTAATAAGATTGTATTTATTAATGGGATAGGATAGGAAAGTTAGCATTAATAATCAATTACATAATAAATAACGATATAGAATTTAGCAAAAATTAGAAATTTTTTGTAAAAAAATAGACGTAAAACTTTGAATGTCTTTAAAGAAATCAAGGTTATAATAATTTTCAAAACTTGAATAAAAATGAAAAAAAGTATTTTAAACTTTGAAGGTGTTAAAACACTAAACAAAAACGAACAAAAAATGATTGCAGGTGGAGTAGACGGTCCGATTACGTACAGGAGGAGGAATTGGAAGTAGTTCTCTTGAGCTTTGTGAAGGTTTAATCGGTATGGATGAATACTGTTGCTTACACCCATCAGCATCAGCATGTACTAGTATCTAAAGGTTAAGCATTGGTTAGTTGTATAACTTTCCAATGCTTTTTTGTGTAAATTGTGTTGATTATATAAATAGGAGAAGAGTTTTTAGAATAAAGAATGTGTCTTGTCTTATAAAAACACTCATATTTATAGTTTTCTCATATAAAAGAATTAATTTTTAGGCGTATTGTAGAAAAGAAATCTTTTATAGGTCTAAAATAAAAGGCACAAATAAGTTAATTTCTGTTCCATGATTATTGTTTGATGAAATTTCAAACCTACAGTCAACTTTAAACTCTTTTTTAAAAGCTTCTAAGCGTTCTTTAATGATAATTCCAGAAAAGGATACTTCTTTGTTTTTATTTAAAGTTTTCGAATTATAATATCCTATCCCATTATCTTTTATTCTGCAATTAAGCATTTTTTCTTTTTTTAACTTTGTAAATGTTATGTTAATTTCTCCTTTATCAGACAAGTTATTTATTCCATGCTGTATTGCATTTTCAACAAATGGTTGAACTAACATGGGAGGAATACAAATACTCTTCTCGTCTATACATTCATTTATGCTTAATTTAAAGTTAAAGTTTTCATTAAAATTAGATTCTAAATCTAAATAGTCTTGAAGTATCTGCTTTTCTTCTTCAATACTAATGAAGTCTTGTCTGGAGTTTTTTAAGATTAAACGTAATAACTGCGACAATTTTGTGATATATGGTATGGTATTCTTTGATTTTTCGTTTACCAAGCCACATAATGAACTTAAAGCATTGAATAGGAAATGTGGACTCATTTGAAGTCGTAATAATTTTTGTTGCAAAATTACTTTCTCATAGTTTGATTTCAATTTACGTTGTCTCAAAAATAAATATACAGCTATGCATAGTAAAATAAGTAGAGCTCCTAAGATTCCTGAAATTATTTTTTGTTGGTATAAAATAGTTGCTTGTTCTTTATTTTTTTTAGAAAGTACATTTATTTTTTTTTCTTTTTTCTTTACCTCGTAAACAGTTTCTAATTCTTGAAGCCCACCTTCTATAAATTCATTTTGATACGCTATTAAAAGTTTATTTTTTCTTTCAGAGACCTCTATGATTTTCTTAAACTCTTTTTTCTTGTAGTAGCATTCAATTAAATAATCATAGCAAGTGTTTTTTATTTCTTTTGTGTAAGAGTCTATTTTTGCATTACTGAAAGTTAGTAGAATATTGTTGAGGTCTTCTTCTGCTTTATTTAAATCGCCATCAATTATTTTTAAGTATGCTAAATTTGCTTTAACAAACTTATGTTGACTCAAAAGTCCTCCTTTAGAAGAATCTAAAACATTATTTTGTAATAATTCATTAGCCTTATTAAAATGATGCCTGACCGAGTCTATCTCTCCTTTAGCCTTAAAAACATTTCCTAAGTTGTTATGACTGCTAATGGTATTTCTAATATTCTTTTTCGATATAGAAAAAATTCGTGATTTATGATGATAATAAATAGCTGAATCAAGTTCTTTTAAATCCTCTTTAGCAAAAGCTAAAAACTGATATACACCACCATAATCCATAGATAATTTTTTAAATACAGGATCTTTTAATGCTATGTTAGCATACTTAAGTACTAATTTAGAATCTCCTAATAAATTTTGATTGACGGCGATGAAGTAAGCTGCATAGCCTTTGTAGTTATGCCTCGGATTGAATTTGTCAATAGTCTCTAAAGAATTAATGAAGCTTTTGGTAGATGCTCTATATTTCTTTTTCTTATTGAGCATTACTCCTTTTATATAGAAAGAAGTAATAACATTGTTTATTTCCCCTTTAGGTGGTTTTTTTAATTTAGAATAGGCTTCTATCGCTTTGTTTGCATAATATAAAGTAGAATCATGTCGTCGATTTATTTGATGAAAGTAGGCTTTTCTAGTGTAAAAGTAAGTCCAACCTATTAGGGTAGTATCAGATTTTAAAGCATTCTCATGAAAGTTAAATTTTGAATATTTAAAGGGCTTCTTTATCGTCATTGTATCTATCTCTTTTTGAGAATATTTTTTTTGAGAAAAACTGTCGTTTGTAAACAAAAAAGAAAGGATACATATCAACATCTTAATTTGTAGATATTTTTTTATCATTGTAATAGGAGTATATTTACGTTAAAAATTAAAGTTAATTGGATAATATCATTAAAGTTATCATCGTTGAAGATAAAAAAGAATCTAGCAATTATTTAAAAAAGATTCTAGAAAAATTATTTCCTGAAATACGTGTTCAAGCTATAAGCACTAATATTGTTAGTGCAATAAAAAGTATTGAAAAGTATAAACCAAACCTTCTTTTTTTAGATATCGTTTTAAAAGATGGATTGTCTTTTGAAATATTAGAAAAAACTTCATATTCAGATTTTGAAATTATCTTCACAACAGGATACGATACTTATTATCAAAAAGCCTTTGAATACTGTGCCTTTAATTATTTATTAAAACCTGTAAATCCAGAACAACTAAATCGAGTTATAAAGAAGTTTAAAAAAAATAAAGAAATACCAAAATTCAATAAAAAAAAAGTAAAGTTAAATGCTTTTTTAGATAAAGAAAATCCTAAAATTATAATTAATTTAGGAGATGAAAATATTTTTGTTGCAATTAAAGACATTATACTTTGTAAGGCAAAAGGAAGTTATTGTGAAATTATATTTAATAATAAAAAACATTTAACCTCAAAGCCATTAAAATATTACGAAAATCTATTTAGCAATAACAATTTTTTTAAAGCTAATCGATCTATATTAGTTAATATTTCACACATTACTAGTATCTATAAAAAAGAGACGCTTACACTTAGTAATAATGAAAATGTAAATATTTCAATAAGAAACAGAAATGTTCTTTCTGAGTTGTTGAGTTACTATACTTAGTAAGTTAGTCTTAAAGTGGCACCTATAGTTTATTTAAGTAGTAGCTACTAATAAACTTAGATTTCCTAATAATGATAGAGAAAATAGTCGTGATAAGAGGATTTTGCCCAAAATTATGCTAATAACAACAACCATAAAATAATCTTATGGATGTTGTTATGTGGATATAATAAACCGTTTTTTTGGGGGATAAATCTCCAAGCGTAAATTAATTAGAATCATTATAGCTATTGTAAACTCAAAAATTATTAAAAACAGTTAGCTTTATTTATAAGGTTGTATTAAGATTTATTTGCAACACTGTTTTTTATAACTAAAATTATGAGTTGTTCAGCGATTACCATTGTTCACGTTAGTTATTTTAATTCTTTTGCATATTTGAAAATAGCGGGTAGACCGCCAGTGTGCCAAAAAAGAACATTAGAATTGGTAGGGATCTTTTTTTCTTTTAAGAAATCTAGCATTCCATAGAATGCTCTTCCTGTATAAACCGGATCTAGTAATACACCTTCATTTTTTGCTAATTCATTAATTGCATTAACTTCATTGTTAGTGACTACGCCATAACCATCTTTGTCGTAATCTCTATTCAAATAAATATCATCAAGTTGTATTTCTTTGTTGATATCCAGTTTTTGAAATCCCTCTTTTACTATGTCTATAACAACTTCTTCAAGAGAAAAACCATTTGTTTCATCTTTATCTATACTGATTGGAATTAATTCTGAATTTAATTGATAGATTTCTTTTCCAAGAATTAATCCTGCTTGCATTCCACCTGAACTTGATGCAAAAAATATATAATCGATTTTTAATTTTTGTTCAATCAATTGTTCTTTTAATTCCTTAACAGCATTAACGAATCCCATAGCACCCGTTAAATTTGAACCTCCATATGGAATAACGAAACATTTATTCCCTTCATTCTCAAGCTTATTTTTTAATATTTCTTTATCTTCTCCTTTTCTATTCTCACCTGTAAAATGTATATCTGCTCCCAACACTGATGAAAGTAATAAGTTTCCATCATATATTTCAGGTTTTTCTCCTCCTAAAAGTAAATGACATTTAAGTCCAGCTATTGAGCATGCAGCAGCAGTTTGTCTACAATGATTTGATTGTTGTGCTCCCGCTGTAATAATTGTATCACAATTTTCATCAATAGCTTGTTTAATTAAATATTCCAGTTTTCTAGTTTTATTTCCACCAGATGCTAGTCCAGTATTATCATCTCTTTTAATAAAAATATTATAATCAGAATATTTTTTAGATAGTTTTTTTAGTTCATTTAAAGGGGTTGGAAAAAAACCTAAATTTAATTTATTGTTAATCATTATTCTTGTTTTATTAATTATTGTCGTGGTTTTAAGTCAATTTAGGTGATGTAGTGTTTTGCGCTTTCAATCATATGTGTTTTCTGCCTTTTAAATTTATTATTAATCCAATACTTGCTTTCTTCTTTGTTAGTATATATAAATAAAGAAAATCTGTAAAATTATATGGACTTATTTAAAGGCGGAGCTGGTTTATTGATAACGTTATATTTATTGTTTGTTGCGTTTTAAATGTATAATTTTTTCAATTAAATAGTAACTTTATAAATATTTACTTAATCTAAGTTAAGTATGGAATAGCAATAGACTATACATTTTATTATCTGCTGGCTTTTTCGGATAGTTTTTTGCCAATTTCTGAAATATTTCTTGCTTTGTATTCTTAGTTAATTTTAGATTTTCATTAATCAAAGGCTCAAAGACAACAACTTCTATTTTGTTTAAGTTGTTACGAAAAAATATTTGTTGTAATTTGTTTGAATGTAGTCTTGATGAAAAATCCCTGGTTGTAACTTTTTGATTGATATAAAGATAAAAATCTGGGTCGTTTTCATTTGTCTAAGATATTTTTCTATTCAAATCTTTATTTGATAGTTTATCTAAATTTAATATTCTATTTTGAATTGTTTTAGGAATTGCTCCTTTTAAGAAATAAATATAAAATATTTAAATTAAAGGATTTTATTTTCATTACTATATCATAGATAGAAAGTTTCTGGTTTTTTTAAGTGCCTGAAAACTATTATCTTTTAACTACTTTTTTTATTTCAACGTTTTGAATGGCGTCTTTAATTTTTATAAAATAAATACCACTCTTTAATTTTGAAATATTAACTACATTCTTATTTGCAATAGCAAAAACTAGTTGACCTAGATTATTATATATTTCGAGGCCAAGAACCTTCGTTTTAGAAACAATGTTTAGTACATTTTCAGTAGGATTAGGATATATCGAAAAACTAATAAAGTCATTGCTAATTGTGCCCAGAGTATTAGTAGAATTTTCATACCAAGAAACTTTATTATCCCCAATAGAAGAAGCTACCACATCCATATCTCCATCACCATCTATATCTGCAACAAAAACAGATTTCACATCAATTGAATTTGTTCCTATAACTTGTGTATTTCCAAAAACTCCAAGACCGTTAATATTTTTTTTCCAAACTATTGCATCATCCTCAGATATACCATAGATTAAATCATTGAAACCGTCTAAATCTATGTCTTTATAATTTATTGAATTAGCACCATTTAAATAATCTACTGTTAATAATTTTTCTGAAGAAAAATCACCTAAACCAGTATTGTTTTTATATAAAGCAATTTTATTATATGCTGCGGCTAATATATCCATATCTCCATCTTGATCAATATCTGTTGCAAAAGTAGAGTTTGCGGCATCTATATCAGTTGTAATCACACGATGGGTAAATGTTTGTTGACCATCAGTGTTTTCATACCATGCTAATTCATTATTTCCTCCAGAATACCTGGAAGTAGAAGCTATATCTAAGTCACCATCACCATCAAAATCGGCAGCATAGGGGGCATACCTTTGAAAATTATTAGAAGATATTTTTTGTCTAGAACTAAATTGCCCAAAACCATCTTGGTTCATGAACCATGCTATACCATTATATGAAGATGTTATTACATCCATATCTCCATCTTGATCTAAATCCACTGCATAAACATAATTAGCACTTTCTTCTGTTGAACTAATAATTTGTTGATCTCCAAAATTTCCTTTACCGTCAATATTTTCATACCATGCTATTTTATTATCTTTATATGAAGCAGAGAGAATATCCATATCTCCATCACCATCTATATCTGTTGAAAAAACAGATAAAACATAATCTGCTTTTGTAGATATTATTTTTTGATTTCCAAACTCTCCTAAACCATTTATATTTTCATACCAAGCAATTTTATCATCTGCCCAAGAAGCAGAAATAATATCATTATCTCCATCACCATCCAAATCTGCTACAAAAACCGATTCAGGTTTAAAGACACTTTGTGTTATTCTATTTTGTTCTTCAAACTCTCCTAAGCCATTTATATTCTTATACCAAACAATCTTATCATCATAAATAGAGGCAGAAATAATATCATTGTCTCCATCATCATCTATGTCACTAGCGAAAATCAGTTTTGCTCCAATTGCATTAGTTGATACAACTTCTTCTGTGCCAAAACTACCCATGCCATCAGTATTTTCAAACCATACTATTTTATTATCATCTCTAAACGCAGAAATAATATCATTGTCTCCATCATTATCAATGTCTATTGAAAAGATAGACTGTACATTTTTAGCTGTAGTTGAAATAATTTTTTCAGTTCCAAAATTTCCTAAACCATTAGTATTTTCAAACCATACTATTTTATTATCTACACTAGAAGCTGAAACAATATCCATATCATTATCATTATCAAAGTCTTCAATATATATTTCGCTTACATTTTTTGTGGAAATTATATTTTGAGGCCCAAAATCTCCTAGACCGTTTAAATTTTTACACCATTCAGTTATATAATTAGAGATTATTACTACATCCATACTTCCATCTCCATCCATATCCTCTGATAATACAGATCTCGGTCTACTTAAAGTAGAAATTATATTTTGAGACCCAAAATTCCCCAAACCATCAAGGTTTTCAAACCAAGCAACTTTATCAGCAATAAAAGATGACGAAAGCACGTCTAAATCACCATCACCATCAATATCTTGAGAAAAAATAGAATTAACACCTTTTAAATTTATTCCAGAAGCTATTTGTCCTCCAAATTCAAAATTTCCTAAGCCATCTTTATTTTTATACCAAGCAATAATATTTGCATTATTTGAGGAAAAAAGCACATCTACATAACCATCATTATTAATATCTGCAACATGTATTGATGATATTCTTTTACGGGAATTAGAAATAAATATTTTTTTTCTAACCCCAAAATTACCATTACCGTCTAAGTTCTCATACCATCCTACTGTGTAATCATCATAGGATGCTGATACAATATCCTTATCACCATCTCCGTCTATATCTATTGATACAATAGATTTTGGGTTATTAGCACTTATTGATTCGTCAATAACAATATGTTCTTGAAAATCTATTTGTGCATTTATGTTTATACATAAAAGCAGTGTTAAAAAAAACAATTGTGTTTTCATGTTCAATTTTCTGTTTATATACTTGCCAATGGTTTGGCTAAGCTATTTTTTAATGCAATTTAGGTGTTGTTGGTGTTAGTGTTTTCAAATATTATCTGATAAAGTTTCTGATTATCAGAATCTCGGAATTCATTTAAGTCAATTATTATTTTTTGACCATCAGTTTTTGTGAAAGTCATTTCTTTTCTAGACAGTTCAGTTTCTTTTATTTCATCAAATCTCAACGATTTTCCTAAAAATGATTTAATTCGAATAACAATTCCCTTATCATTCCACTGTACAGTATTCTTGTGCCAAAATAATTTGCTAAAATATAGAGATTGTAATAAAAAACCAGTTGCACTTATATAGTTGTAATTTTTGGGGTTATCAAACTGAAATAGTTCAAAAAAACCAACTAATATGAAAATCAATGATAGAAGGATTAATAGTACCCAATAACTTTTCTTCCCAAGATTGTCAAAGTGTATTTTTTTCATGTTTGTGGTATTGACTGAATCAATTTATAGGAATATAAAATTCCGATTAGTAACATTATTCCACAAATCCAATATTCTCCTTTTGAGTAATAATCAATTCCGCCAATTATTCCGAATGCTGACCACAATAGGTTAGTAACAATTTCGGTTTTATTCAATTTCTTCATTTTCGTATGCGTTACAATAAATAAATATCAACATATTAGGATATGAAAAGTTGCGAATTTTGGTTCGGAAGTTTTCATAGCTTTTTGAATATCAAATTTAGTAAAATATTTGAAATCAGTAATAATGTAGTAATTTTTTATATGCATTGTTACCTTTTTGGTGCAATACAAACCACAGTTAAAAGCTAAAGCCATATTAGATATTTATGAAATCAACCATAGAGCTTTTAAGTTGGGGTATATTTTTAGGCAATAACATTTTTGTTGGAGTAAGAACGAGACAGGATGCTATTCTGTAATTTTTTAATAATAAGTTACAAATTTAATTTTTTTGGACTTCATTATTCTTTGGGTTTTGTATAAGTAACAATATCGATTCCAATTCCGTTTGGGTCTTTGATTGCAAAATGTCTGTCACCCCAAGGCTCATCTCGGATTTCGATTTCCATTTGGACTCTCTTTTCTTTTAGTTGCTTGTATATTTCATCTACGTTCCCAACTTCAATCGTTAAATAAACTCCCTTTCCGTTAAATTCCGATTGAAAAATGGGTTTCTGGCTTGGGTGGTTCGGTTGTAAAAAACTGATTTCTTCTGATTGGTTAGGTGTATGAAGTAATAGATAAAATTCGTTTTCAAAGCTTACTCCAAAGTTCAAAATTTCTGTGTAAAACTTCTTTGTTTCCTGTAATTTTTCAGTAATTATCCCTACGTTAAGTTTCATTTTTTTTGCTGTTTGTGCATTTGTCAAAGCTACTGTAAGTACAAACGCGGTTAATAATAATGTTCTCATTGTTAATGATTTTATTGCCTCAAATTTAGGTTGATAAAAAAACGAGGCGTTGTAAAAATCGGACAAACTTAACGGAAAGCTTCAGATGGTGTTACACCGTAAAATGTTTTGAAGTTTTTAATGAAATGGGCTTGGTCAAAAAAACCGACATCAAAGTATAATTTGTTTTCTTTTAGACTTTGTTTTGAAGGTTTTGCATTTAAAATATATTGAAAACGAACAACATTACTAAACGATTTTGCAGTTGTGCCGATATAAAAGTTGAAAATTCTGCGAAGTTGTCTTGGGCTTAATCCTGTATTAAGGTCTTTTTCGGTGTCTAAAAATCCATTCCTTTTGAAAATCAGGTTTAATGAATTTAAAAAACGGTGATCATAGTTAATATTTTGTTTTTTTGAAAATTCAATTATTTTTTCAATTATGATTTTTGTAATTTTTTTAAATGAATCTGTTGTTTTGATTTCGGTATTAATCCACTCGGAAAATTTGGGCAAAATTTTGCTCAGTTCTTGGGATTGATTACTTAAAGTTTTGGCATCAATCCCAAATAAATGTGTAAATGTAGATGGCAAAAATCGAAAGCCGATATAGTCAAAATCTTTGCCGACTGGAAACTGAACGAACTTTCGGCAAAATCCCATTACAAAGTTTTCAGTCGGTTGTTTATGGTTAAAAAATATATCGATGCAACCATCCGAAACCACTCGGTAATTATAATTACTTTTTAAAGTTTGTTTTGTTTTTAGTTGCCAAAAGCAGTAAATAAAGTTTTCAATATTTTTGGGAGGTTGGATTTCTTGATAACTTATTTCGTTATTGTTAACCGAAACTGTTGGTTGAATCGGTTTGTAGTATTCTCTTATGGTTTTCAGTTCATTCACTGTGTTTTTTAGCGTTAAGTATAACGTTTATTATGAGAATGGTAAGGCGTCAAAACTCACTTGTCATCAGATTTAGCAATTAGCCAAATTTACAATTTTATCGTTATCTTTTATAACCGTTAGATTTTAAATTTGACGGACTTTGTCAAAATTACTGTTTGTTGTTCTAGTTCTTAACCCTTATTATTTCGTACCGTGTTTTGAGGCATTTTTTCAGATGCAACATATTCAATTCTTCTACTAAATGAATAAATTTGTAATCATCAGTCAACTTTTGCTTTCAAATTATATAATTTCTAATTGAGCTAAATAAAGAATAATATCCAATACAATTGGCTCTATTTAACTCAGAAACCGAGTTCGGATTACTCAAAACCTTATTAAATATAAATTTTAGTTTTTCGCTCGTTATTCTATTATTCAATGCAATTTTTTCTTCAATACTCAGTTTTTTCCCCTGTTTGTTTATAAATTTTATTAATCAAATTATAGTAAACAGGATACACAATTAAAAAATAAAATAGATGGAGAAAAAGTATTAGGGACTCCGTCAAAAGGGGTTGTTAGATCTATTAAAAGGAGTTTAAAAAATCTAGAAAAGGAGATCGAGGTTTTAGAAAAAGCATTGCTCTAAAATGTTAAAAAAGAATACCAAGAATCGTTAACTTTACTTACAAGTATTCCTGGAATAGGAAATAAAACAGCTTTAATATTACTGGTTTTTACCGATGGATTTCGGCGTTTTTAATGTGTAAAAGAGTTATGTCGTTATGCTGGACTGACTCCAATAATAAGACAAAGTGGAACTAGCGTTAAAGGAAAATCAAGAATTAGTAAAATGGGAAATTCAAAACTGAGAAATTTACTTTTTATGTGCAGTTTTAATACTTGTAAAGCACTTTATGATAGAATTGTAGCCAAAGGTAAGAGCAAAAAACTTGCTTTAATAGGAGCGTTTAAGAAACTATTAAAACAAGCATTTTCAATTGTTAAAAACGGTGTTCTCTTAAATAGAGACTATAAAAGTACTTTGGCTTTAAATTAAATCATTTTTATTTGGTTTTCACTTCAGTTCTTTGTTATAAACTGCCTTTTCTACGACCATAATCTAAAAGGTATTAAATTCCAGTAGAATAGGATAATTGTCCATTGGAAGATAAATAAAATTCCAATTGCATCTATTGTCAAAGTTTTGTTTCTCCATATTTTTATAACACTAATAATCATAGCCAAAGGCAAAAAACCAGTTACGATAGCTAATAAAACATTTGCGAAGGTTAAATCCCCTAAGTTTAGGAATGATTGATTTAAAAGAAAAGGAATAGGAATTAAAAGTCCTAAAACGGATAAGAATGGTAAAGTTGCTACCTGATTACTATTAAAAAGTTTCTTTTGAAAAAACAGATAACACCCTCGGATTAAAACAATAACCAAACCGCACAGTCCAAGAATAAGACTTAGCCACATTAGGTATAAATAGAGTGGGTTAATTTTTTCGTATGTTACAAGACCATCGCTCAAAGCTGGTATATTTTCGTTTTTGAACAAAACATGAGAGGGATTCACTCTATCTTCTTTTCTGAATAGATTACCCCCAACAGGTAACAGAGTATAAGTTTCATTTTGAATTGATTTAACAATCAACTTATTATTCTCTTGATTCAATTTTATTGAATTAAAAAGTAAATCTACGTAAGCAAACATTTCGAATCGAACGGGATTCATTTTATAATAGCCAATAAACTCATTGATATTTGAGGGTAAGTTGTTTTTTATCTTTAGATTTTCAGGTTTATCGATTCCTAAATGATTAATAAAAATCGAATTAAACTTTTGGTAATTTGCTGTTTCGCTATCGGTATTAAAACTTATAAAAAATCCTTTTTTTTGCTCAGGAAATAGATAAAATGTTGCTCTGTAGCCTATAGTATTTCCACCATGATACTTCCCTATAACACCATATCTGTCTCTGTAGATAAGTCCAAATTGATATCCTGAAGTCAAGCCATTTTTATTGGATTCTGTCGATATGGGATTTCCCATTTGATTTAAAAGTTCTTTATCAATAAAAGGGTTTCCATTAATATATCCATCCCCCATTAAGAATTTTGCGAGTAATGCCATATCCTTTGCAGTTGTTGTAAATTGCCCAGCAGGACGCAAAAACATTGGAATATTTTCTTTCGTTATCCCATCATCAAAATGCCCCATTGCCAGTTTTTTGTCAATATTCTCTCCTTTTTGAGTCGTAAATTGAAAAGTACTGTTGTTCATACCTAAAGGAACAAGAAGGTTTTTGTCCAAATAGGTTTCGTATGGCTCTTTAGTAATTTTTTCAATAATTAAACCTAAAAAGGAATATCCCATGTTTGAATATGAAAATCGAGTTCCAGGGGTGGTTCTCACTTTTAATACAGAGATATTTTTAGAAAAAATATATTCTAATGGGGTAGTAGAAGTAGGTTTAGTACTAAATACTTGCCAAAATCTGGCATCCTCAATTCCAGATGTATGATTTAATAAATCTCTTATAGTAACTGGATTATTTTCTCTCCAAGGGTTATTAAAAGGTATATTGGGTAAAATTTTGTAAACAGGAGAGTCAATGTCTAATTTTCCTTGGCTTGCTAAACGTAGAACCCCTGTTGCAATTAGGGTTTTAGTAATTGAGCCAATTAGTACTCTATCTTTCTTTTCTAATATTTCTTTTGTATCTGCATTCTTTAAGCCTATTGCCCCAGTTGTAACAATACCATCATTAATAGTTGACCATACAGCACCAGTCAAATTTTCGCTTTTAATTGCCTTTTTCAATTCTTCTTCCAGTGAAATTTTTTCTTGTACTGCTGAGAAAATAGATAAGAATAGGAATAGAATTATAAATATCGGTTTGATCATTATGTAGTAGTTTATTGAGATGACGAATTATTGTTCTTTTTGTTACCGTTCTGAGGTTGTTTGTAATCTTTGGTGTATGGTTTGTTGTGCTGTTTTAAGCACTAATTTTTCAAAAAATAACCAAGTAGAAAATTCGTGAGGATTTTCGTAGTTAGGTTTACCTAGCAATTAATTTTATACGATGTTACCTTTTCATTGTTTTTAATGTGTTATTTTGTTGAACGTTAGTCCTTTCCAGATAGCTTTTTCTACCTTACCATCGTTTACTCCAAATTGGACTACTGAACCATCCTCACCCATAACAACTCTAATAGCATTGGTTCTGTGTGGTGTTGCTATATCAGATTTAAGGTTTCCAATTGTAACTATCAATTTATTTTCTTCAACTTCTTTTACTAGTAGTGTACCAAATAAATCACTTGTATAGGTTCCAGCATATAAAGAAAAAGGTAGTTCAAGTTTCCAAGTTCTTTTTGCCATTTTATTCATATATTCAGTATCTGATTTTCTCTTTTTAGTATAGTTTTCGTGATACTGTTTTAGCTTATCTTTATAGTGAGTATCGAGGTTTTCTCGTTTAGAGAAATAATCAAATACATACGCACTAAGGAGCATATTAAGATCATAACTAATTTTTCCTTCATTTGCCATTATAACAACACCTACTCCAGTTTCTCGTACGAATGAGAATTGAGGATGCATACCCGTAAAACTGCCAAAATGGTGCACTAGTGTGTCTCCTAGCGGAGTTGTCGCGATGTTCCAACCGTAACCATAACCGAATCGTTTAAGGTCATACCACATTCTATCTTGCTTAGCATGTTTTAACTGGCTATCCTTAACCAAATTTGAGTCAATTACTTGTTCTCCATCGATTTTACCATTATTTAATGCAACGATCATATATCTAGACATATCTTCAGCAGTTGATAGTATCCCCCCAGCGGCATGCATTGTATTATCCTTTTTTTCTAAAAATAGACGGATTAATTTATTTTCATCATTATTCTGTGTATGTGGTTTTGCAATTTCCAAACCTTGCTCAATAGCCTTAGACATTCGGGTATTCGTATGCTTCATTTTTAAGGGGTACAATACTTCCTGCTGAACTAAAGATTTCCAATCAGCTCCCAATTCTTTTTCCATAATCATTCCTAAGATGATGTATCCTGTATTGGTATATTCAAATTTACCAAAAGGAGCGTTTTCGTTAACTACAGTGAATTTCTCCACTATAGTTTGTAATTTATTTTTGTCATACGAGCCTGAATAAGCTTTTAAATTCCTTAATGGGTTATTTTCTATTCCAGATGTATGTGTAATTAAGTGTTTAATTTTAATACTATCAGCTTTAAGGTTTGGAGCAAAATTAATTTCAGGTAATAATTCAGCTAATGATTTATCAAAATCAAGTTTACCTTTAGATTCAAGAATTAAAGCGGCCATTGCTGTAAATGATTTTGTAACTGAAGCAATATAAAAAAGAGTATTCTTACTAACTTTTACGTTTTTATCCACATCAGCCATTCCAAGATATTTCTCAAATATGACACGGTCGTCTTTTACGACCGATATAGCCATTCCGTACTTCGCTCCATATTCATTTGTAACTAATTCTATGAAATTAGTATATGCTTTATTGAATTCAGAATAGTTAGTTTTCTTTTTCTTTGTGCAAGAAAAGAATAAGATTGTAGATAAGAGTAATGTTATTGTTACTTTCATAGGTGTTGCTATCTGTTGTTGTGTTTTTTTAATTCCATCTCCAAACTATTTCATTTTTATAACCAAAATTAGGAATTTGGATTTTATGAGTTTTTTCTTTCTCATCTATTAATTTCCAATTTTCATATTCAATTAAATCTATGAATTTTGGATCCTTTTTCTCCATAAAGTCTTACCATTCTTCTTCATTGGTTTCCATTAGAACACTTGCTTTAATCGAGTATTCAACATATTCGCTTATTAAAGTGTTTTCTTGTTCAAGATTTTGATTCAACTTATACTTGCCAAATAGATTAGGAAAATCATAATCTAATTGATCGATAATCCCAATTTCAAATTCTTTATGGTACAATCTATATTTCATTTAATTTTAGCTAACTTGTTATATAAAGAATAAAGTTTTATAAACGATTGGCAATTTTATACATAGTCAGTCAATAAGGTTACTTTACGGGTATCCCTTAGGACTTTTTTTATAAGTATTTAACTTATTTAATAAAATGTAGATATAACAATTAAATATTCATACAATTTTTTGCTTTCAAATTTATGAAATATTAAGTGAATTCTTCAAAAAAATAGCTTTAAGTAAGTGATTTACCTATTTAGTAAAATTCCACACCCCATAGTACAGATTTTAAGGTCAAATTTGTATTGTTCTCACGTTTTGTTCTGAGGTTAATTAATTGTTTTTCAGTTTTTTTTATTGTGTTTTTGTTTTAATAGAACAAAGAGAACAGTTTTTTCTAAAATAACATTACTAATGTGTTAAAACTTAATTTTAGTGTTTTAATGTTGTTGTTAAATGTTAGAATATCTTTTGTTGTGTATTTATTTACTTGATGTTTGAATTAAATTAAGTGAATTACATTCTTTAGCACTAAAAGGAATTTAATTTGTTTTAATTCAGAAGGAATAAAATTTACGAAGAGTATGTTTTTTGATTGTAAGTTTAGGACCTTTTTTTTAAGTTGATAATTATTAATTGCAAAAAAGATTAATATTTATGCCAGATGTTTGGCATAAATATTTTAAAGAATCTTCTGTATCACTTGTGTTTAATGTGTTTGTCCGTAGTCGGGATGAGAGGATTCGAACCTCCAATCTTGGCTCCCCAGACCAGCACTTTAACCGGACTAAGCTACATCCCGAATATTGTTTGCATAGAAATGCAAAACTAAAAAAAATTCTAGGAAAAAACCTAGAATTTTTATCAAGAATAAATATCATATTTAAGGGGTTTTATAATTAATTACAGCGCCCTTAATTTTATAACGTGCTTTTTTAAGAAAAAGTATTAAGCCGTTAATGGTTTTCCTTTTAATCTTTTATCTATACGTTGCTTAACAACAGTTAAACGTTTCATTAAGTCCATTAAGTTACTATCTTTAGTTTCTTTATAAACTTCATTAATTTCTAAAATTAATGCTTTAGCTTCTCTTGAAGCTAATATTCTATCACTAGTAGTAACAAATTTGAATTTTCTTGTTTCAAACTCTTCTCCTTTACTAATTAACTCTGAATTCATATTAAGTGCTTCTTTCGTTTTAAATTAAAATAATCTTTACAATTTAGGTTTGGTGTTGACTTTAAACTGAAAAAGATATAACTATTATAGTCTATTTAAGACATCTCATAATTTTTTTATAACAATAATTGTAATAAAAAACTGGGGGTCAAATATAGCGTTATCTACGGTTTTATATGTTAAAAAACAATCAAAATATATTATTTTTTTATAAGTTTTTCTTATTTAGGGAATAAACATGTTTTTTACACATATAATACAATAAAAGTAGGCTTCAAACCAAATATAACAAATCTTGTTAATTTTTCAAAAAAGATTCAGATGTTTTTTTACAGGATTGACAAGATTTTATGTTTTATATTGTTTTTTTATGTGAAAAATGTATTTAACCTGTCTTATATAAGTAAATTGCGTAAAGAATTAACGAAACTGTTTAGTACTTTTTCTCTTATGATGTAGATAAGTTTTAAAAAAAAAGGTCTTGATATCTATTTAATAGCTGTTATTGTTTTATTTGATGTAAGAGAAAAAGAGTATTACTTTGTTTAAATGAGCTAGAGAAATAAATATTTAATAGTAATTGTTATTTTTCTATTTAAATTTACTTTTTATAAGAGTAAATTTAAAGGGTAAATGATATAATAACCATAGGTTATGTTCATGTTATTTCAGTTTGGTTTGAATTAATGAAAAAAAGACAAAGTAAGCCATTGTTACATAATTTAACTCTAGTATCTTCACCAATAATTGAACTTATTAAAGATAAACTGATGAAACATTTTTTTGTATTAATTGCTTTGATAACAATCGTATCATGTAATTCTCAAGGCAAAAGAAAAGAGCTTGGGAAAACTGATTTTCAAAAGTCATTAAATTCTAAATTTAAAGATGCTACTACGTCTCCGCTAACAAAAAAAGGGCTGAGGAATTTTACGGGTTTAGATTTTTACCCAGTAAATGATATTTATAAGGTAAAGGCAAAGATAGAAAAGACTCCAGATGCCCCTACATTTAATTTTCCAACAACAACAGACAGGGTGGCTGTATATGAAAAGTATGGCGTAATTACTTTTACAATTGAAAATAAAGAACTAAAGTTGGCTATCTATAAAGATAAATATCCGACAAAAAAATATAAAAATCATTTGTTTTTGCCTTTTTTAGATAAAACAAATGGTACGTCTTCGTATGGAGGAGGTAGGTTTATTGATGTGTTAACTACTGATGAGCAAAAAGATGGTACTATAGAGATAGATTTTAATAAAGCATATAACCCATATTGTGCTTATAGTGATAGGTATTCTTGCCCGATAACTCCTAGAGATAATTATTTAGACATTGAAATAAAAGCTGGAG
Organism: Tenacibaculum sp. nBUS_03; assembly: GCF_051201695.1. GTDB lineage: Bacteria > Bacteroidota > Bacteroidia > Flavobacteriales > Flavobacteriaceae > Polaribacter. The sequence goes on along the minus strand of NZ_CP179214.1, from coordinate 1,871,310 downwards.
TAAAAGCTTATAAAAAGTAAAGAAGTTTAGTTTAAAACTTCTTTACTTAAAATACATTAGGTTTTTAATAAGATTATTTAGAAGGAGGTGTTAATCCTTCTTCTAAGTCTTGTAGTATGGCTTTTTCTATATTTTCTAAACAAGTTTTTCTTACTTTTAACTTAGTTTCCGCATGTGCTTTGGGATTTAATTTTGTAAACATTTCTGCAACTTTGATAGCAGTTGGTAGTAGATGTTCTTGAGGAACAATTTTGTCTAAAAATCCAGCAGAAATAGCGTCTTTAGGGCTATAGATTTCAGAATTATTCACACTACGATTAAGAGAAACAGGAGTTAAGCGAGCTTTTGCAATTTCAATTCCTGCATTATGCATTGTCATTCCAATCATAACTTCATTTAATCCTATTTTAAAATCACCATCAGTACCTAAGCGATAGTCAGCGGATAGTAATAAAAAAGCTCCTTTAGCAATAGCATGACCATTACAAGCTACTATAATTGGCATAGGAAAAGAAAGCATTCTGAGTGATAATTTTGATCCTTTGGTAACAAGCTCTAATGCTGATTCAGGAGAAGCCGTCATAGATTTTAAATCGAACCCTCCTGAGAAAATACCTGGTTTTCCTGTTAGTATAACAACTTTTTTATTACTTTCGGCTTTGTCTAAACACAGGTTTAGATTATCAATAACTTCATGAGAAATAGCATTTACTTTACCATTGTTTAAGGTAATAATTGCATAATGTTCTTCTTCTTTATACTCTGTTAAATTAGTCATTATTATAAAAATTTAGTTAAAAAGATACCGCCAAAAACGGCAAGAAATCCAATAATAAAACTGGCTATTGTGTATATAGCAAAAGTTGTAAAATCTCCAGCTTTTAAAAATACATGATTTTCGTATGCAAAGGAAGAAAACGTAGTAAACCCTCCACAAAAACCAGTGGCTAGTAAAAGAGTGTGGTTTTGGGTTAAGGCTTCGTTTTTCGCGGCAAAACCTAAAATAAGTCCAATTAATAAACTACCTAAAATATTAGCTACAAAAGTACCGTAAGGGATACCAGTTTGAGAATTGTTTAAAAGCTTACCTACTAAGTACCTCAAAACACTTCCAGCTCCTCCACCTATAAAAATTAATAGCAGTTGTTTCATTATGTGCGAATATAATAAAACCTCACAAAATTTGTGAGGTTTTAAATATCTATAACTAGTTCTTTTAATTCAAATGCTACAATTCTACATCATTAGCATCTGTCCAATTCCATTTTCCATCAATAATACCTTTCTTAACAGTTACTATCCCAGGATTTGCTCTAACGACAGTTTTTATAGCTTTTTCATCACAGCTACCAAAAATGTACGGTAAATTATATTCTTGTTTAAAAGCATTTAAAGCGTCGTAATTTTCTTCATAAATAACGTCGGCCATCATCATATCTGATGTTAGAACATAAATTTCATATCCGTTACTCTTAGCTTTAGCTGCAATTTTAGAAATTTCATGGATTCCTTCTTTATTAACTTTTTCTATAGTAGTCATAAGAATAAGCATTGCTTTATCTTTAGAAAGCATTTCTTCTAATTTATCACCATCGGCCGTACTAATTTCAAAATCATGGATAGGTGGAGCTTCATCGCTTCCTTCTTGATATTGCATTCCTTGCTCAATATTTGTTCCTATAGCATATGCTCTAAAGTCTACAATAGGAAGGTGATTTAAAACATAATAAGCAATAACTAATGATAATAAAGCAGAACCATAAGTAGTAACTGAAGCTGTTTTATCTGAAATAAAGGGTTTTATATGTTTTATACCTAAAATTAAAATTACAATAAACACCATAAAAATGACATTTTTATAAAAAGTTTCTTTAGGGGTTAACTTTATGGCATCACCAAAACAACCACAGTCAGTTACTTTATTGTAGGTGTAAGAGTACCAAGTTAAAAACAAGAAAATTAAATTTAAACCAAACAAGCTCCAAATAGTAAATTTAGGTTTAAAACCAACCAAAAGCATAACTCCCAAAACTAATTCAGAAACAATTAAAAGAATAGCAAAAGGTAAAGCAACAGGAATTAAAAATTCTAAATTTAAAACTCCTTCACTAAAATATTCTTCAAATTTATATTGAGATCCAATAGGGTCAACTAATTTTACAAATCCAGAGTAAATAAATAAAAGACCTACTAATATTCTTGAAATTTGAGTTAGTAATTTTAATATCATAATTAAGGGTGTTTTTTAATATTGTTAATTGTCTAATTCTGAGTGGTGTATTAGAGCAAAAATAGCATAATTTATCATATCTTGATAATTTGCATCAATTCCTTCAGAAACTAATGTTTTTCCTTTGTTATCTTCAATCTGCTTAACTCTAAGTAACTTTTGCAAAATCAAATCTGTTAATGATGAAATACGCATTTCTCTCCATGCTTCTCCATAATCATGATTTTTGTTTTCCATTAACTCTTTTGTCATGCTTGAATGTTTGTTGTATAATTCAGTAGCTTTTTCAGTTGATAAATCAGGTTGTTCAACAATACCTAACTCTAATTGAATTAAAGCCATAATAGAGTAATTGATGATTCCTATAAATTCAGACTTTTCTCCTTCATCAACTTTACGAACAGTATTTTCTTGTAATTGACGAATACGTTGTGCTTTAATAAAAATTTGATCTGTAAGAGAAGGTAGTCTTAAAATTCTCCAAGCACTGCCATAATCAGACATCTTTTTTACAAATAAACTTCTACATTCATCAATGACTAAGTCGTACTGTTTTGAGGTATTTTGCATTTTTTGTTTTCTGAAATAATTAAGGTAAAAATAATAAAACCATTAGGTTTTCTTTTATTTTTACCTAATAATTTATTTTTAGTGTATGAAGTTAAATAACATTGTTGTTTTTTGTGGCTCTAGCTTGGGTTTCAATGAAGTTTATAAAAATGTTGCTGTGGATTTAGGTAGTTATTTTGCAAAAAATAATATCACATTAGTTTATGGAGGTGGTAAGATAGGAATGATGGGGGCTATAGCAAGTGAAGTTATTACAAAAAATGGAGAGGTTATTGGGGTGATTCCTGATTTACTAAAGAAAGAAGAAGTAGTTCACCCTAATATTTCAAAGATTATTGTTACTAAAACAATGAGTGAACGTAAAGTAAAAATGAGTAGAATGATTGATGGGTATATAACATTGCCTGGTGGTTTTGGTACTTTAGATGAGCTTTTTGAAGCTTTAACACTACAGCAGTTACATATTGAACAAAAACCTGTAGGAGTATTGAATGTGAATGGTTTTTTTGATGCTACGATTCAACAGTTAGATGTTATGGTTAAAGAAGGATTTTTGAAGCCTCAAAATAGAGCATTGTTATTGGAGGATGAGACTATAGAGGGATTAATGGAGAAAATGAAAAATTATACTGCTCCTGAAAAAACACATGTAATTAATAAAGTAGTAAACTAAATGACTATTAACTGTAAAGGAAATTTAATAGACTTATCCTCACCAAAAGTTATGGGGATCTTAAATATCACTCCTGATTCATTTTTTGATGGCGGAAAATATAACTCAAAGAAAGAGATAGTAAATCAAGTAGAGAAAATGTTGAAAGAAGGTGCTACGTTTATTGATGTTGGTGCTTATTCATCTAGGCCAGGGGCAAAGGATATTTCAGAAGAAGAAGAGTTGCATCGAATTGTACCAGTAATAGAGTTGTTAACTAAAGAATTTCCTGAAATTTTTATTTCAGTTGATACTTTTAGAAGTAAGGTAGCTGAAGAAACTATTTTAGCTGGAGGTGCAATTGTTAATGATATTTCTGGAGGTGTTATGGATGCTAATATGTTTACAACAATAGCAAAATTGCAAGTGCCATATATAATAATGCACATGCAAGGCACTCCACAAAATATGCAAACTAATCCGCAGTATCAAGATATAGTAAAAGAAGTGATTTCTTTTTTTGCAGCTCAACTTTTTAAGCTAAAAGAAAAAAAAGTGAATGATGTTATTATTGATGTTGGTTTTGGTTTTGGAAAAACAATAGCTCATAATTTTGAATTATTAAAAAAATTAGAGCTCTTTAAAAGCTTGGATGCACCTATTTTAACAGGGGTTTCTAGAAAATCTATGTTGTATAAAACATTAAACTGTTCTGCTAAAGAAGCATTAAATGCTACTACTGTAGCAAATACAATTGCTTTAATAAATGGTACAAATATACTGCGTGTACATGACGTTAAAGAAGCTGTAGAAGCGGTCACTATTTTTAATCAATTGTAAACTAATTAACTGTTATGAAAAGAAGAAAATTTATAAAAAAAACTATATACAGTACTCTTGGTTTAGGTTTGTTAACAGGGCTGTATACATGGCAAATAGAACCTTTTTGGTTAGAGTTTGTAAAGAAAAAAATGCCTATTAAAAATCTACCTTCCAATTTAGAGGGTAAAACGTTAATGCAAATAAGTGATATACATATTGGAAATAGGTTTAGTTACCAGTATATCATTGATAGTTTTAAAAAAGCGCAAGATTACAATCCTGATTTTGTAATATATACAGGAGATTATGTTAGCTATGAAAATGAAGAACAATTTATACAGTTAAAAACAGTTTTACAGCACGTTGTAAAAGGAAACATAGGAACAGTTGGGGTTTTAGGAAATCATGATTATGGTTACAATTGGTCAGAACAAAACGTAGCTAATAAAATAACAAGTATACTTGAACAATTTGGAGTTACTATTTTAAGTAATACTAATAAAGAAATAGCGGGTTTGAATTTTATAGGATTTGATGATTATTGGGGACTCAATTTTAATCCTGAAAAAGCCATGAGTTCTTTTGATAAGAATAAAGCAAATATAGCGCTTTGTCATAACCCTGATGTATGTGATATTGACATCTGGCGTGATTTCAATAGTTGGATACTTTCAGGGCACACCCATGGAGGGCAATGTAAAGCACCTTTTTTACCACCCCCTATGCTTCCTGTTAAAAATAAAAAGTATTCTTCAGGTGAGATTGATTTACAAGATGGTAGAACTTTGTATATAAATAGAGCGGTAGGTCATCTATGGCAAGTCCGATTTAATGTAAGGCCAGAGATAACTATTTTTGAGTTAACAAGTGCTTAAAAGGGTTATTTAAAAATTAGTACATTTACATAAACTCTACTAAAAATATAGATTTGGATTTTATTGATTTTTCTTTTTTAGATATATTAGATATTATTTTAGTAGCAGCTCTTTTATATTATATATATAAGCTGCTAAGGGGTACGGTAGCCATAAATATTGTAATAGGTATTGCTTTTATTTTTATAATATGGAAAATAACTCAAGCATTAAATATGGAAATGTTGAGTGGTATTTTAGGGTACTTATTATCTGGAGGAGTTATTGCTTTAATTATTGTTTTTCAGCAAGAAATACGAAAGTTTTTATTAATGATAGGAACTACTAACTTTTCAACAAAAAGAGGGTTTTTAACGCAACTAAAATTTTTACAAACTGAGATTAATTTTGAGGTTGACACCGAGGTCATTTTAAATGCCTGTGTAAATTTATCAAAAACTAAAACAGGAGCCTTAATTGTAATTGAGAGAACTAATAATTTAGATTTTTTAGTAAGTACAGGCGATAAAATGAATGCTTTAGTAAATGAAGCAATTCTTGAAAGTATTTTTTATAAAAATAGCCCATTACATGATGGGGCTACTATAATTAGAGATAATTATGTGGTAGCAACTCGTGTAGTTTTACCAATTTCTGATAATTCTCAAATCCCCTCTCGGTTTGGTTTACGCCATAGGGCAGGAATTGGTGTTACTGAGAAAACGGATGCTATATGTTTGTTAGTTTCTGAAGAAACAGGAGAGATTTCTTACATTAAAGATGGAGGTTTCGAATTGTATACTAATTTAGAGGAATTATCAAAGAAACTTCAAAAAGATGTGATGGAATAAAAAAAAGATTCTTCGAAACGAAGAACCTTTTTTATCACTAAATATAGTTAAATATGATTATTTAGCTGGAGCCATTTTTGATTGAATAGCACTCATTACGCTATTAAATTTCTTAACACCATCAGCATCTAAAGTTTTTACTAATTCAGCACCTTTAGTAGCTAAATCAACACCTTTAGTAGCTAATTTAGAACTCTTAAGTACATCACCTTTAGCAGCAATATAATCTTTTGCATAACTAGCATAATCTTTTAAATGTTGCTCTACCTTTTCGTTACCAAAACTAGGAATAGAAACACCCTCAAGAGCAGACTGTGCAGCTTCAGCAGCTTTCTCAACAGTTCCTTCAGCTTTCTCAGCAGTTTCTTCAGCTTTTTCAACTACTTTAGTAGCAGCTTCTTTTGTAGCTTCAGTAACTTTTTCAGTTGCCTCAACAGTTGCTTCTTTTGCTTCTTCTTTTGCTTTTTTACATGAAGTTGCCAATAATGAAGCAACAACAAACGCAGATAAAATTACTTTTTTCATCGTTTAATGATTTTTAGTTTTTAAGATTGAGTAACAAATGTAACATTTTGATTTTTGTAATCAAACTTATTGAACGTTTTCATTACTAAATTGTTTGTCATAAAGGTTTCTGTAAAATCCATTCTCTTTCTGTAAAAGTTTTTTATGACTTCCTTGCTCTACAATTAAGCCTTTATCCATAACAATTATCGTGTCAGCTTTTTGGATAGTTGCTAATCGATGCGCAATAACTATTGAGGTTCTATTTTTTGTAATTAAATCAGTTGCACGTTGAATCATTTGTTCAGAGTGAGAATCTACTGATGAGGTGGCTTCATCTAATATTAAGATGCTAGGGTTGCTTACATAAGCTCTTAAAAAAGCGATTAGTTGACGCTGTCCAGATGATAGCATGGCCCCCCTTTCCTTTACATTGTAGTTGTAACCATTTGGAAGACTCATAATGAAATCATGAATACCAATTCGCTTGGCTGCAGCTGCTACTTCTTCACTAGAAATTGTGTCATCATTTAATGTAATATTATTATGAATTGTATCTGAAAATAAAAAAACATCTTGTAAAACAACGGCTACTTTTTTTCTTAATGAACTAACAATGTATTCTTCAACAGGAATGGCATCTACATAAATTTTTCCGCTATCAATTTCATAAAATCTATTTATTAAATTAATAATAGTTGATTTTCCAGCACCAGTAGCCCCTACAATTGCTACAGTTTCCCCTTTTTTAACTTCAAAGCTAATTCCTTTTAGTACTTCTTCCCCTTTAATATAACTAAAATGTACATCGTTAAAAGTTATATTTCCTTCTAAATTAGTAGCTTCAATAGTTCCTTTTTTGTCAATAGAACTTTCAGTATCTATAACAGCAAAAACTCTTTCACCTGAAACGATTCCCATTTGTAATTGGTTAAATTTATCAGCAATTTGCCGTAAAGGGCGAAATAACATTTGCGCCATCTTTATAAATCCAATAATAGCACCAACAGTTACTGTACTGTTTTCAACAACTTGAAAACCTCCATACCATACAATTAACCCTATAGCTATAGACGAAAAAATCTCAGCAATTGGAAAGAATATTGAATAATACCACACTGTTTTTATGTGAGCTTTTTTGTGTTTATCATTAATACCAACAAAATTTTTATATTCTATTTTTTCACGATTAAAAAGTTGAACAATTTTCATGCCTGTCACTCTTTCTTGAACAAAACCATTTAAGTTTGCTACTTGGTTTCTAACATCTTGAAAGGTAGCTTTTATTGCAATTTGGAAAAGTTTTGTGGCATAAATTAAAATAGGGAGTACTGCAAGAGCAATAAGTGCTAGTTTCCAGTTAATGAATAACATAACAATGATAACCACAAGCATTTTTAAAATATCACTTACAATCATAAAAACACCTTGAGTAAAAAAATTGGCTATTGTTTCAATGTCTGAAACCACTCTAGTTACTAGTCTACCTACCGAAGTAGTATCAAAATAACTCATTTTGAAGCCCATTATTTTTTTAAAAACAGTAGACCTCATGTCTCTAATAATATGTTGACCAACCCAGTTAGCGTAGTATATAAATAAAAACTGCAAAGCAACTTGTATTAGTAAAACAACTAACATAATTAATGTATAGTTAAGTAATTGACTAAGGTTTTTTGTTGTTGTAAAATCATTTACAGCATGCATTAAAACATACGGGCTTGCTGCAGAAGCAATAGCTAATAGTATGGTAGAAATTACAGCTGTACCAAATTTTGTACGGTATTTTTTTGCAAAACTCATTAGTCTTACAAAAATTTTTAGATCAAATGCTTTTCCTGATTCTGTACTCACTATATATAATTATATGCTACGTTTGTTAAAAATAATCCTTTTGCGGGTACTGAAAGACCTGCGTTACTTCTGTTTTTACTTTCAATGATTTTTTTTAAATCATTAATAGATATTTTTCCCATGCCAACATCTAATAAAGTACCCACAATTGCACGTACCATATTTCTTAAAAACCTATTGGCAGTGATATGAAAGGTTAATTGATTTTTATCAAGTATCCATTCAGCATTAGTTATTTCACAAATAAAAGTATGAACATCTGTTTTTACTTTTGAAAAACATTCAAAATCTTCATATTCAAGTAGCATTTTTGCTGCTTCATTCATAATTTCAACATTAATATTTTTGTATTTATGATGAAGTTGCCAAGTAGTATCTAACAAAAAAGGATTTCTACCTAGCCAAATTTTATACTCATAACTTCTACTAACAGCATCAAATCTGGCATGAGCATCTTTTGCAACTACTAGGGTGTTGTGTATCACAATATCTTTAGGTAAAACAACATTTAATTTATAGGTAAAATTGGCGTCAATGGTTTTAGGAGTATCAAAATGAGCAAACATTTGCGAAGCATGCACCCCAGCATCTGTTCTACCTGCACCTACAACAACAATATTGCTTTGTAAAATTTTATTTATGGCGTTATTAATTTCTTCTTGTACACTAATAGCATCTGGTTGAATTTGCCAGCCATGGTAGTTTTTTCCATTGTATGAAAGTTCAATAAAATACCTCAAAAAAATAATGTTTTAAATAGCTAAATTATGGAATTTTAATTGCACCATTTATAAAAAGCAACAGTAAATTTATATAGAAATATTAATATTTTTTATCAAACATCAAAATATATGTCTTTGTGTTGCTAATATAGATTTTTTTTACTATCTTTAGAATATCAAGACAATAAGTCCCCCCGTAAGTCTGCCCCTTAAGATATTGAACCCGCAATATATATAATATATTGCGGGTTTGCTTTTTTAATAATAAATTGCGCTATTATGAAAAAAGTTTTATTGTTATCAGATACTCATAGTTTTATTGATGATCAAATACTAAAATTTGTAAAGCAAGCAGATGAAGTTTGGCATGCTGGTGATATAGGTAATTTAGAGGTTACTGACACTTTACAAAAGTACAAAACTTTAAGAGCTGTTTATGGAAATATTGATGATAAAGATGCAAGAGCTGAGTTTCCGTTAGATGCTAAATTTAGTGTTGAAGGGGTATCAGTTTGGATAACACATATTGGTGGATATCCCAATAAATATAACCAGAGAGTCAGAGAGGCTTTAAAAAATAATCCTCCAAAATTATTTATTTGTGGGCATTCTCATATTTTAAAAGTACAGTTTGATAAAAAATTAAATTTATTACACTTAAATCCAGGAGCTGCTGGTAAACATGGATTTCATCAAGTACGAACCATGTTACGTTTTGAGTTAGAAAAAGGAGAAATAAAGAATTTAGAAATTATTGAGCTTGCTAAACGCTAATTACACTTCTCATTTTTACAGGAACTGTTATCGTTGCTTTTGCACCTTTTTGTTTGGAAGATTCTATAATAAAATTTCCATTCATCATATGAATTCTTGCTTCTATTTGGTTTAGCCCTAATCCAGATTTTATTTTATTGTCTTTATAATTAAAACCAACACCATCATCTTCAATTAAAACGGAAAGAAAACCATTTTTATCTTCTAAAACAATGTGAGCATTTTTGGCTTTACTATGTTTTATAATATTATTGATTAGTTCATGAATAACATTGTATAATTTTATTTCAAACTCTTGATTATACCTAGTAATATTGTTAATGTTTACAAGAAAACGGAGTTCACAATTTGAATATTTATTACCAATATCTTTTATAGCGTAGCCTAAACCAAATTTTAAAAGAACAGAAGAAACCAAATTATGAGAAAGATCTCTAACTTTTTGTGATGCTTCTAAAATAATTTGTTGTGTTTTTTCTAATTCAACAGGAGTATTTCCGTTAAATTGTTTTTTTGTAGCATGTAAATGCATGTTTGCAGAAGAAAGTAAAGCGCTAACACTATCATGTAACGTCTCAGCAATTTGTTTTCGCTCGGTTTCTTTACCATCTAGGGTAGCATTTAATATTTTAACTTGTGATTCTGATTTAATTCTATTAATTTTTTCCTTTTCTATTAATTTGTTTTGATTTATTTTTAATTGAAGATTATTTTGGCGAAGCTTATAATTATAGATTACCACACCAGAAATAATTAAACCAAGAAGACTTAAAATACTTACTAACAACGTTGATTTGTCTTGCTGAGCTTTTAATAATTCAGTTTGACTTTTAACTAAATCTACTTTTTGTTGTTCTAGAGTTTCTTTATGACTAGCAGTAACTTCTTCTATTAAACTTCTGATTTCTTTTTCTTTTTCTTTGTCTTCAATATTATAAGAAAGCTCTTGATAATCATAGGCTTTATAATCTTTCAGATTTCTTAAAACCCAAGCCAAATTAAAGTAAAGGTTAGCTTTGAATCTCATAGCATTGGGGTCGTTGTTGTTATCTATAATTTCGATTCCATCTAGGTATGTTTTTTTTGCTTTTTTAAGTTGATTCGTAGATAAATAAATACTACCAAGGTTGTTTATTGATCTAGCTAGGTTAATTTTATCATTCCTTTTTTTATTCAAATTAATTGCTTTGTATGCGTATTCTGTTGCTTTATCAAATAATGAGTCTATCTGATATATACTTGAAAGACTTAGATAGGATAGAGCTTTATATTTCTCTACTTTTTTATTTGAAGAATTTAATTCTTCTAGTTTATTGAAGTACAAGATTGAGCTATCTCTAAGTTTTCTTGTATAAAGTGTATCTATGTCTTCTTTATTGTAATATTGTTTTAAGTATAGGCTTCCAATACGAAGATATATTTTACCATATAATTCATGTTTATTTAAATTTGAAAGGTAATTTCTTTCAGAAATAATTTGATTTGACGATTTTAGGAGGTTTAAAATCGATTCATAATGCTTTAGTGCTTCATCATATTTATGAGTTTTGTCAAAAATATCAGCAATCAGAATGGAAGTAAGGTATTTTATATTTTCTTTAGAAATTTTTGTATGTTCATTTAGTTTAAGAGCCTTTTTAAGAGATTCAGGATATTTTTGTTTCCTAAAAAGAATTAAAGCTTCTTTATAAAGTTTGTTTAATTCTAAAGAATCTTTTTTCTCTTCAACATTTTGTTGGGGTTTTGAAGAGATGTTACCCAATGAATAAAAAATGTTCAGTCTAAAAGCAAAACTGTTTGAAAATGTAAAAAAAAGAAATATAATAAAAAGTGTGTTTTTTCTGATAAACATTAATTGAGTATGTATTTTATGTAAAGCAATTTACTTATTAAAAATTTAATTAAATTTTTAATAAGTAAATTGTGAACGTATAAGTGGTAATGGATTATTTTAATATTCGACTAAACCAATTTCTAATTTAGGTTTTCTATCTATCATCGTAGTTAAATTTTCCTGAGATCTAGGAAAAGACTTATGATTAACAAAGTTAACTTTTAATATATTGTTATTTGGTGTTTGTAAAACTCTAGAAAACTTTTTATTTTTAGCCAAGCCGTTAGATAAATGGACTTCATAAATATCTTCTTTTTCATTGTAAACAAATTTAGTTTGTACATTATTATTTACTTCAAAATCTAAAGTAAAAGATTCGTCTTCGTTTTTTGTAACACTGTAATTGTTTAAAAACTCAGTAACTCCTTTTTTAGCAAAGGTAATGTTTTCATCTTCAACAGTAATTTGAATTTTTTTACCATTACTTTCTTCTAAAAAACCAATTTTTAAAAAGTCGTTCTCAAGGTTAAAATTGTTACTGTGTTTTTTTGCTGTTTCTTGTTTGGCTTCTGATAATATTATTTTGTTCGATTTATCAGGGTTTTTAAAGGTGTTAACTTCGGTGTTTTCTTTTACATCAAAGTCAATAGAGTATCTACCGTTGGCATCTCTTTTTAAGGTGTATGATTTTAATTTTGTTTCGTTTTTTTGTAGTAATTCAACGTCATTTTCATTTGATGAACATGATGCGAAAATAAGACTAAGAGCTAAGAAAAGTGGAGTAATTTTATTCATGCTTACATTTTTTAGGATTGATGATTTGTAAAAAAATTATTTAAGAGTTTATTTAAGAGTTTTTTTTAATAAAAAGGCGACGTACTTAGTATAGATTAATGGAGATACGGGGGACGTTTCTCAAAAATTAGGGGATAAAGAAAACAAAATGAAGGGGTTTTCTAAACTATGTTATATGATAACACGTACATCGCCAGATATGTTTTGGGTTGTTGTAGTTTTTAGCGACGTAATTAATTAGGAATTAATAGATTTTGGGGGAGTTTTTCTTTGGGGGCAAAGAAAAAAATAGAATGAAAGGATTATACTATATTGTTCCTAACTGCATACATCGCTAAACCTACTACATTTTTCACTTTTAGTTTTTTATATAGGCTTCTGCGATACGTTTCAACAGTTTTTACACTTATTCTTAACTTATCGGCTATTTCAGATGAACTTTTTTCTTTGGCAATCAATGTTAATACTTCTAACTCTCGTTCAGTTAGGCTTTTGTGAGATTCCTCTCGTTTAATTTTATTTTTTGATCCTGTAACATATAAATTGAACAGTTTACTTTTAATGTCTTCATTAAAATACTGTAGTCCTTTATTTACAGCTCTAATAGCATCTACAATATGTTCGCTAGCAGAACTTTTTTCCAAAAAACCATTAGCTCCCAATACTATCATTTCTTGTACCAGTTTTGGGTCACTTAAGCTAGATAAAATAATTGTTTTAATTTTTGTATCACGTTGTTGAAACGTTTTTAAAACATCTATTCCATCCATCTCTGGCATATTAATATCTAAAATTAATATATCAGCGGTGTTTTGTTTAGACCAGTTTATAACTTCTCTTCCTGTTAATGAAAAGCCTTCAACTTCAATGTCATCTTCAATATTTATTAGCGCTATCACTCCTTCTATAAGGATTTTGTGATCATCGGCTATATGAACTTTAATCTTGTAACTCATTTGTTGTTTACGTTTACAAATTTATGTGAGAACTAGAGTTCTCACAATACTCAATATCCCTAAATGGTGTTTCAGGGTTTTTACTTACGGTGTAAGGGTTTACCCTTAGTTGCACTTTAACACTTTGGGGTTAATTTGTTGTATTTTAGTTGTTTGCATGTTTTTTATGTTTGTTTTTTCTATGCAAGTTTAACTAAAAATATGATTCAAAAAGCATTAAAAATTATAAATTTTACTTTTTTTTATGAAACGTATATTTTGATAACTAAACAGCATAAAAGGTGACATACTTGGAGAAAAAAGAAAATAAAAAACCGAGAATGAATTCTCGGTTTTATCGCACTAAAATATACTAAGATGTTAGGCTTATCGTAATCGATCAACAGATTTTACAAGATCTTCATCCTTTTTAATGGCTTTGTTAGCTAAAACTACTAGCAAAATAACAATAACAGGTAAGAACATCCCAATACCTTTCTTAGAAACAGCAGCTTCTCCAGGTAATATTAGTGATAAATAAATCAATAATCCTAATAAAAAAAGATTTGTCAACATATTTAGTCTACCCAAAACAAATTGTAATTGTCTATTCTTAAATAGGAATATAGTGACAATTGATAGTAGGGCAGAGGTAAAAAACAATACAGGAATTATTTTTTGAGAAATAGATTCGCTTGCAAATAAATCTAATATATATATAGGTGTATTTTCATTAGTTTGGGTCCATAAACTAACTAAAAAAGTTAAGCCGCCAGAAACAGCACCTGCTATTAAAAGATATATAGATTGTATTCTTTGTATCATTTTTCCAAATTGGAAAGCAAAAATAACATTTCTTTTTTTAAAAAGAAATATTACAAGTTAAAATATTTGTATATATTTGCCTTGTAAGTAACTACACAATTATTGTTATATACTTCATATAACTAACAATCAAGATTATAAAACAAACAATAAATTTTAAATTCTTTAACTGATATATAGTGAGAGAATTTTAACCAAATATTTTAACGAATGTTCGAGATTTCGGAATTAAAAGCTAAGAAACTTACTGATTTACAAGAAGTGGCCAAAAAAATTGGGTTGACTAAAACTAGTCAGTTAAAAAAGTTAGATTTAGTTTACAAAATTTTGGATGCTCAGGCTGAAGCTACTAGTAAAGAAGAAAAGCCGGCAAAAAAGGAAGCACCAAAAGAAAAGCCTAAAAGAAAAAGGATAACTAAAAACACAACAGTTTCTAAAGAGAAAAAAGAGGAAGTTGTTGTGAATAAGCAAGAAGAACAAGTTGCTCCTAAAAAAGTTGATAAGGCTCCTAAGGCGGAAAGTGCTCCTGTAAAAGAAGTTGCAGTTGAGAAGAAAGAAGTAACTGTTGACAAAACAGTGAATAAGGAAGCTGCAAAACCAAAAGCTACTGCTAATAGAGGTAAAGAAGCTTCAAAACCAAGGGAGAGAACCAAAAACGAAGAGGTTAAACGAACTGATGATAGGAAACCACAGCACCCTCAAAGTAATAGGCCTCAACGAAATCCTCAGAATAAAAACAATAATAATAAGCATCACCAGAACAAAAATAATAACAACAAAAATCATCATAAGAGCGGTAATAAATACCGTGACCCTGATTTTGAGTTTGATGGAATTATTGAAAGTGAAGGTGTATTAGAAATGATGCCAGACGGATACGGTTTTTTACGTTCGTCTGATTATAATTATTTATCATCACCTGATGATATTTACGTGTCTCAGTCACAAATAAAATTATTTGGATTAAAAACAGGAGATACTGTTTTAGGGAATGTTCGCCCTCCAAAAGAAGGAGAGAAATATTTTCCTTTAATTAGAGTTTCAAAAATAAATGGGTTAAGTCCAAATATTGTTCGTGATAGAGTTTCATTTGAGCATTTAACACCCCTTTTTGCAAATGAAAAATTTAATTTAGCAGAAAGAGGAAGTTCACTTTCAACAAGAATTATTGATTTGTTTTCACCAATAGGTAAAGGACAGCGTGGTATGATCGTTGCGCAACCCAAAACAGGTAAAACAATGTTGTTAAAAGATGTTGCGAATGCTATTGCTGCCAATCATCCAGAGGTTTATCAAATAGTTTTGTTAATTGATGAGCGTCCTGAGGAGGTTACTGATATGAAACGTAATGTGCGTGGAGAAGTTGTAGCTTCTACTTTTGATGAGCCAGCTGATAAGCATGTACGAGTTGCTAATATAGTTTTAGAAAAGGCAAAACGTTTAGTTGAGTGTGGGCATGATGTAGTAATTTTATTAGATTCTATTACGCGTTTAGCAAGAGCTTATAATACGGTAGCACCAGCTTCAGGTAAAATATTATCAGGAGGTATTGATGCTAATGCATTACATAAGCCAAAACGTTTCTTTGGAGCGGCACGTAACATAGAAAATGGTGGTTCTTTAACTATTATTGCTACTGCACTTACTGAAACTGGATCTAAAATGGACGAAGTTATCTTTGAAGAGTTTAAAGGTACTGGTAATATGGAACTTCAGTTAGATCGTAATATTTCTAACCGTAGAATTTATCCTGCAATTGATTTAATAAAGTCAAGTACACGTAGAGATGATTTATTGTTAGATGAAAAAACAGTAAAGCGTATGTGGGTGTTACGTAAATATTTAGCTGATATGAATCCTATTGAAGCAATGGAGTTTATTCAGCAACGTATTAAAACATCACTAAATAATGATGAGTTTTTAATTTCTATGAATGGGTAATTTATAGAAATAAACTATACTATATTTAAAAATCCTGCTGTATGCAGGATTTTTTTATTGAGGATATATAACTTTATCTAGAGGGATATCATATTTATTTAGATCGTCAATGCTATCAATTGGTTTAAAAAAATTGATACCTATTGTTTTTACTTCTTTTTTACAGGTTGCTAAAAAGCGGTCATAAAATCCTTTACCGTAGCCAACTCTGTATTTTTTCATGTCAGAAATTAATAGAGGAACAAATACTAAGTCAATTTCTTTTACATTAATTTCTTTAGCATTAACAGGTTCAGGAACTCCAAACTTATTAAGTTCGAGTATCGTGTTTTTATCTAATAAATAATGAGTTAAAGAATCGTCATGAAAATTACATTTACTCACAATTATTTTTTTATCAAGACCTTTAAAAAATTTTATGATTGGTGTGGTGTCAATTTCATTAAACTTTTTCATTGATAAAAATAAATGAATATTCTTAATGTTTTTTACCTCTAAATTAAAAACTTGTTGGTAAATGTTTAGCTCTAATTCTTTTTTTTGAGAATTAGTTAAATCTTTTCTTTTTTGTTTGTATTGAACCCTTAGTTCGTTTTTCTTCATAGTACTATAAGGTATCTAATTCAGTTTTTAATTTTTTTGTAAGTCCTTTAACTACTAAGTTATATGAATGGTCAATCAATTCAAAGGCAAAATTATCAGACACATCATTGTTTAAAATAACAGTGTTCCAATGTTTTTTATTCATATGGAACCCTGGGTTTATACTATCATATTCAGCACGTAATTCTTCACTCCATTCAGGATTACATTTTAAGTTTATTTTAGGGTCTCCATTTTCCCACTTATCTAAACCAATTAAGGCAAACATTTTACCCATAACTTTAAACACTAAAGTAACTTGATCAAAAGGAAAGTGTTCCGTTACTCCTTTTTTTGAATTACAGTAATTATGCAGTTGTTCTATGTTCATATTTGTTTTTTAAAATAGTAACAATTAAAAAGATTGTAGATATTATTCCAAAAATAAGTAAAAAGTATTTGATTAAGTTGATAGTCATAAACAAAGCAAAACCGTCAGAAATATCTGAATTGTCAATTTTTATCTGCCAATTTACTAGTTGTTTTGAAGTTTCAATCAAGTAATAAGCAGTAAAAGCTAAAATTGTTACTATTATTAAAAATATTTTTTTATTTGGATTTGAAATATTGTTAATCAATTAATGTAATTTTTTCGTTAGGAAGTTCCAATGAAGAGTAGTCTAATTTCCAGCCAATGGTTTCTACCAAGCTATTCATTAGCATAATGGCTTCTAAGGCTTCTCTATTAGCAGTTTGCATTAGGTTGCTTTCTGGTACTTTTTGAGAAATATGATCTTTAGCTTCAGCATTAACCTTGGTTAAATCATCAGAACTAAATTTGTTTAATAAGCCATTTTGAATGTCATAAAAACGAATAGAAGGTTCTATTGAAAAAATTTCAGGCAAGGGGAATTCTGATAAAAGTATTGTTTTGTTTTTAGTGTCAGCGTTCATTTTAATTTTTCTAAAATCGAAACCTATAAGCACTTTGGCATTAATTAAAATAATTGCTTTCTTTTTACTAGTAAAAAGACCTAGAAATTTTTCTTGGGAGTTTTCATGATGATAAATTTCTGCGAATTCTCCTTCTACGGTAATTAACTTGGAAACTTTTTTAATTTTATCTAGTAATACAACTGATTGCTTTTGTGTTAAGTTTTTTTTGCTACTTAATGCAAATTTTTGAAAAATAAAATAAGAAGCGATGGCTCCTCCAGCTAAACCTAAAAAAAGTAATTCCATAAATACGAAGTTACAAAAAAAGAGGAGATGTTTGTGGTTATGTTATTAGTTAAAAAAGAATCAAGGTTAGCTTTTTTACAAACTAACTTTGATTAAAATTGATTGAAAAGTAGTTTAAGGAGCTATTTTTTTAACTACAGAAATAATCTTCTTTATTGTTATTCATTCAAACCAATACTAGATTAGGGAATTTTATGCCAAATACTATAGTAGTAGTTTTAAAACCATCAGTCCCTTTGTTAACGATAAAGTAAACATATTTATTGATTTTTATAATAAGTTTAAAAAAGACCCTTTTATATTAAATTTAAACAAATACAAGTGTTAAAGTTTAATTTTTGTTGTTTTAAAAATAGGTCATGTAATATATTTGCATATTATTTTTATTTAATCTAAATAAATGAGTAAGGTAGCTTTTTTCGCACTAGTTTTTTTAGTAGTTAATATTAGTGCACAAAGTTTAATAAAAGGTAAAGTAATTGACTCTTATACAAAAGAGCCACTTTTGGGGGTAACTATAATTAATAACGATAAAAAAACGGGTGTTACTACTGATTTTAATGGAGGTTTTTATATAAGAGCAAAAGTTGGAACAGAATTGGTTTTTAGTTATTTGGGGTATGAAACTAGAACTTTAAATGTTTTAGAAGAGGATAAACTAATACTAGTAACATTGAAACCTCAGTCAGAGTTGTTAAAAGAGGTGGAAGTTATTGCAAAAAAAAATATTAATGATATAGACTTACGAAAAGCAACTGGGGCTATAACTTCAATTAAGTCAAAGAAAATTATTAATAGACCTACATTAAATGCTCTGCAACCTTTGCAAGGACAGGTAGCTGGTTTAACAATTAAAGGGAGTGGAGAAGTAGGAAGGCCTTTAAAAATTAGAATTAGAGGAACTTCTACATTACCAATAAAGACAGCCGTAAATAACAAGTTAACGAATGAAGAGCGTGAGTTTTTAGATAATAAGGCAAATCAACCATTATTTGTTTTAGACGGTCAAATAATTTCAGCCGAAGCTTTTGCAACTTTAAATGTAAATGATATTGAAGAGATTAAAGTTTTAAAAGATGCGACAGCTAATGCTTTATATGGGGTTAAGGCTTCAAATGGTATTATTGAAATAACAAGTAAAAGAGGTGTAAATGGAGAAACACAGTATGCCTTTTCGTTACAGCAAGGAGTTACTTTTAAAGGAAAACCTAGTAAAATTATGATGGGTACAGAAGAGAAGTTAGCTTTTGAGCGTTTATCAAAAAATAGGACAACTCCCGGTTATTATTTGTCTGAAGAGTATATAAGGAAAACATTTAATGGAGCTTCTAATATTGAACAATTGGTGCTAGATGGAAAACGAAAACTAGATTCTATTAAAAAGATTAACACAAATTGGTTTGATGAATTAACTAGAATAAGTACATATCAATCTTATAATTTAAGTACAAGAGGAGGGAATGATTCCAGCAAGTTTTATGTTTCAGGGAATTTTTCAAAACACGGAGGGAAGTTTGATGGTAATACAATGAATCGGTTTACAGGAAGGTTAAACTACGAATATAATGTGTCAAAAAATATATACTCAATGTTTAACGCAGGTTTTGGAATGTCTGAAAGTAGCACTCCACATGGATCTAGTTACTCACCAGCCAATTTAATATACGAGCTTAACCCTTATGAACAAAAAAAATCAGGAAAGTTAATTTCATATCGTGGGTATACTTTTAAAGAGTTAGTTAACCAGTATAGTAAAAGTTCAACAGATAAACGCTTTAATTTTTCGGCGAATATAACTGCTAAATTGACTAAAGGATTAAATTTAGCGACTATTGTGGGGGTAGATTATGTGGTGTCAGAGGCATTATCTATAGTTCCGCCTACAGCATTCTCTGAAATAAATAGTGGAATAGCAATTGAAGAAAGAGGAAGTGCTACAAAAATAAAAAGAATTAATACGAATATAAACACCAATACACGTTTAAATTATAGTATTGGTTTTCAAAAACATTTAATTTCTTTAAGTGCTAACATTGATTATTATAAAAATTTAAATGATTTTATAGGAATTAATGGCTATGGTTTACCAAGTAAGTTACTTTCAGGAGCAGGAATCAATAATGATTTAACTGGGAGTAAAAGTTCAAAAACATCGTCATCTAAAACGCAAGAAGCAACGTTAGGTTTGGGTTTCTCGGCTTTGTATGAGTGGAATAATAAAGTTGATATTTACGCGAGTTATAAAAGAGATGGTTCGTCATTATTACCAAGTGATAAACGGTGGAACACTTTTTGGGCAACTGGTATTGGTTACACATTAAGTAATGAAAGTTTTTTAAAAGACAGTGCTTGGTTAAATAAATTAAAATTTAGAGCTAGTTATGGTGTTACAGCCAGTTTATCAGGTATTACTCCATCTCAAGCTGTTCCTACTTTTAGTTATTTTTCAAATAGTTATTTGGGTATTCGTGAATTCTCATTATTAAGTTTATTCAATAAAAATTTACGTCCAGAAGAAAATACTTCAATAAATATTGGAATGGATTTGCGGTTGTTTAATGCATTTAATTTGACAACAGAAGTGTATCATAGAAGAACAAAAGATATGCTACTTACAGTTTCTATACCGCCTACCAATGGTTTTACTCAACAATTAAAAAATGTTGGTGTTATGGATAATCAAGGAGTAGAATTAACTTTAAATACTACACCGATACGTAATGAAGATTTTTATTGGAATACTTCACTAACCTTTTCATATAATAGAAATAGGGTGGTAGATTTATATGAAGGAACAACATTAAATGTAACTCCAAAAGAATTTTATTCATATCCTGATTATCAAGAAGGAAAGCCCTCAGATATAATTTATGGTTTAGTGTATTTAGGTGTAAATCCAGCAGATGGGCATCCTTTATTTCAGCGTGCAAATGGTAGTAGTTTTGATGGCGTAAAAGAAAAACCCAATAAAGAAGATTTTATAGTATTAGGAAAATCAACACCTCCTTATACTGGAGGTTGGTTTCATAATTTGAAATATAAAAATTGGCAATTGAGTGTTGATTTGTATTACAGTTTTGGTGGAAAATCGGTACATACAAATAGAACAAGAGTGTATGATGTTGAAGATGCAAATAAAAATTTAATTGCTGGTCAGCTAAATCAAACTTGGTTTGAAGTAGGAGACGTTGATAAAATATACCCAACATTATATTCAAGTACCAATAATTTTTCAGCAACAAATAGTATTGCAAACACAAAAAATATTAGTAGTACAGATTTTGTTAGGGTTAATAATTTAATGCTACGATATAATTTTAGCAGTCAAATGTTACAGAAAATGAGTAATGGACTTATTAAAAATTGGGGTATGTATGCCCAGCTTAGTAATGTGTATACATGGACAAATTTTGGAGGAGGAGATCCTGAATCTGCTAATTTACAAGGGTCTGCGCAACCTATTTTAACAGTGGGAACAAATATTACTTTTTAAGGTATAATAAAATTAATAATGAAAAGAATAATTTATTTTGTGCTATTAGTAATAGTATGTATTGGGTGTAGTTTAGATTTACCTGTAGAAGATCAAATTACGGGGTTAGATGCCATTGATAATGTAGCAACTGCTAATGAAAGTTTGTCGGGTATTTATAATGAATTCCCAGTTGATAGGATAACTTTTTCTAAGTTAGGAGATGATTTGTATCCTAATCATACTATAGATGATAACTTATCTGATTACAATTTATATAAATGGAGTCCTAAAGAATTAGTGTTTTTGTCTAATGGACTATGGAGTGAGTATTATAGTTTAAATACAAAATCAAACGTTTTATTAAGGGTATTGCCTTCTATTATTTCAAATACAGAAAATGAAACTAGAGAACTTCGTTATATTAAAGCACAAACACTTTGTTTAAAAGCATATGCTTATTTTGAGTTAGCACAATTGTATTGTAAAAATTATTCTCAAACTACAAAGAATGATTTTGGTATCGTATTAAAAGATAAAATAGCTTCAGATGAATTACCACGAAGCACATTGGAAGAAAGTTTTAAAGCCATTGAAAAACTATTGCTAGAAGCTATTAGTTTATTTCCTGATGAGAATACCACTAATGTACGTTTTTCAAAAAATAGTGCGAAAGCTTTATTAGCGAAATTATATTTTAATTGGCAGAAGTATCAGGAAGCTATTGATTTATGTACTGAGTTAATTAATAAATACCCTTTACAAAAAGAGGAGTTAAATACAGTTTGGTTGTCGCCTTTTAATAATAATGAAGCTTTATTAGCATTTGAAAGAAAGAGTTTTTATTACAGTTCAATTTATGATGATACTGAGAATAATGATGAATATTATGTGAATTTTAATATAACATATAGTACAAACGATACTCGTTTATCAAATAGTTTTATTCCTAAAGATTTTAGATTGCTTAATAATACTATTATCAAAGTTAATTTCTTGAATAAGTATAGAAATAATTTGATAGAAAAGAATATAACTCCAGTTGTAATGATACGAACAGCTGAGTTTTATTTTATAAAGGCTCAAAGTTTAGTTGCACTAAAAAATGAACAAAAAGCAAAAGAGGTTATAAATAAACTTTTAACAATAAGAGAAACTACTTTGATAACTAGTTCAGGTGAAAGTTTTTTTAGTGACCTTTTAAAGGAAAAACAAAAAGAATTCTTAGGAGAAGGCAACCGGTATTTTGATTTAAAACAAAATCAATTAAGCTTATCTAGGGTAAATGATACTGATAATAGCCATTTATTTACTATAACACCCGATGATTATAGATGGTTGTTACCTATTCCTCAAATAGAATTATCTGATAATAAAGCGATTAAAGATCAACAAAATCCCAATTGGAATTAAATAGAAGCAATATTAAATAAATAATCATGAGAATTTTAAAATCACTATTATTTGTACTTATAGCAAGTACATTATTAACATCTTGTAATGAAGATGATGCCATACCTGTTTTTACAGGTGATGTAAGTGTAACACTAATAAATAAAGGGTCAACTGAAGTAGTAGAAGGAGATGCAGCGACTTTTACTTATGATGTAGTACTAAATAAAACATTTAATCAAGATATTATCATAAATTTTGATTTAGATAAATTAATAGCGTATCCTTCACTATTAAGTATAAATTCTGTAACTATTCCTAAAAATACAGCGAAAGGAATTTTAACAGTTAACGCTACTAAAAAAACAGATGCTGAGAATGTGCTGAAAGATAATTTAAATTTGACTTTTATGATTAAGGATTATGAAGGAATAACTAATAAATTATACTTGGCTGACGATTATGTTGTAACAGTTAAAGCAGAAGAAGGGATAACTCCTTTAACACCAGAACAACAAAAACTAATTAAGCATTATCAATCGCAAGGAATAGATATTTCTATGTGGATTGGTAAAATTCCAGTAAAAGTAGAAGTAGTAACAGCTCCTAATGGAGGGTTTGCTCCTTTTGAGACATCTCAAACCTTAACTTACTCAGGAGTTACTTACATTACATTAAGTGAACATGCTACAAAAGATAAACCTTTATTGGTTATGTCTCAAAATGCTTTTGGATTATCGGAATATTTACAATATGTATTTAGAAATGAAACCATTTTAAATACTACTGATTGGTACGGACAGACTGATCCTAATTTTCCACCAGCTGTTAAAGAAGTTTTAAAGGCTTTAGGTGATCAGCGTGTTGAAAAATGGAAAAATAAGGAATATACATTTAATGTGAAAGTAGATAACTTAGAATTCAAAGCAGGAGGAGTTGTTAAGTTTGTAGATGAGAATAATACGTATGAAATTGGTTCAGATTTTTTAGACCCTGATTTAACTAAAACTTTGGCGGCTGTAGATTTCCAGTATGAATTTCCACTTTGGGATGAGCTAGCTGAATTGTCAAAAGGAAATGCACCTTTAAAAGAGCATATAATAACAGGAGGATCTGTTCATCCAAATTTTTACATTGGTTATAGTACTATTATAGCTGATGATTGGTATGAAGGTGACTGGGTGGCACCTACAAGTTCTTATAATGAAACAGAAATGAACTTTAAGTTCAATACAGATCACGAAAACTCAGGCTCATACGATATTGTAACTGTTAATTTTACTCTACCAAAGTAAAAGGGTTAAAATAAAAGGTATTACTAATTTTATATTTTTACAATGAGCACTTCTATTCAATTAATTAAGCAATTCTTTTTTATAGGAGTGCTCATCTTTTTATTTGTTAATAGTCTTAAAACTTATGCTTTTCAACAAAAAGACACAACGTTAGTTGTGCGTGGTAAATTAAAAAATGGAATAGAGTTTAGCATTCAGGAAAATCCAGAAGCTAATGAAACACTTTTTTATTTTTTAGTTAAAACGGGTTCAATAAATGAAACTGATTATCAATTAGGGTATGCTCATTTTCTAGAGCACATGGCTTTTAATGGTGGTAAGCGTTTTAAAAATGATTCTTTTATTGAGTTTTTAAAATCTCAAGGCTTGCAAATAGGGGTAAATTTTAATGCAACTACAAATTATAATTATACCTTATATGAGATTAATTTTCCGAAAACAATTTCGGAGGAAACTCAAGAAAAAATACTCCGCTTTTTTGCTGACATCTTAAATGATTTATCTTTAAAAGAGAAAGTAATTAAAATACAGAAAAAAATTGTTTTGGCTGAAAAAGAAGCTGCGCCAAAAATTGATTCTTTATTTTTATTTAAATTAGGAGAATCAAAGTACTTACATAGGTTGGCTATTGGTACTAAAAAAAGTATATTAGAAATTACCCCTTTAAAATTAAAGGCTTTCTATAAAAAATGGTACCAACCTCATGCTGCTAGTTTGTTTGTAATAGGTAATTTATCTGCAAGAAAAACTGAAAACCTAGTTAAAAAAACATTCTCAAAAATAAAAAACACGAATAAAGAGCTTTTGTCAAAAGACTTTTTTGGGGTATTGAAGGATACAGTGGTATTTCGTTCAATAAAAGAAAATAAGAAACCAAAACTTATTATTAATCTTGCAGAAAAACACTGGGCAAAAACAATAAAAGAAGCAAAAGCGAAACGTATAATAACTAATGTTCTCTCAAAAAGGCTAGATAGTATTTTTACTCCAAAAACTTCTGTAAGAGTTCGTGGTAGTCATTTTTTAGCTGATGTTTATTATACGTCTATAGAATGTAATTTAACGGCTAATCCTCTTGAAATACTGAATAAAGTAATTATTGAGCTTAAGAGATTGGCAATTTACGGAATATCTAAAGAGGAACTAAGAAAATATTTAACTAAAAAAAATACTTTAAATACATCTACAACTAAAAGTAATAATTATTATGCAACTAACTGGATGGACAGTCAATTGTCTATTAAGGAAGAGGGGGAAATTGATAAAGAAAGGATAACAAATAAATTAATAAAGAGATGTGCTACACAGCTTTGGAAGTTATCTAGAAAAAGAATTTATTTAGAAAAAAATCTAGAAACAAAAAATAATATAACAATAAGAGCGGTAGAAAATATTTTAAAAAGCATAGAAAAGAAATCATTAAAAGATTACAAATACAAAGAGCTTCAAAAAAATATAAAGAAGGAGAAAAATAAATATACGTTAAACACTGGTATTTTAGGGCCTAAGAAACCGGTTATAAAAAATAAATATGATAAGTTGGGGGTTTCAGAATTGGTGTATAAAAATGGTATTAAAGTATATGTTAAACCAATAAGCACATCTACTGACGATATTCGTATACTAGGATATGCCAATGGAGGAATTTCAAGTGTTCCAGACAGTCTTTATTATCGATTAGAATCAGCAATTTCGTATATGGATTTAGGGGGTGTAGGTGAATTAGACGATAAAGAATTGGAAAGTTTTTTAGAAGATAAAAATATGGGTGTTTCTCAAATTATAACTGAAGATAGTAGGGTTATTTATGGTTTCTCAGCAAAAAAGGAAATTCATCATTTTTTTAAATATTTATACTTAAAAATGACAGCTGCTCGTGCTAATAAAAAAGAGTTTGAAGCAATTATTGCCGATGAAATTAAAAGTTTATCAACTAAATTTGATAACCCTTTTACTTTAGAATCTGATTTTAAAGTAGCAGAATTATCTGGTGTGTATTATCCTAATAGGAAAGGAGCTAGTATTTTATCAGAATTTAAAAAGTTAAATATTTATGAAATGAAAGCTTGGTATGACAACTGTTTTTCTTATGCAAATGATTGGAACTTTGTTATAACTGGAAATTTTGATTCTCAAGAAATAATTACTTTACTCGATACGTATTTTGGAAATTTAAAAAGAAAACCTAAGCCTATTTTAAACAAGCAATTGTTTAAAATAAAAAATACAGATAGTACTTATATTTATTCCAAACAACACTCAAAAATTGCTAATATTACCCAAGTATACTATTTACCTTACATGCCAAGCTTAAAAAATAATTTACTACTCTCTTTAAGTGAACGTATGCTACGTGATAAAGTAACTCATTTATTAAGAGAAAGTTTAGGGTTTGTGTATACTCCGAGGGTAAGTATTGAAAAAAATATTTTAAACAATAAAGCCGTTTTAAAAATAAGTTGGAAATGTAGCTCGAAGGTTCTTGAAGTTTCAAAAAATAAATTAAAAGAAGTATTAATATCCATAACAAAAAAGCCATTGAATGCTACTAAATTGGAAGGTTATAAACAGCAATTAAGATTACAATACAATACTATTGTGAATAGTAAAAGTACCTATACTTGGGGTTTTAGCTTGCATAAAAGTATATCAGAACACATAACAGTTAAAGAGTTAAGTTTTTATGAAGAAATATTAAATAGTATAACTCCTGAAGAGATTCAAGATTTTTTAAAGAAAACTTTTGAGGAAAGTAGAAAAAACACAGTAATAGATTAAAAAGTGTTGTGTTTTTTAAAAGAGTTACCTGATGTGATATTATGAAGTTTTCATAATAGTTTTAGCTTTGTGTAAGATTAGGATCAAGTTTTACACAAAAGTTATAAGTGTATTTTATAAAAAAAACCTTGTAAAGTTTACAAGGTTTTTAATTTGATATAGTCGGGGTGGCAGGATTCGAACCTGCGACCTCCTCGTCCCAAACGAGGCGCGATGACCGGGCTACGCTACACCCCGAATAATTTCGGACTGCAAATGTATAAAAAAAAAGTAAACAACAAATAAAAAATAGGTAAAAATGTAATATTTTTATTCTTTATCGACTTATAATCAAAATATATAATCCTAAGAGGATAAAAAACAAAAAACTACTACATTTGTAGTTACTAAATAATACATAGATATGGCAGAAAAAATAAAATGTTTAATCATTGGTTCTGGACCAGCAGGATACACAGCCGCAATTTATGCTGCTAGAGCAGACATGAAACCAGTAATGTATACAGGTATGCAAATGGGAGGGCAATTAACCACGACTACTGAAGTTGATAATTTTCCTGGATATCCTAATGGTACTGACGGAACTGCAATGATGGAAGATTTAAAAAGTCAAGCTGAAAGATTCGGAACTGAAGTTCGTTTTGGTATGGCAACAAGCGTAGAGTTTTCTGATAAAGAAGGAGGGCTTCATAAAGTTGTTGTAGATGAAACTACCAATATTGAAGCTGAAACTGTAATTATTTCTACTGGAGCTACCGCTAAATATTTAGGTTTAGAGAGTGAACAACGTTTAATTGGAGGTGGAGTTTCTGCCTGTGCAACTTGTGATGGATTCTTTTATAAAGGACAGGATGTTGTAGTTGTAGGTGCTGGAGATACTGCAGCAGAAGAAGCAACATATTTAGCTAATATTTGTAATAAGGTTACTGTTTTAGTTCGTAAAGATTATATGAGAGCCTCTAAAGCAATGCAGCACCGTGTAAATAAAACAGAAAATATAACTGTTTTATACAATACAGAAATTGATGAGGTTTTAGGTGATAATGTTGTTGAAGGTGTAAGAGCTGTAAATAATCAAACTGGGGATAAAACTGATATTTCTGTTACAGGAGTGTTTATAGCAATAGGTCACAAGCCTAATACAGGTATTTTTAAAGGTGTGTTAGACATGGATGATACTGGATATTTAATTACAGAAGGAAAATCAACAAAAACTAACATGCCAGGAGTATTTGCTGCTGGAGATGTTCAAGATAAAGAATACAGACAAGCGGTAACTGCTGCAGGTACTGGTTGTATGGCTGCTTTAGATGCTGAGCGTTATTTAGGTGCTTTAGAATAGTCTTTTTACATAATATATTAAAAGAGATTGCTGTAAAGCAATCTCTTTTTTTTGTGATATTTTCAAATTAGAAAGATTTTATAGCTTTAAAAATAGATTAATACGTAGAAAAAATAATTAATTTGTAACGTTTTAAAAATAATAGAGTTTATCAGTTTGAAAAATCAACTAATACAATTAAAACTTGGAAACATTATCAGATAATTCATTGATGATTAGGGTGAAAAATGGTGAAAACCATAAGCTCGGATTGTTATATGAGAGGTATAAAAGACGATTATTTGGCTTTTTTTATCAAATGAACAAAGACGCCAGTTTAAGTGAAGATTTAGTGCAAAATGTATTCATTAGAGTGTTAAAATATAAGCATACATATACAGAGGAAAGTATGTTCATCACCTGGATATTTCAAATAGCAAGAAATGTAAATTATGATAATTTTAAAAAAATCAAAAAACACCAACATAAAAATATAGAAGAAGTTGATTATACATTAAACGGTTATGATGACATTCAGAAAGATATTGAAACGTCAGAAAATACAACTATACTAAAAAAGGCAATGCAATTATTATCTGATGAAAAAAGAGAGTTTTTAACATTAAGTAAGTTTAAAGAATTAAAATATAAAGAGGTAGGACAAATAATGGGATGTACTGAAGGAGCAGCTAGAACAAAAGTTCATAGAGCTTTACAAGAATTAAGAGAAGTTTATTTAACCTTAGAAAAAAGATAAGATGATGGATTATAAAGAATATAAAAATACGATTATAGATTATTTGTCAGAAAACCTATCTGAAGTTAAAAAGCATGAATTTGAGAGCTTTCTTAAAATGAATCCTCAATATAGTGAAGAATTTGATCAGATGAAGTCATTTTGGAGTATAGAAGAATCTACTCCAGAGCCCAGTACAGCAATGGATGTGAAATTCTATACTATGTTAAATTCTCAAGAAAACTCAAAACAAAATATGTCATTTTTGAAAAGACTAGAAGCTTTTTTATTCGGTAGTTTAATAAAACAACTAGCATATACATTGGTAATTTTAGTTTCAGGTTTTTTTATAGGGAAACAAATGACTGATACTTCAGGAATTTCAGAAGAAACGATAAAATATGCACAAAAAGAAACAGAAAATGTTCGCTCGCAACTAGTATTAGCACTGTTAGAGCAATCATCAGCAAATAAAAGGTTACAAGCTGTAAATGAGGTTAATAAAATGGGCTCGGTAACAGGAACTATAATAAAAGCATTGTTCTCTACACTAAATAATGACACAAATGTAAATGTAAGACTTTCTGCTGTTGAAGCATTAGGTAATTATACTGAAATACCAATAGTAAGAGAAGGATTAATAGCTTCAATTTCACTTCAAAAAGCACCTTTAGTACAAATAGCTTTGGCTGATTTAATGGTGGTTTTACAAGAGAAGAAAGCCGTAAAGTCATTTAAAAAATTGATAGAAAAAGAAGGTGTCAACGAAAGTGCAAAAGAAAAAATGAAAGAAAGTATCCAACAAATTATTTAGTACAAAATATTTATAAGATTGATGTAGATGGCATATCCTAGGCAAGCTTTTTACAGAAATACCCAAAGTCATTCATCAAAAAACGAATAAATATGAAATTTTTAAAATTAATTACAATAGCTGTCACTTTATGTTTTACATCCGCAATGTTAGGACAAAAACAAAGAAGTAATAAAAAGTTTAAAAGTACGCAGACTTTAAAAAAAGAATTACAATTTACAACCGCTTCGATAGAAAATATATTGGTTGTAGATAATGTATACGGATCTATCGATGTAGAAGGGCATAATGGGTCTACTGTTCTGATTGAAGCTACTAGAACAGTGTATGCTGATAATGAAGAAGATTTAAAAAAAGGGGAAACTGAAATAGGGATTAAATCGTCTAAAAGAGGAAATGCAATTTATGTGCATTTAGATTCTCCTTATTCTCACTTTGATATTGAAATTGGTAATTTTGAGTATAGAGAATTTAATTTTAATAATAGACGAAGCTATAAGCATAGAACTAAGAGGATGTATAAGTACGTACTAAATTTTAAAATAAAAATACCTAAAAAGACAAGTGTAGATTTAAAAGCAATTAATAAAGGTGATATAACTGTAGAAAATGTACATGGAAAATTATTGATTGCACATAATATTAATGGAGCAATTAGTTTGAAGAATGTATCAGGGAAAACCGATGTAAATGCATTGAATAAAAATATAGACATAACGTATGCAAATAATCCTAAAGAAGAGAGTTGGTATCGTTCTTTAAATGGAGATATTACAATAAAATTTAAGAATAATCTAAATGCAACTATTAGTTATAAAACTCTTAATGGAAAATTCTTTACCAATTTTGATGTTGAAAAAACACTTACTAAAATTAATAAAATAAAAAATAGTAAAAGAAAAAAAGTAAAATATAAAATAGATTCAAATTCGCATTTTAAAATAGGAAAAGGGAATGTGCATTTACATTTTAATCAATTAAACGGAGACGCAATCGTAAAAAAATAAAAGATGAATACAAAAAAAATAAGATTAACCCTTGTGAGTACGTTTTTTTTAATAGCTGTTAATGTGTTAGCTCAAGAAACGGTCAGGGTACCATTAACAAACCCTAGTAAACCAGGAACTTTAAAAATGGGTATTATTAATGGGGCAATTACCGTAAAAGGAACGTCTGGTGAAGAGGTTATAATAAAAGGGATTAAAAGGGAAGATATTATAGGCGATGGATATAGAAATACTGGAAAAAAATCTAAAAAGGGGTTAAAAAGAATATCTAATACTTCTTTAGAGTTTAGTGCAGAAGAATTTGATAATGTAGTACGAATACATAGTGTACCAACAGGAACGACCGATTTTGAAATTCAAGTACCTAAGAATTTTTCATTAAAAATATCAACCATAAATAGGGGGGAGATTTTAGTAGAAAATGTAAATGGAACTATGGATATTAGTAATGTGAACGGAAAAATTACATTAAAAGACATTAGTGGTTCTGTAAGTGCAGATGCTTTAAACAAAGATATCGTAGTTAATTTTTTGAAAGTTACGCCCACTGCAGTAATGGCATTTAGTAGTTTAAATGGAGATATAGATGTTACCTTTCCTAAAACTATTAAAGCAGATATAAAAGTAAAATCAGATAGAGGTGAAATTTATACCGATTTTGATTTAAAACCGAAATCATCTAAAGCAAAAGTTACTAAAGGAAACTCTAAGCGAGGAAATGCGTACCGTGTAAAAGTTGAAAAGTGGATTAAAGGATCTATTAATGGAGGACGACCTGAGTTTTTGTTTAAAAACTTTAATGGAGATGTTATTATTAGGTCTAACTAGCTTACTATTAAAGTTGTATACAGAAAAAGAGATTGCTACACAGCAATCTCTTTTTTTGTTCTGTAAAAATTAAGCGGTAACTGAAGCTTTCATAGATTTTCTATACAAAAAAGAATTAAAAATATTTCTTCTTCCAAAGTTGTTTATAGATCTGGCATTTATAAATTTACCAAAAAGCACACGGTTAACACCAAAATATTCATAGGTGTTTCCGTCGGTAAAAGTAACTTCTAAGCGCATGCTTTTGTGTTGGTAATCGGCTACTTGATATTCTGTAATGGTGGTGTTATAAGCTTCTAAGTTAGCTTCTTTGGTTTCAGGAGCAATACTTACTAAAAAATGATAAGCATCAATTATTTTAGTACTCATTTCACCTGCTTCCTCCTTTTTATCTTCATCTTGAAATTTATCAGGGTGCCATTCTTTAACTAGCCCTCTATAGGTAGTTTTTAATTCTTTCAAGTTAATAGCTCCTTCTACTTTAAATAACTTCTTATATTCTTTAATTCGCTTCATGATTGTTCTGTTTTCAGAATTGCGTGCAAAAATACTGGTATTAAATAAATTATGATGCGTTTTTTTATTGTTTGTGCAAAATAAGTTTAGTTATTAAAAATAAGCAAGCTCTTCTTCTTCTTCTTTTTCATTTAATGAAGAGGCTACATCTTCTATAAAATGATCTATTTGATCTTTAGTAACATTGGGCATACAAATTATATGTGTAATATCATCTTCTGTAGCGAGTTGCCATTTTTCTTTAATTATAGTAGGCATTTTAGGAAGAACAACGGTTATAGCTCCAGGGTTTCTCCATGCATTAATACCAATTTTAAGTAATTCTTGATTACAGTATTTAGCAACTTCTAAGCTGTGTTGATATCTAGCTCTTAAACCTTTTACTCCAAGTTTATTTATTGCATACCATAGAAATAAAGGACTGTGTCCGTTTCTTGAACCCGTAATAGTTGTATCTAAAGATCCAATGTAAGAGATACCTTTAGAAACACGATCACGTAAAGAGCGTCTGGTAACAATAACGCCTGCAGGAATTGGTGAGCCTATAAATTTATGACCACTAATTGAAATGCTATCAGCACCGTCCATAAAATCAAAAGGGATTTTTGGTTCAACAAAAGCCCCAAACGAACCAGCTAATGCCCCATCACAATGGATATAATGATCCTGAATGGCTAGCTTTTTTAAGATACCTTTTACTTTAGAAACATCATCTTTTGCTTCTTTCATTGTAGTACCATAGGTGGTTAAAACAATTGCAGGTTTATGTCTATTAAATTTTAATGTTTCTTCTAAATCATTGTAATCTATTTCACCATTTTCTTGTGAGCGAATTACAATACTTGGAATATTTAATAAATGAATATTTTTTTTAACACTGTAATGTGTTGATTCAGAATAGTATACCATCGCTTTTGGGTACATTTCTCTTGCTATGTACAAACCATATAAGTTACTTTCTGATCCTCCGTTTGTAACATACCCCCAATAATCTTTTGGATTAGCTCTAAATAGTTTCGCGAAAAAATTAACAACTTCTCGCTCGATTTCATGAGTTTGTACTTTGTAAGTACTATTTTCAAATGGATCGCCAAGATTATTAATAGGATATTTTAAAAACTCATAAAGTTCTGAATAATCAAAATCTTTAGACACTGGATAGCCTAAAAAAGTATCTCTAGCTTTAGTAATTTTCTCTAAAAGCTGGTTAAGACGTTCTTGTTGTGGGGCAGTAGCTTTCATGATTATTAATTTTATTTATATGCAAATCTATTATTTATTAGAACTTTAATCTAGTTAAAAGGTTAATTAAGAAAATAAATCTTTTTTAACTGTTTTTAAAGATTATTGTTACTTTTGAAGAGGTTTGGAATTATTAGATTTAGAAAAGAGTTCTTTTATGGATAAAATAGACAAAGAAATACTAATGCATTTACAAGAAAATGCGAAACAAAATACAAAAGAGATAGCAACAAAAATTGGTTTAACAGTAACACCAACTTATGAAAGAATAAAAAAGCTAGAGCAAAACGGTTATGTAAAAAAATACGTAGCTTTATTAGATAGAAACTTGATAGGTAAACAAATAATTGCGTATTGTCAAATAACATTATTTAAGCATCAAAAAGAATTGATAGATTCTTTTAAGGAAAATATTCTGCGTCTTCCGGAAGTAATGGAATGCCACCATGTGTCTGGTAATTTTGATTTCTTATTAAAAATAGCGGTAAATGATATGAATCACTTTCAAGGGTTAATTAATGACAGGCTTTCTGTATTTGAAGGTATTTCAACGATTCAGAGCTCATTTGTGATGAATTCTTTTAAAAATACTACAGTATTTGATTTATAAAGTTATTCTTTGCTGTTTATTTTAGAATATTCATCTAATTTTTTTCTCTCTTTAGCGGTTAGTTTGTCAATTCCTTTTTTATGGATTTTTTCAAGTAAAAGATTAAATTCTTTTTTATTTAGGGCTCTTTCTTCGTTGTATTGATCATCTTTAGTTTGTTGTTTTTTTTGAGTTTTAAAAGGATTATCAACGAATAATAAATGTGGTTTAGTTAGCACAAAAAAGATAAAAATTAAAGTAGGTACAAGAGAAAGTAAAATAGGAATGTAGTTTTGAATTAGTGAACTAGGTTTAATAATAATTGCAGTAAGCATTCCTATTACTGCTCCACCTAGATGAGCTTCATGTCCTATATTGTCATTATTAGCTTTAATTCCATAAATTGTATAGCTAATGTATAAAAGGCCAAATAACCAACCAGGGATTGATAATGGTAAAAACAAAATACCCATTCCTATATTGGGAAATAAAGCTATTGAGGCAAAAATAATACCGCAAACAGCTCCAGAAGCTCCTACAGCACTATATTTATTATGGTTTTTATGAATTAATAAAGCAAATAGGTTTCCTGAAAGTAAACTGATAAAATATACCAAGGCAAAATAAAAAGAACCTAATTGATGCTCCAAATTTGCTCCAAAAGAATAGAAACTGAACATATTGAATAAAAGATGCGTCCAATCTACATGCAAGAAGCCAGAGGTTATTAGTCGTTTATAATCTTTTTTGATCAAGATATCTCCAATTTGGAACTTGAATTGATTAAAAAACTGCCAATCATTAAAACCTTTATAAGAAGAAATGAAATTTATAATAATTATGAGTACTCCAATAGGTCCTATTTCAGCCATAACTTAAAAATGTATGATTTTGGTAATGCAATAGTAAAGAAAAAGATCGTTAGTATATCTAACGATCTTTTAAAATATGTGTACTAATAATGAATTTTTTAATTAAAAAATTTCACCATAAATTGTGTATTTAGCTTTTTTACATCCATTTGGACGCAAAGTTGCTTGTAAGTCACTAATATGTGTTTTAACTGAGGTGATTTTTACTTTAACTCCCATAGGAAATGTTATTTCTGCTTCGCCTTGATAACCTTCTCCAACTATTTCCATAAAATCAAAACCATGATGATTCTCACCTATTTTTAATATCCATATAATGGCAGCATTAACGGCATATTGGTTTTTACCAGCTTCGTCCCCTTGATTGGTTGAAGCTACTCCAAGAAATTTTGTAGTCCAATTAACAGGGGTTGTTGTTCCATCATTTAATTTATTTAAGTCTTCTTGTAAGCCCATTGCTTTAACAACGCCTTCTGAATCTCCCCGATTAACGGTTGATCCTACTAACTTTTTGTTACCAAGACCTAAAACTTGAAATCCTTTAATAATTGGTAATGCTTGGTCAAAATAATTGTCCCAAGTGTTTTCTAATTCATCAGTTAACAATGTTTTTTTTGTTATTGCGTCATAAGTGATTTTAAAATCGGAAAGAATTTCTTTATGATTAGGTAAACTGTAAATATTCCAACTATTAGCCGTACATTTTTCTATTAAATCGTATTTTGTAAGTGTTGTAATAACAGAATTTCGAGCTTTGTAATTTCCAACAGTGTGAAGTGATGCTGCTCTTGCAGCTTCTTTTTGTTCCATTTCTTTTGTATTTATTTATATTTATTGATTTTTAATTTCTTTGCGCTCCATTTCTTTTATATTTATTGACTTTTAATTTTTTTGCTCTCAAAATTATAAGTAATAAAATAGGTTTATTTGATTCAAATCACAATTTGCTATGAATCACAGTTTAACTCAAATCACATTTTGTGTTTTATAAAAGAATATGGTTTATTGTAAAGTTATTTTAACAGTAGTGTTTTGGCTTTGATACTAAGGTTAAAAAGATAATTATCATTAACTAAAATATTTCATTATGTCATCTTTATATACCCCAAGAACTATTTCTTGGGGTGAAAAAATTCAACTATTTTTTTATAATCAATATAAAAACTAACTATTTTTACCGAATTTCATGTTTTTTACAATAGCAGGACGAGCTCCTACATGTTCATCTAAAACAACAGCTACAGAATCATTATTTCTTTTGATGCTTTTGACTTTGGTACTAAGGTTAAAAAGATAATTATCATTAACTAAAATGTTTCATTGCGGCATCTTTAAATTCCCCAACACAGTCCATCGTTTCTTCATCATTTTTATATTCATCGAAAAAGATTTCAATATCTTTTTTCGATAGAGTTATGTCTTTTAATGTTTTTGCATTGTTTTGTTTTATTGCATTATTTAAATTTAAAAGAAACTCGTCTAATGTGTAGCTAGAATTTATTCTATCTAAAAGTACTCCTGATATGTTTAAACCTGTTTTTATCAAGTCGTCTTTGCTTTCAATACCTAAACCTGATAGTCCACCATTTGCATTTACTTCTTCGACAAAACTTTTACTTTTATAGGGTTCAGATCCTTTTGTATAACCTCTAATAGGTCCTGGGTTCTGGGTGCTCCCAACTAAGAGAGTGTACCTTACAGAAGCATAGTCTGGAACTTTGTAAGGAAGAGCTGTCAGAGCATTACCATCAGTTGGTTCTCCTCTTTTTCTCTCGTCATCATGATGTAAAGGAAGTTTTAGTTCTCGGTATGCTTTATCTAATAAATCTTTATCGAAACTATCAATAAGAATAGGCGGGGTAATGACCTTTACTTTTTGCCCAATTCTTTTTTCTACTAAATTCATAGCTGTTTTTGTAGCGGCAATTAACCCAATACTATGAGGTATCTTTTCTTTACCAATAACATTATTTATGAGTTTAACTAGTTGGTTACCAGAATATGATCCGTCATCAATGAATAAAATAGTACCAGAGTTATTAAGTATACTTGCATATTCTCCATCTTTTCTAAGGTTCATATCTCCTTTCTCTTTTACAGGGAGAGAGATTATTCTATTAGGAGGTAATCCTCCGTTTTTTTTAACTTCAAAAAGAACTCTACCTGTTAACCAAAAATTACTCTTTCCAATTTCTGATACAATACAGCTATATTCTCCAATTTCAATAATTTTTTTAGCTATCTCAGAAACTTTATCATCAAACTCTTTAACACTTATTATTTTAAATTGTTCGATATATTTTTTTGCAGCTTCTGGATAGGAAGTAGTGTTAAAATTTTGAACTTTATTAATTGGGTTAGTAATTGAATATTTCTCCGAAATGGATAGATATTTATTTATTTTATTCCACTTTTCTTGTTCTTTGCCCATAACTGTATTTATTTTAAGTATGTTTTTAATTTTTTTATTAGGTATTGTTCGTCTAAAAATATTTTAAACTGCTCCCAATTTGGAGCTTGAGCCGTTTTTGCCAAGTCTTCTTTTTCCTCTGTAGTTAAGTCATTTTCTCTTTGTACCGTTAATGAATTAAAAGCAATTTCATCTTTTGGTCTTTTACTAGGTCTTAGTAATAGGCTTTTCAATACTTCATATAAATTAAGAACAGAAATTCCATTGATAAGTTCGTTTTTTGCTCCTTGCATTCCAAAGTCCTCTATTTGTTGCAAATCAATTAAAACTTTAGTTTCCTTATGTTCAACCTTGGCTACAACTATTCCTTTTAGTATTGATGAAAATTCTCCTGAATTAACTAATTCATCATGACTGTTTTTTGGACTTGTTACGAGTATATCAAAATCTTCAGGTAATTGTGAAACAATACTACCATGCATGGCTTGAGCCATACTCCCTTGAAGTTTGTAATCAATTTTTTTTTGTCTGAAAGCATTATCCATAGCTTGTAAAGCAAGGTTATAATTTGCCATACTTGCATTATTGTTTTCAGAATTATCCACTAGATTATATTTTCGTTGGATAATGTTTGTTTGTTTTATTTTAGTAAAGTTATCCACTTTCTATCTCTTTTATTAATTTAAATTTTTATTACTGTACAATTTTAGCGCTGTGAAGAGGAGTCCCTACTTGAAGAATGATACCCTTTTCAAAGTTAAGGTTACTCCCTTTTTTAGAAAAAGTTCTATTCACCATTATTTCTACTAAAGTTCCTTTAAATTGTCTTGCAGGTTCTGTAGAATATTCGACTACGGTTCGTTCTTTTGTATTTCCGTGTATTTGTATATTCCCTTTATTTTTTGCTTCTAGAATCTTTTTTAACTTTTCTAGCTTATCGCTTTCTGAACTTCCTCCAGAAGCACCTACTACACCCTCGTTGTTCCCAACTTGTTCAATTACAGATTCTTCTGTAGGTTGTTTTTGTTTTAAGTCTACAGTTTTTCCACCGGCTAA
The DNA here is from genome assembly GCF_051201695.1 of Tenacibaculum sp. nBUS_03. Lineage (GTDB taxonomy): Bacteria > Bacteroidota > Bacteroidia > Flavobacteriales > Flavobacteriaceae > Polaribacter. The sequence continues at coordinate 1,832,995 of NZ_CP179214.1, read as the reverse complement.
CTCCATTTTAACTGTGGCTTCGGCTTCAGTTTGATCACAAACCCTCCATAATTTTATAAGGTTTTCATTTTTTTGAGCTTGCATTTGTTCTAATATGTTCATATTATTTATTATTTATTGTGTGATTTTCGAAACGAGTTTCATAAGAAAGTTTACACCATTATTTATTTTAGATATGGCTTGTATCTTTTCATTATTGGATCGGGTGGCATCTTTTAACTCCTCCATAATTGAATAGGCATTTTGTGTACTAATAGCACTTTCTTTTATAATTAAGTCGAGGTCCTTAGTGGAAAAATTCGTTAAGTCATTTAGGTCTTTTTGCAGATCCACTTCTGTTATAGAAGATGCTTTATTTGCCAAATCATCCCAGTTTATATCATCCATAATTATTGTTTTTTTGAGGTATCAATTACCTTTAGATTTTGTTCTATAGTATGATGAAAATTAACTATTGATTTTTCGATTTTATCTACATCTATTTCTTGACCGGTCAAATTTTGTATAGACTGCATTGTTTTTCTTTTTTCTGCTTCTAGTTTGGAAGCAGAAGTAATTAGGTCATGCAATACATATGATGCTCTGTTATAGTCTTCGTAGTTTGCATTTAAATTACCAATAATTTGATTTTGTTGATTTTCCAGTAGCGATTGTAAAGAGTCTTTCTTTCGAAGTATTACCGGAATGATATTTTTTATTACGGAAGGTAATTGCTCTTTATAATCGAGTTCTTCTGGAAGCAGTTTACGATAGTTATCTACTACTTTAGGTACATATTTATTATGGATAAAGTTGTTGATGGTATTTCTACGTTCTTCAAAAAGTTGTTGCACAAGCGTTATGTTTAGTTTATGCATTTCCTCAGTTTCTTTTCTGATTTCTTCTGATAATTGTACAGAAGATTTGGGAATCGAAACGCATGAACTGGATAAGATCATTATTAGACATGCGTATAAAATTGTTGTTTTTCTCATGCTTTTACTAATCGAATTATATATTAGCTTGTGTTAAGGAATTACTGTCGTTATTGGTGTTTGAATTGAACCAAAAGTTTAAAATCTGCCCAACAGCGCCAGTTAAAACACCTAATAGAATTTTTACTTCTCCCATTAAAGAGTTTTCTCCTTTCTCCATATTAACAGAGTCACTGATTTCTACAGTTAGTATGATTATCAATAGTGTGATATAGCCTACCAGGAATAATAGACTGAATATGAATTGAATTTTCTTATTACTCATTTCTTTCTTTTCTTTTTGATTTTAACTTAGCTTACCAGTGTAATAGCGCTTCTTTTGCTTTGATGTTTTCTAGAGAACGCTGAATTTCTTCGGAAGACGGTAGTGCTATGCTTCCATTGGTGTCGCCGGCATTTGTTCTACTAAAAGTTGTTCTTGGTGCTTGGCTTTTTACTTGGTTTTCCTTAAATCTTTGATATATCTGTTGAATATCATCTAATTGTTGTTCTATTTCTTGTGAGGTAAAACCGGTAGCTTTTTCAAATAAATTATTTTGATATAATTGGATAAAAGTATTGTAATCTAATGCAGAAGCATCAATAGTTGATTTTACCATGACAAAAGCACTGATTTGTTCTGCAGAATTTGATATACTCTTTATGTTTGTATAACGTTTCCAAGCTTTTAAATCTAAACGTACTAAAGCACGTCCTTCAGCGAAAACAGAAAGAAAATGATTTTCATTTTCACCACCCTCTTTACTTGCAAATAGTGTTTGTATACCTTTGGTCATTAAAGAACCAACTCCTTTAAGTACATTTTCATTTCCTCCTCTTATAAAATCGCCTATTGCTTCTGTTATAGTTGTTGCAATAGCATCCATACTCGATGTTGCATAAGCATGTGTTTGTCTTGTAGAACCGATAATAAAACTTACTGGAATGTCTTTACTGGATCCGCTTCCTGCATTTGCTAGTTCCTGTCTTAGTGCTAGATCAAAATAATCAGCCTTAGCATTTGCTAAAGCCGTCATGTTATCTAGTTGTGTTTCCATTTCTTGTTTCGCTTCAGCTGTTCCATCAAAGCTTTTGATGGCATTTCTAATTGCTCCCATAAATTTTTTATTTGTGTGTGATTTATAGAGCAAAATTAGAGCTGTTTAAGATTGTAAGTTGGTGACTTTTGTCACAAGAAATATTGAAATAAACTTAAAACATTGTTTTTTAATGTTTTATGATGGTTGGTGAAACAAGAATTTTAAATATTAGTGTAATTAGATATTTTAATCTTGAAAATTAGCTGTAATCCTCCAACTATTTTTATGTTCAAAATAAAATAAGGGGTATTAATTTTCTCGCTCTAAATGAAGTTGACTGATAGAGCTGAAGAGGTAATAGTTTTAGTATGTATAAGATAGGAAAATAAAAAGACCGTCAAAAACTAATTTAACGATCTTTTAAACAAACAACTAAATTCTAAAACCTATGAAAGTTAAAGAAGATTTTTATGCTCTTTTGAGCAAATATTTTTAGAAGCAGTACTTATTTTCTGCTTTTAATTTTTCTGCGATTGTATTACGTAATTCAACAATGTTAGGGTAGTTAGCGTATTTTGTAAAACGCTTTAATCCCATTAACATCATACGTTGCTCATCACCTTCTGCAAAAGAAATAATTCCTTCTTTAGCATTTTTGGTAATAATATCAACAGCATTATATAAATACAATTGAGTCATAGCTATCTGCTCTTTCTGAGAAGCTTCACCAGAACGTTTTACGTTTTTCTCAGTTCTCAAAATAGCAGACTCTGCCATATATGTTTCAATTAAAATATTTGAAGCAGCTGTCAATAATTGTTGATGTTGCTCTAGTTCAGGTCCAAATTTTTGGATGGCAGCACCTGCAACCATTAAGAATACTTTCTTTAATTTACCAATAATCTCTTTCTCTTCAGCAAATAACTCAGAGTAATCTGGAGTATCGAATGAAGGGATACCTAATAGTTCTTCACCAACAGCCATAGCAGGGTTTAATAGATCTACATGACCTTTCATTGCTTTTTTAACTAGCATTCCAACAGAAAGTAATCTGTTAATTTCATTAGTTCCTTCATAAATACGAGCAATACGAGCATCTCTCCAAGCTGACTCCATTGGAGTTTCTTCAGAGAATCCCATTCCTCCAAAAATTTGGATTCCTTCGTCAGCACAATTTTGTACGTCTTCAGAAACAGCCACTTTTAAGATAGAACATTCTATGGCATATTCTTCAACACCTTTTAATTCAGCTTCTTGATGAGTATTTCCTTCAGATTCGCGAATAGCAATTCTATCTTCAATGTTTTTAGCAGCTCTGTATGATGCAGATTCACCTACATAAGCGTTTGTAGCCATTTCAGCTAACTTAGATTTTATAGCCCCAAACTCAGCAATAGGAGTTTTAAATTGCTTACGTTCGTTAGCATATTTTACTCCCTCAGTTATAATTCTACGTTGAGAGTCTAAACAAGCAGCAGCTAATTTAATACGTCCGACATTCAAAGCATTCATGGCAATTTTGAATCCACCACCACGAACAGATAACATATTTTCAACTGGTACTAAAGTATCATTAAAAAATACTTGACGCGTAGAAGATGCACGAATACCTAATTTATGCTCTTCTTCACCTAATGTTACACCATTAGGGTTGTTTTTATCATATTCTAATATAAAACCAGTAATGTTTTTATCATCACCAATACGAGCAAAAACGATAAAAATCTCAGCAAAACCTGCATTTGAAATCCACATTTTTTGACCGTTAATTTTATAGTTTTTACCGTCTTCTGTTAATTCAGCAGTGGTTTTTCCAGAATTTGCATCTGATCCAGCACCAGGTTCTGTTAAACAGTATGCACCAAAACGTTCACCCATTGCTAATGCAGGTACAAATTTTTGTTTTTGCTCTTCAGTACCGTATAAGGTAATAGGCATAGTACCAATACCAGTATGTGCACCAAAAGCAGTACTAAAAGATCCAGTTCCACTGGAAATATAGTCACATGTAAGCATTGTAGAAACAAAGCCCATTCCTAAACCTCCATAGGCTTCAGGAACAGATACTCCTAAGAAACCTAATTCACCTGCTTTACGCATTGTTTCTTCAGTTAAAGCATAATCTTTAGCTTCAAAACGAGTTTTATGTGGAATGATTTCACGGTCGTTAAATTCCATAACGGCTTCTTTCATCATTCTTTGCTCCTCAGAAAAATCTTCAGGAGTAAATATATCTTCGCAATTAGTTTCTTTTACTAGGAATTGCCCACCTCTTAATAAATCTGACATTTTGTTTTGTTTTTGTTTTTTAGTTTAAGAATTCAAAAATACCAGCAGCACCTTGTCCAGTTCCTACGCACATGGTTACCATTCCGTATTTTCCTTGCATATTACGCTTACGCATTTCATCAAATAATTGAACTGATAATTTAGCTCCAGTACAACCTAAAGGGTGTCCTAGTGCAATTGCACCACCATTAACATTAATGATTTCTGTATTTAATCCTAATTCACGAATTACAGCTAATGATTGAGAAGCAAAAGCTTCGTTTAATTCAATTAAACTAATATCTTCTTGTTTTAATCCTGCTTGTTTTAATGCTTTTGGAATAGCAGCAACAGGTCCAATACCCATAATTCTAGGAGGAACACCAGCAGCAGCATAACTTACCATACGGGCAATTGGTTTTAGGTTTAATTCCTTAACCATTTCCTCGCTCATTACCATAACAAAAGCAGCACCATCACTAGTTTGAGAAGAGTTACCAGCAGTTACGCTACCATTAGTAGCAAATACCGGACGCAAACGTTCTAAACCAGCAATGTTTGAACCTTTACGAGGTCCTTCGTCTTTGGTTACAGTATATTTTCTTGTAGCTCTTTTTCCTTTAGCATCTATATAAGTTTCTTCAACTTCTATAGGCACAATTTGATCTTGAAAACGATTTTCTTCTTGAGCTTTTAGCGCTTTTAAATGAGAGTTTAAAGCAAATTCATCTTGATCTTTACGAGAGATATTGTATTTCTGAGCAACTTCTTCAGCAGTGTTACCCATACCCCAGTAATAATCAGCATGGCCGGCAGCAACTGTATCGTAGTTTAATTCAGGTTTAAACCCTGTCATTGGAACTGAACTCATGCTTTCTGCTCCACCTGCAATAACACATTCAGCCATTCCAGATTGAATTTTTGCAACTGCCATACCAATTGTTTCCAATCCTGACGAACAAAAACGGTTAACAGTAACTCCAGGAACATCTTCAGTTTTTAAACCCATCAAAGAAATTAAACGGGCCATGTTCAATCCTTGTGAACCTTCTGGCATTGCATTTCCTACAATTACATCATCAATACGTTTTTTATCGAACTCAGGTAACTGCTCCATCATATATTCGATAGTTTCAGCAGCTAACTCATCAGCTCTTTTAAATCTGAACGCGCCTCTTTTCGATTTTCCTACGGCGGTTCTATATCCTTTTACTATATATGCTGTTTTCATTTTTCTTAGTTTCTTAATGGTTTACCAGTTTTTAACATGTGCTGAATACGCTCTAACGTTTTGCGCTCTGTACATAAACTTAAGAACGCTTCACGCTCTATGTTTAATAAGTATTGCTCAGAAACTTTTGTTGGTTCTGATAAATCTCCACCTGCCATTACATAAGCTAATTTATTGGCAATCTTTTGGTCATGCTCAGAAATAAATTTACTGGCTTGCATTGAATCGGTGGCAACCATAAATGCACCTAAAGCTTGTTTACCTAAAACTAAGACATCTTCACGTCTTACAGGTTGAGTATATCCGGCTTCGGCTAATAAAACAGCATGCTTCTTAGCCTGCGCAATTTGACGTTCTTTGTTTACAACCACTACATCTTTTCCTTGTTGTAATAAACCTAAATCAAAAGCTTCATAAGCAGAAGTAGATACTTTTGCCATACCAATGGTTAAGAAATATTCTTGAAGTACATTTAATTGAACATCTCCTTTTCTGAAAGTATCAGATGCTCTTAGGGCCATTTCTTTAGAACCACCCCCACCAGGGATTACACCAACTCCAAATTCAACTAACCCCATATACGTTTCAGCAGCGGCAACTACTTTGTCAGCGTGTAATGATAGTTCACATCCGCCTCCTAAAGCCATACCGTGAGGTGCAGAAATTGTAGGAATTGATGAATAACGCATTCGCATCATTGTATCTTGGAAATACTTGATAGCCATATTTAATTCATCATATTCTTGTTCAACTGCCATCATAAAAATCATTCCTATGTTAGCACCTACTGAGAAGTTTGCAGCTTGATTACCCACTACTAAACCTTGAAAGTCCTTTTCTGCTAAATCAATTGCTTTGTTCAATCCTGCTAAAACATCTCCACCTATGGTGTTCATTTTAGATTGGAATTCACAATTTAAAATACCATCTCCTATATCTTCAATAACAACTCCTGAGTTTTTAAATACTTCATTCGTTTTACGAATATTATCTAAGATGATAAATGAATCTTGACCAGGTTTTTTGGTTTGAGCTTTTGCAGTAACATCATAGTAATAAGTTGCTCCTTCTTTAACTGAATAAAAAGAAGATGAACCTTTAGCTAACATTTCAACAACCCAAGCAGCAGGTTCTTTACCTTCAGCTTTCATTAATTCGATACCTTTTTCTACTCCTATAGCATCCCAAATCTCGAAAGGACCATTCTCCCATCCGAAACCAGCTTTCATAGCATCGTCAATCTTGTATAATTCATCAGATATTTCTGGAATTCTATTTTGAACATATGCAAACATTGCTGCAAAATTCTTACGGTAAAATTCACCAGCCTTATCTTTTCCATCAACCAATACTTTAAAACGATCTATTGGTTTATCAATGGTTTTTGTTAATTCTAAAGTAGCAAATTTGGCACGTTTTTTAGAACGATATTCCATCGTATCTAAATCTAATGACAAAATTTCTTTTTTTCCTTCAGCATTTACTGATTTTTTATAGAAACCTTGTTTGGTTTTACTACCTAACCATTTGTTTTCCATCATTGTGTTGATGAAATCAGGAAGCTTAAATAAATCATGAGCCTCATCATTCGGACAATTTTCATAAATACCGTTAGCAACATGTACTAAGGTATCAAGCCCCACAACATCAACAGTTCTAAAAGTAGCTGATTTTGGACGTCCAATCACTGGACCTGTTAATTTATCAACTTCTTCAATAGTTAACCCTAATTCTTTTACTTGATGAAATAAAGATTGAATTCCGAAAATTCCAATTCTATTTCCAATAAAAGCAGGGGTGTCTTTTGCTAAAACAGAAGTTTTTCCTAAAAATTTAGAACCATAATCCATTAAGAAATCTGTAACTTCTTGTTTACAGTTTGGTTCAGGTACAACTTCAAATAATTTTAAATAACGCGGAGGGTTAAAAAAGTGAGTTACTGCAAAATGTTTTTGAAAATCTTCACTTCTTCCTTCATTCATAAATTTGATAGGAATCCCTGAAGTATTTGAAGAAATAATTGTACCAGGAGTACGATGCTTTTCAACTTGTTCAAAAACACTTTGTTTTATGTCTAAGCGCTCAACAACAACTTCCATTATCCAATCTACATCTTTAATTTTATGTAAATCATCATCAATGTTACCAGTGGTAATTCGATCTGCAAATTTTTTACTGTAAATAGGAGATGGTTTTGATTTTAAAGAAGCAGTTAGTGCATCATTAACCAAACGGTTACGTACAGCTTTATCTTCTAAAGTTAATCCTTTTGCTTTTTCTTTGTCATTAAGTTCTCTAGGAACTATATCTAATAATAATACTTCAACGCCAATATTAGCAAAATGACACGCAATACCAGATCCCATGATTCCAGAACCTATAATCGCCACTTTTTTAATTCTTCTTGTCATTAGTTTTAATTGTTTTATACAGCTTGTTTATTTATATCGTCACCATAAATCATTTTGTCAGTAATGAGCTGATTTATAGTTTTTGTTACTTTAAAGAAGTTTTCTAACTCCTCATCGGTAATATGTTTCCTTACTTCATTATTAAATTGATATACATGTCCTTTAGATATTTCACGCATTTCTTTACCATAATCGGTAAGTTTAATAATTACGCTTCTTCCATCATTTGGATTCTTTTCTCTAAAAATAGCCCCTTTATCTTCCATGGTTTTTAATAAACGAGAAAGACTTGTAGGTTCCATACCCATTAAAGGACCAAGAGCGGTTGAAGGTGTTCCGTCTTCGAAATCAATATTAAGTAAAACAAAAGCTGTAGCCATTGTGCTATTATGTTTAGCAGCTTGTTCATTATACATTTTTGCAACAGCTTGCCAGGTGGCTCTTAACTGATGATCTATTGATTTGTTTTTTTCCATACTGGGTCAAATATATAAAAAAATATTATGCATGCATAGTAAATGGCAAAGAAATTATGCATGCATAGTATTTTTTTAATGAAAAATGAGGAAATTGTTAAGTAAGTAAATTTTTGCTGAAGGAATGTGTATTGAAAATTACCTTAGAAAATAATTTACTTTTTCATGATAATTATTTAGAAATGATGAGTCGATGTTTATTAAATAAAGGTTTATATTATAATAGTTTCATAATTAAAATTTTAATGAAGTAGTAAAAGTGATTTTTTAATATTAAAAAGTAATAATTTTTTTGTCTTCTTTGTAACAAATGAAGATTAGAGTGTACTAATTAAATGTAAAAAATATGTAAGTTTGTTTAAACATACTATTAAAACAGCTATTAATTAACCAAAAAATCAATGAATAATTTATTAGAAATTAATAATGTGGTAAAACGCTATGGGGATTACACTGCATTAAATGATGTATCCATGCATATTCCAAAAGGAAGTGTTTTTGGGTTACTAGGTCCGTAATGGAGCAGGGAAAACTTCATTAATTAGAATTGTTAATCAAATAACAATGCCAGATAGTGGTAAAATACTTTTAGACGGTGAGGCTTTGGCCCCTCATCATGTTGAGTATATTGGTTACTTACCAGAGGAAAGAGGATTGTATAAAAGTATGAAGGTAGGAGAGCAGGCATTATATTTGGCTCAATTAAAAGGATTGTCTAAAACAGAAGCTAAAAAACGTCTTAAATATTGGTTTGATAAATTTGATATTGGAGCTTGGTGGGGAAAAAAAATTGAAGAGTTGTCAAAAGGAATGGCTCAAAAAGTACAGTTTATTGTAACGGTATTGCATCAGCCCAAATTATTGATATTTGATGAGCCTTTTTCAGGGTTTGATCCTATAAATGCTCAGTTAATAGCTAAAGAAATATTACAACTACGTGATGAAGGCGCAACTATTATTTTTTCAACTCATAGAATGGAGAGTGTAGAAGAAATGTGTGATTATATTGCTTTAATAAATAAATCTAATAAAATTTTAGACGGAAAATTAGATGATATTAAACGTGAATTTAGAACAAATACTTTTCAGATAGGCTTAAATACAACCAACGTTAAAGAAGTAGAAAGCAAATTAAAAGAGAATTTTAAAGTTTTACCAGCTGATTTTAGATTGTTAAATGATGGATTAAAGTTAAATGTAAAATTAACTGAAGGTAATTCAGCGAATGATTTACTATCATTTTTAACAACTCAAGGAGAAGTACAACATTTTGTAGAATTAATTCCAAGTGCCAATGATATTTTCATTGAAGCAATAAATAAAAACAGTTAGTATAATGAAAAAGTTACGATTAATTATAGAACGAGAGTTTATAGCTAAAGTTAAAAATAAATCATTCATTGTAATGACTTTTTTAAGTCCTTTATTAATGATTGGTATGGGAGCATTGGTGTTTTTTTTAATGAAAAAGAATGATGAAAAGGTAAAGAAAATAGTATATGTTGATGAATCAGGATTGTTTTCTAAAGAAATTTTTAAAGATTCAAAAACTGTAAAGTATGAAGATTTTACAAAGTTAGGAATCGATGATTCTAAAAAGAAAGTAGAGCAAGGAGATTACTACGGAGCTCTTCATATACCTAAAATAGATAGTTTAGAAGTGTTGGCAAATTCAATTGAATTTTTCTCAAAAGATTCACCGAGTATGTCAATAATGGGAAGTTTAGAGAATAAGATTGAAAAAAAGTTAAGGAATGAAAAACTAACAAAGTTTGGAATTGATTTAGCTCAAATTAAAGCATCTAAGATTCAATCAGATATTAAGATGTTTAATTTTTCAGGAGAAGAATCTTCGAAAGCAAAGAATGTTGCTAGTATAATTGCTGGGGGACTTGCTGGTTATATGTTATTTATGTTTGTGATGATTTATGGTACTTCGGTTATGCGAAGTGTAATAGAAGAAAAAACAAGTAGAATTATTGAAGTAATAGTTTCTTCTGTTAAACCGTTTCAATTAATGTTAGGTAAAATTATTGGAAATGCTTCAGCAGGCTTGTTGCAATTCTTTATTTGGGGAGTTTTGTTGTTTATTATAACTATTGTTGCCTCTTCTTTATTAGGCATAGATATGGTAGAGATGCAAACATCACGAATTCCTGCAGATCAAATGGAAGCTGTAAAACAAACTGTTTCTGTAAATAAGTTTGAGCAAATTATTATAGAAATTTTAAGTCTTCCTTTGTTTAAAATTTTTGTAATATTTATTTTCTATTTTTTAGGAGGTTATGTATTGTATAGCTCTCTTTTTGCAGCAGTTGGTGCAGCAGTTGATAATGAAACAGATACGCAACAATTTATGATGCCTATTATGTTACCTTTAATGTTAGGAGTGTATGTTGGATTTTTTACTGTTATTAATGATCCTCATGGACCAATTTCGGTAGTGTTTTCACATATACCTTTTACCTCTCCCATAGTAATGTTAATGCGTATACCGTTTGGTGTAGCTTGGTGGGAAATTATAATCTCTATGATGTTACTAGTAGGTACGTTTATGATAATGGTGTGGTTAGCAGCAAAAATTTATAGAGTAGGTATTTTAATGTATGGAAAAAAACCTAGTTATAAAGATTTATGGAAATGGATTCGTTATAACGGGTAATATATTCTAAAAGCTAAAAATAAAAGTAGTTATTGTTAAAGATAACTGCTTTTTTTGTGTAAAATAAAATATTTACCATAATTTTATTCGTGTGAAAGAACTAAATAATATACTCAACTATTCGTTTAAGTTTAATGATGAAATAAGCATAAGTGTAAAAGCTATTTTAGTACTAATACTTGTATTAGTAATCGCCTCTATACTTTTAAAGCTTTTTAAAAAGTTAGTAGTAAAAAGACTTCGACAAGAAGATAAAAATAAATTTGATACTGTTTTTTCTTTTGTTAGTTGGTTACTATATAGTACTATTTTTCTTACAACTCTTAGTGCATCTGGTGTAAATGTAACCGCAATTTTTGCAGCTTCTGCAGCCTTGTTAATTGGTGTAGGTTTGGCTTTGCAAACTTTTTTTCAAGATATAATTTCTGGTATTTTTATAATTGTAGACCAAAGTGTACATGTAGGTGATATTATTGAATTAGATAATAAGATAGGAAGGATTGAAGAAATAAAACTACGTACAACAAGAGCAGTAACTATTGACAATAAAGTGTTGATTATACCAAATCATAAGTATTTAACGAGTAGTTTGTATAACTGGACACAAAACGGAACAACCACAAGGGAAAGTGTCAAGGTAGGAGTTGCATATGGAAGTGATTTAGAATTGGTTAAAAAACTTTTATTACAAGCTGCAAATGAACACCCAAATATATTAGCTAACCCTGAACCTTTAGTTTTGTTTACTGATTTTGGAGATAATTCTTTAGATTTTAAGTTAGTATTTACATTAAATGATAGTTTTATGGCTTCTATTCCACAAAGTGATGTTCGTTTTAAAATTGATAAATTATTTAGAGAACATAATATTTCTATACCATTTCCGCAAAGAGATGTACATATTATTAAAGAATAGGATTTAATGAAAAAAAGAAATGTATCAAGGTTTTTATTCTATATAACCTCAGCTCTATTCATCATATTTTGTATTTGGGAAATAGAGAATGCTATAATTTTCTTTATTCCTTTGTTAGTGTTTCAGGTAGTTTTGAAAGTATTTGAAGTAATAAAGTTTTATAAATATAAAAGAAGGTTGATTAAATTAGGGGAGAGAGAATTCTTTTTAAATCAATACATTGCTTCTTTTTTAGTTTTTATAAGCTTTATCGTTTATATTGTATATGTTTCAAGATTTAACTTTGATTTAAATACAGAATTCGCTTACTTTTTTCTAGGTGAAAGTGGAAATTCAGGTTTTTTTTATGGATTATTTATGTCTTTGGTAATAAGAGGTCTATTTAAAGTTAATTATGAGGTTTATTTAACGGATAAAGGAATTGTAAAGGGAAGAAGTTATTTTGAAGATTATCTTTGGGAAGATTTTTTAAGTTTCGAAATAATAAAGGAACAGTCTTTGATTCGTTTTAAAAAGAAAAATGATAAATTTATTTTTATAAAGTACGAAGAAGATACATTTAAAAATAGAGAAGGTCTAATAATAAGTAAGTTGAAATAAAAATCTAACTGAAGATGTCAAAAATATTAATAATAGAAGACGAAGCAGCAATTCGTAGAGTATTAAAAAAAATTATTTCTGAAGAAAATGATGCGTATAAAGTTGAAGAAGCTGAAGATGGATTGGCTGGAATAGAAATGATTAAAGATAAAGATTATGATTTAGTATTATGTGATATTAAAATGCCTAAGATGGATGGTGTTGAGGTGTTAGAGAAAGCTAAAAAAATAAAACCAGAAATACCAATGGTTATGATTTCTGGTCATGGAGATTTAGATACTGCGGTAAATACAATGCGTTTAGGTGCTTTTGATTATATTTCAAAACCGCCAGATTTAAACCGATTGCTAAATACCGTTCGTAATGCGCTTGATAAGAAAGAGCTGGTAGTAGAAAACAAACGGCTAAAAAAGAAAGTTAGTAAAACTTACGAAATGGTAGGTGAAAGTGATGCTATTACCCATATAAAAAATATTATAGAAAAAGTTGCTGCTACCGATGCTCGTGTTTTAATTACTGGACCAAATGGTACAGGAAAAGAATTAGTGGCTCACTGGTTACATGAGAAGTCAGATCGTTCAAAGGCTCCTATGATTGAGGTTAACTGTGCCGCAATACCCTCTGAATTGATAGAAAGTGAATTATTTGGACATGTTAAAGGGAGTTTTACAGGAGCTAATAAAGATAGGGCAGGTAAATTTGAAGCTGCAAATGGAGGTACTATTTTCTTAGATGAAATTGGAGATATGAGTTTGTCGGCACAAGCAAAGGTATTAAGAGCTTTACAAGAAAACCGCATTCAACGAGTAGGATCAGATAAGGATATAAAAGTAAATGTTCGTGTTGTTGCTGCTACAAACAAAGATTTAAAGAAAGAAATTGCAGAAGGACGTTTTAGAGAAGATTTATACCATCGTTTAGCAGTTATTTTAATTAAGGTGCCTGCTTTGAACGATAGGAGAGAAGATATTCCTTTGTTGGTTAATTTCTTCACTGATAAAATTTCAAAAGAACAAGGTACTCCAAAAAAAGAATTTTCAGAGGACGCAATAAAGTTATTGCAAGAATATGATTGGACAGGAAATATACGTGAATTAAGAAATGTGGTTGAACGTTTAATTATACTTGGTGAAAAAGAAGTTTCAGGAAAAGATGTAAATATGTTCGCTAGTAAATAATTAAAAATTATTACGGTAACATTTAACTATAAATAAAGTTGATGATAAAATAAAAAATTAGCATCAACTTTTTTATTGCAAACTTTTTTTCGGTGGTATATTTGTACTTGTAAAATATAAATATTAATCATTAAAATTATAAAAATGGCTACATTAGTTGGTAAGAAATTCCCAGATTTAAACGTTGATGCAATGAACGAAATGGGAGATACATTTAAAGTAAATGTTTTAGAAGAGGCAGTGAATAACAAGAAAAAAGTATTGTTATTTTGGTACCCTAAAGATTTTACTTTTGTTTGTCCTACTGAGTTACACGCTTTTCAAGAGGCCTTAGGAGAATTTGAAAAAAGAAACACTGTTGTAATTGGAGCTTCATGTGATACACCTGAAGTACACTTTGCATGGTTAAACCAATCTAAAGATAATGGAGGAATTGAAGGTGTAACATATCCATTATTAGCTGATAGCAACCGTAACTTATCATCTATCTTAGGTATTTTAGATATTTCAAATGAAACTTATGATGAGGCTACAGGTACTGTTCAGGTGGAAGGAGATAATGTAACTTACAGAGCTACTTATTTAATTGACGAAGAAGGAACTGTTTTCCATGAAGGAATTAACCATATGCCTGTTGGTCGTAATGTAGGTGAGTTTTTACGTTTAGTTGACGCTTACACTCACGTACAAGAAAAAGGTGAAGTATGTCCTGCAAACTGGGAAGAAGGTAAAGATGCAATGCAGCCTAACGCAAAAGGAACTGCTGAGTATTTAGCTTCTCACTAGAATAAATTAAAAGTTCGTGTGAAAATAATTAAATGAGTAGCACGAATTTTTCTTCTCAACACTATATTGGTAAGAGTGTGTCTTTTTAAGAGTTCTTTCTTAATAATTAAAAAATAAAATCATGGTACAAGAATTAAATCAAGATAATTTAGAACAAATTGTTTCAGATAATAAAACTGTTGTTGTTCAATATGCTGCTACTTGGTGTGGTAACTGTAGAATTATGAAGCCTAAATTTAAAAAGTTAGCTTCTGAAAATGAAGATGTGGTATTCGTTATTACTGATGCTGAAAAATTTCCTGAGAGTAGAAAGTTAGCTAAAGTTGATAATTTGCCAACATTTGCTACGTTTGTTGATGGTAAATTTGTAAATCAAACCCAAACTAATAAGTTTGATGTATTAAAAGAGTTGGTTAACGAAGTTGTGTAAATAACCTATCAAAAAAGAAAAGCATGAAATTACCTGTAATAAAACATTTAACTTCTTTTATAGAAGAAAATGATGAAGATTTTGTGATAGAAACTATTGAAACATTGGAGGCTTTAACAGAAGTTTCATCATTAAAAGATGAAGAGTTAGATGTTATTGGAGAGCTGATTTCCAACATGTATGGAGCTGTTGAGGTACACAAAATGATAAAAGAAGGAGCACCTAAAAAAGAAGCGCTAAATACTTTTATGAAACGTGTTTTAGGATCTATTGATAAATAAAAACCGAGTTAAATACTCGGTTTTTTATTTAATAACGAACTGTTCTGTTTGTTATGTTCTCATCATATTTTTTAGCAAATTTTTTGAGTTTAGCTAAATTTATTTTACCGTCCATTCCTAAAACTTTATTTCTTATTAAAAGTTTAATGACGTATTTCCATCCTCTAAATTTAATTCTTCCTGACTCAATTTTTATTTCTTCATTAGTAAAGAATAACTTTTTATAATCATCCTCTTGATAACTATTGGTTCCATTTCTTTCGTGGAACATTTCTGCGATTTCATTTTCTCCATCAAGAGAATAAAGTGTTATTTCTGAGCCTAAAAAGCCATTTTTTTCATAGCTTAAGATTTCTTTTTTGTCGACAATCACTTTCCCTTTTTTGAATCTTACTTTTTGTGAGTATCCAAAAGAAGTAAACAATAGGGCAACTGCAATTGATGCTACCAATTTTTTTTTCATATGCTTTTTTTAGTTAATTAAGCAAATTTATTACTTTTTAAAATAATAATGACTTAAGTAACTAAAAAAATCTTGTAATTAATTATTTACTCTGTAAGTTATTTTTTTGTTTGTGATAACTGATGTTATTGCAACTCCTAGGGTAAAACGGTAGTTATTTTGAATTGTGTTTATGTTGGTAAAACTATAAATATTACTTCCTAAGTCAGTTGCCCCAGAAATAGGTAACTCATCATTAAATAAACCATCGTTGTCAGTATCAATAAGTAGTCTTAAATTAGCTGTATTTACACCAGTGATTCCTGTTAGATCAAATCTCATATCAATAGTGCCAACATCAACAGGAGTTCCAGAAGTGTTCGCTTCGCTTACCCTCCATGTTCTGTTTAATCTACTTTTAATAATTTCAGGAGCATTTAATCCACTACTCATTTGAAAAGTATTGTTATCATGTCCCCACATAAAAAATTCATTATTATTAAGATTTGAAGGATTTAAAACTCTAACTATTCCAGTACCTTGAGAATCATTATGTAAATTAGTTGAATTCACTCTTCCTATTCCCGCAACATCATGGTCATAATTTCCAGCTCCTGGAGCGTCTTCATTGTATACATCAGCTAAGGATAATGAATAGTTATATTTTGCTGCTAAATAATTTTGAACAATTATTATTTGTGCTTCATTAATTAAATTATCAAACATGATAATCTCTGAAATATTACCATTAAAGTAGTAGTTAGGAGTGTTTGATTCATTTCTACCAGCACCAATCCTAAATGGTCTTGTAGTATTCGATGTCATTGTATGAGTAGCAGTAGAAAACGTATTATTGTTAATGGAAAGGTTCTTTTCCCTGGTAGTGCCATTATATCTCAACATTTGCGAAGACCAATTTCCGGTTGTATTAATGTTTCCTTCTACTGTTTGCCACGAACCAGCATCTCTACCAGTCCAAAATGACCAATTATTTGAACCTGGACGTGAATATAGAATAAAACCTCTTGTGGCTGCCCCTGGAGGGTCATCTCTGTTTGACAATACAGCTTTATAGGATCCAGAACTAGCAACTCTAGAAGCTGAGAAAATAGTAAAAGAATTAGGTGTAAGTCTGTTTTGGAATGGATGTTGAAAATAGTTGCTTGTATCGTTAAAACTAAAGGAAGGGTAACTATTTACTGAGTTTGTAGCAAAAACAGCCCCATTACCATTCGTAAAATTATGCCCATACCCTGAATTATCAGGCCAATTATTTGTTAGTGTTCCATTAGCTACATTAACATTATTTGCGTCAAGCCATAATACTAAATTCGAACTACCGTCAGTTACACCAACTCCTCCTGGTCCTGTTTGAGAAAGTAATAAAGAAGAAAATAAAAGACTTATTAAAACAAATAATTTTGATTGAAAGCTCATGCTAAATAAATTCAATATTTAAGTTATGAATAAAGATACTATGTTTTAGTACTTAATTTTTGCTTTATTCTATCAATTTAACATCATAGAGTTTTACTGAATATTTAGTTATTTACTCTATAAGTTATTTTTCTGTTCGTAATTACTGTTGTTACTGCAATTCCAATAGTAAAACGATTGTTGTTTGCAAGTGAGTTTACAGAAGTAAAACTAAAAACATTACTGCCTAAATTAGTTGCCCCTAAAATAGGAGTTTCGTCATTAAATAAACCATCATTATCAGTGTCAATAAGTAGTCTTAAATTAGTTGTATTAACACCAGAAATGCCCGTTAAATCAAATCTAATATCAATAGCACCAACATCAACAGGTGTTCCAGAAGTATTTACTTCACTTACCCTCCATATTCTGTTCAATCTACTTTTAATAATTTCAGGAGCATTTAATCCAGTACTCATTTGAAAAGTATTGTTATCATGACCCCACATAAAAAATTCATTGTTATTAAGGTTTGAAGGATTTAAAACTCTAACTATTCCAGTACCTTGAGAGTCATCGTGTAAGTTACTTGCATTAACTCGTCCTATACCTGCTACGTCATGGTCATAATTTCCAGCAGCTATATTATCTTCATTATATACATCATTAATAATTGGGATGCTTCCAAATTTTGCACTCAAATAATTATCGACAATAATCTTTTGTGCAGTATTTAGATTACTATTATAAAATATTATTTCAAAAAAATCTCCACTAGCTTCATCAGCACCGTTAGAGTTTCTACCGATTCTATCTAAAGGAATACCAGCAGTTGTAGAGCCTATATTTAGGTTTTGATTCGTACCATTTACTCTTACCTCTACTAATGATGACCCAGATGATTTATGATATGAAATTATAGAATTTATGCCAAAAGGTGATGCGATACCAGTTGAATAATCAGCGATACCATATCTTGTTAATCCCACTCTGTTAGTGTTTTGCCATTGTTCAACTCTTAAAGAGGCAGAAGAATGGTCAAAAAGTGAGTTAGAATTACCACTGTTAACAGGATTTGTTACAAAAAATGTACTCGCATTTGCATAAATTCCAGAAATAGATCCGTTCATAAACTTTGCAGCTCCTGAAGCGGCGTCAAATCTGGCAGTATTAAAGATACCTGTTGTATTGTATGTGGGTCTGTTTGTTCCAGATTGGGTAAAGTTATTAGAGTTTCCACTAAAGTCAGCCCAAGTTGAAATTAAGGCACCATTAGTAGGGTTATTGTTAATATTTCCATCAGCATTTAAATCATTTGCTCTTAACCATACTATAAGAGAAGATGAGCCATTTCTAGCACCTACACCTCCAGGTTCGTGTTTGAGAAAAGGAGGCTATAGTAAAAGATATAAATAGATATAATAACTTTTTTTTCATTAAAAAGAGCTTAACTATCGAATTTTACCATAAATATACTATCATTTTTTTTAGATACTAAAAATTAACTGTATTTTTATGGTCAGACTATTTTTTTAGAGTTGTATCTTCATAAAAATTAAAAATTTATTGTATGAAAATAAAAATATTATTTTTTTTCATTTTTGTTTCCTCTTCAATTTTTGGGCAAATTGATGCTAATTCCTTGATAGGACTTCCAACAGTAACCAATGCAGAAATGGTTTCAATTACTGGAGTTAATATTGGCTCTTTGTTATTTAATACTACTGATCAAGAGGTTTATAGGTTTACAAGTACAGGATGGAAAAAGCAAACGGATAGCCAAAATGCTTCTCAAGTTAATATTGTAACACCTGTGGATGTAAATAATGTGTCTGGAGAGCCAGGAGCAGGTAATGAAAGTACTGTTGAAGAGGTGGTGCAAGCGATTGCTCCAATAACATCAAAAGCAGCTCGAGTATTTTACCCGCCTTCGATTGCCATTTCAACGGCTAACCCAACCTTTACAGTTAATTTATACACACAATATACTCTTCAATTTGCAACACCTACAGCAAAAAGTACTTCTGCTCCAAATGCAATACCTACGTATGCTGCGGGAGATTTATATTACTATGTTACTTATGCTGATCCAGCAGTTTTTAGTGGCTTGTCAATTACTGATGCAGGTGTTCTTACTGGTAATATAATAGGACAACCCTCCGATTTAAATTCGTTAATAAATGTTGTTTTTGTAGTTAAATAGTAAACTCCTTGTTACGCGTTTTATGTTTCTTTTTGTTCGTTTACTTTCTTGATGATAGATTTTAAACGTTCTTTAGTACGCTGTTTTTCTAAACGAATTTTATTTTCCTTTTGTTTCATTAAACGAGTATGTTTCGCTTTGTTGACAGTGTTTTTAGCTTTTCCTTTTTTAGCCATTTTTTGATGTTTTAATAGCTAGTAAACCGAGAAAAGTAAGTAGTCCATTCAAGATTAGAATAAAAAACTCAAAATCAAATCCCCATAAAAAATTGGTTAGATAATTTGTTTCAAATGCTAAAAAAGGAGAAATAATACAAATTACAGGAACCAGTTTATCTTTCACGTTAAATTTAGTAAATAACCCAAAAGCATATAATCCAAGTAGTGGTCCGTATGTATAACCTGCGGCTTTAAATATATTAGAAATTACACTATCATCGGCAATAACGTATTTAAAAAATAGAATAGTAACAATTAGTATTACAGAAAATAACACATGGATTTTTTTTCGAGTTTTTTCTTTTTCTTCCTCGTTTTCTTTCTTGTCAATTTCTAAAATGTCAATACTAAAAGAGGTAGTTAATGAGGTTAAGGCACTATCAGCACTAGAATATGCAGCAGCTATTAATCCTAATAAAAAGAATAATGAAGTTGCTAAACCTAATTTACCACTCATTGCAATCGTAGGAAATAGCTGGTCTTTATGGGCATTTATTTCATTAGCTGTAGCATAATCAGTTAATAATACTCCTAAAGCTAAAAAGAAAAAGTTAACAATTACTAAAACAATCGTAAACCAAAACATATTTTTTTTGGCATCTTTCAAATTTCTGCAGGTTAAGTTTTTTTGCATCATATCTTGATCTAAGCCAGTCATTACAATAGCAATAAAGGCTCCAGCAAAAAAACGCTTCCAAAAATAATTTCCAGCTTTTATATCTTCGAAAAAAAAAGTTTTGGAGAGTTTATTATCAGCTATATAAGAAAATAAATTATCTATTTGCATTTCATCTTTAATCATTACAATACATACCCCTACAGCAATTAACATAAATAATGTTTGTAAAGTATCTGTCCATACAATTGTTTTTATTCCACCCTTGAAAGTATATAACCAAATAAGTAAAATTGTAATTGTTACGGTTATCCAAAAAGGAATACCGTATGAGTCAAATAAAATTAACTGTAAAACATTAGCTACTAAAAATAAACGAAAAGCAGCACCTACGGTTCTAGAAATTAAGAAAAACGAAGCTCCAGTTTTGTAGGAGTAACGACCAAATCTATCTTCTAAATAGGTGTAAATTGAAGTTAGATTTAAACGATAATACAAAGGAAGCAAAACTAAACCGATAACTGCGTATCCAACAACGTAACCTAGTACCATTTGCATATAACTCATTTGTTGCCCTTCAATCCAACCTGGAACTGAAATAAATGTAACTCCAGAAAGTGAAGCTCCAATCATACCAAAAGCCACTAAATACCAAGGAGAAGAGTTATTTGCTTTAAAAAAAGTAGTATTGTTTGCTGATTTACTTGTGATGTAAGAGATGAAAATTAAAACACCAAAGTATGCGAGGATAAGTAATAAAATGTGAAAAGGTTGCATATGTTTAAATTACGAACTACGAATGTACTAAATTTTGTTTTTAGTATTCGTAGTTCATAATAGGTGAATTATATTATAATTCAATAACCATGTCTTCTGTTTTTCTTCGAACTTTTTTTAAGTCTTTCATATAATCATCCTCAGCTCTGAAGCCAACAGGTAAAACTAAGACAGATGTTAATCCATACGTGTCTAATTTTAAAATCTCATCATATTTTTCAGGAATGAATCCTTCCATAGGACAGCTATCTATTCTTTCATTGGCAGCTACGGTCATTAAATTACCTAATGCAATATATGCTTGATTTTTATTCCAAATGTTTAATTCTTCTTGAGTTTTTGAAGCTATTGAATTCGTAAGCATTTCTTTAAAAGGACTTAAAATTTCATCAGGAGTATTTCTAATGTTCTTGACTAAAGAAAAATAATCATCAATTTCTTTTACAGTGTATTCTTTTGAAAATACAAATAATCAGTACATGAGATGCTTGTGCTACTTGAGGTTGATTCCAAGAATGTTGAACTAATTGTTGTTGAATATCTTTATTTTTAACGACCACTAATTTAATAGGCTGTAAACCATATGAGGTAGCGGTTAAGTTAAAAGCCTCTTTTAATGTATTTATTTGAGAATCAGAAAGAGACTTATTTTCGTCAAATTTCTTAACAGCATAACGCCATTGTAAATTTTCTATACTATTCATTTTTTATCTTTTTATGTTACAAAATTACTATAGAAATAAGAATTATAATACAAAAACGATTGTTTAATTTTATAAAGCCATTGTTTTAATCTTTATTATAAAGGGGGGTACATTTCTTTGTATAATGAGTTTTTTTAAGTTATCTGTGACCTTTTTTATTTTTAACTTGTTGTTTTTTATAGGGTTGAGGTTGAGAAAAAAATAGGTGTTTAAATTTTTTATACCTTTAAACAAATTAAATTGCTAATTAATTGTTTTATGAAAGAAGATTTTTTGCACTATGTGTGGCTACACATGTTATTTAATACCCTAAAATTAACCACTACGAATAACGAGTCTTTAAGTGTTATAAAAGTGGGCTGTTTAAATACAAATTCAGGCCCTGATTTTTTAAATGCTCAACTTCAAATAAATGCTCAAACTTGGGTTGGTAATGTAGAAATACATGTAAAATCGTCTGATTGGTATTTACATCATCATGAGTCAGATGAAAATTACGATGCAGTAATATTACATGTCGTTTGGGAACATGATTCTGAGATTTTTATGAAAAATAATCAGTCTTTACCAACTTTAGAGTTATGTAATTATGTTGATAAGGGGTTATGTGATAATTATTTCAAATTAATATCAAAAAAGTTGAAATGGATAGCTTGTGAAAAGGAAATAGCTACTATAGATCGTTTTTTACTTAAAAACTGGATGGAAAGATTGTACCTTGAAAGACTAGAAACAAAATCAATTTTGATAAATCAGCTGTTAAAAGAATCTAATAATGATTACGAAGCTGTATTGTTTAAATTACTTGCTAAAAATTTTGGATTAAAAGTTAATGGAGAAGCTTTTTTTGAGCTATCAAAATCATTTGATTATTCAATATTGAGAAAAACATGTTTTGATGAATATATTTTAACCTCATTATTATTTGGACAAGCTGGTTTCTTGGAGGAAGATATTCAAAATAAATACTTTTTAGGGTTGAAAAATGAATACGAGTATTTGAAACACAAATACAAATTAAGATCCTTAAATAAAAATCAATTTCAGTTTTTTAGAATGAGACCTAATAACTTTCCTACGATTCGGTTTGCTCAGTTAATAGCACTAATACATACCCATCAAAACTTATTTTCTAAATTGATGAATTGTAAAGGATTAAATGATTTTTATGATTTGTTTTCAGTTGAAATCAATAACTTTTGGAAGAAGCATTACACTTTTGAATCAACCAGTAAAGAAACATCTAAAAGGTTAACAAAGTCATTTATCGATTTATTAGTAATAAATACAGTGATTCCTTTGAAATTTGTTTTTTCTAAGAGTAGAGGAGAAGTTAATGAAGATGATTTTTTAAATTTAATAAAACAATTGAAACCTGAGAAAAATAGTATTATTAGTAAGTTTACAGAACTCAAAATAACTTCTGAAAATGCCTTTGATACGCAATCGTTGTTGGAGCTTAAAAATAATTATTGCAAAAAAAATCGTTGTCTGAAGTGTGCTATAGGAAATCATTTGTTAAGAAGTAATGAGATATAATAAAATCATTTAATTCGTTCTTTTTATAAAACTCATATATTTGCAATAAAATTTACTAAAAATGAAAAAACTATTTATTACAATTGTTTCACTGTCTATTTTATTTATGAGTTGTAAAGGAGGCGATAAGTCGGAAAAAGCAACAAAAGACACAACTAAAGAAGTTGAAGATAAAACTGTTACGGCTATTTGTCTGCTTGATAAGTTGTCTATAAGAGAAACTCCTTCAGCAAAGGGAAAATGGATAACTTCTATGAGTTTAGGAGAAAAAGTGATGTTTACAGAAGAAGAAACTACAGATGCTGCAAGTAAAAAGGTATACTACAAGGTAAAGTTAACTGATGGTAAAGAAGGGTGGACTAGAGCTACATTTTTAGCTGTTAATGGTACCGTTGGAGCAATGTTGGAAGAAGCGAGTGTGTACAAAAGACCAGATTTACTAACTAAAACTGATAAAAAATACAGTGTAATGGATATTATTGCTGTAACAGAGAATAAAGGAGATTGGATGAAAGTTAAAGGTCGCAGAACTGAAGGAGAATATATTGAAGAGGGGTGGATTAAATCATCTAATATATCAAATGATGAAATTGATATAGCTACTGCAAAATTTGCCAGATCGGCAATGTCTAAATCGACAATGACTGAAAGAATTAAAGCCTTAGAAGAAGTTATTAATAATCAAGATTTATCTTCTTCGAAATTCATTAATGTTTTGAAAAGCAAAATAGAAGATTATAAAGCAAAAAATGTTGCAATCGATGTAAATGATGTTAAGGTAGAAGAAGCTAAATAAAATTTAGGTTCTTCGAATAACCAAAAAAGCGTTTTTAGAAATTTTCTAAAAACGCTTTTTTTATGACTGAATATTCTTTAATAAAGACTCTTATATTTTTCAGGATTTGATTCATGCATAATTTCGTATACTTTTTCAAATACGTCTTCTGCTGAAGGCTTAGAGAAGTAATCTCCGTCCGTTCCATAAGCAGGTCTGTGAGCTTTTGAAGTTAAAGTTGCGGGCTTACTATCTAAATGTCTATATCCGTTTTGAGTTTCTAAAATTTCTTGTAATAAATATGCTGAAGCCCCTCCAGGAACGTCTTCATCAACTACTAATAATCTGTTAGTTTTTGCTATTGATTTAACCGTGTCATGATTTAAATCAAAAGGTAATAAACTTTGAGCGTCAATAATTTCAACACTTATTCCTACCTGAGCTAAATCTTTAACAGCTTCCTCTACAATGCGAAGAGTAGATCCGTAGGATATAATTGTAATATCTGTTCCTTGTTTAATTGTTTCAACAACACCAATTGGAGTTTTAAAATCTCCTAAATTCGTAGGTAATTTTTCTTTTAAACGGTATCCGTTTAAACATTCAATTACTAATGCTGGGTCATCACCTTCTAATAAGGTATTATAAAAACCTGCAGCTTTAGTCATATTTCTTGGAACTAATACATGAATTCCTCTTACATTATTAATAATTCCTCCCATTGGAGAACCCGCATGCCAAATACCTTCTAAACGATGTCCTCTAGTACGAATTATTAAAGGAGCTTTTTGTTTTCCAAAAGTACGGTATCGAAGCGTAGCTAAATCATCACTCATTATTTGTAAAGCATACAAAAGGTAATCTAGATATTGTATTTCAGCAATTGGTCTTAAACCACGCATGGCCATACCAATACCTTGTCCTAATATAGTTGCTTCTCTAATTCCTGTATCAGAAACACGGAACTCACCAAATTTTTCTTGTAAGCCCTCTAATCCTTGATTTACATCACCAATATATCCAGCATCTTCTCCAAAAATTAAAACTTCAGGATGTTTTTTTAAGATTGCGTCAAAATTATCACGCATAATAACTCTAGCGTCTACTAATTTTTCTTCACTAGTGTATTCAGGAGCTACTTCAAAAATATTACTAGGAGCTGCTTCAGTTTCACTCATTAAATGAGAAGAATATTTTGAATAGGCTTCTTTTAAATATTTTTTAATGAACTTTTGAAGTTCTATTTTTTCAGAAAAGTTTTCGTCTTTTAAATATCGCAATGTTTTACGAGTAGCTATTAATATATCTTTACGGATAGGTTCATTAATAGCTTCTAAATCATTTTTTAATTTAGAAATAAAAGTACCGTTGCTACTTTTTTCTGAAATTTTAGTAAGTAAACTAATAGCTGTTTTTGATTCCGCTTTTATTTCTCCAGTGAAAGCAGCCCAAGCATCTCTTTTAGCCTTACTCACTAATTTTTTAGATTCTTTCTCTATGTTTATTAATTCTTCTTCAGAATCAACAAATTTTAATATTTTACCTTCTTCGTCTTGTAATTCAAATTCTAAAATCCATTTACGCATTTGAGTAATACAATCAAAATCTTGTTCCCATTGTAAACGTTCTTTAGATTTATATCTTTCATGTGAACCAGAGGTTGAATGACCTTGAGGTTGAGTTAATTCTTTTACATGGATTAATACAGGTACGTGCTCTTCTCTAGCTATTTTAGATGCTTTATTGTAAACATCTATTAGCTGAACGTAGTCCCATCCATTAACTACAAAGATTTCGTATCCTTTATTTTTGTTATCACGTTGAAAACCTTTTAATATTTCTGAAATACTCTCTTTAGTTGTTTGATGTTTTGCGTGTACTGAAATTCCATATTCATCATCCCAAACGTTCATAACCATAGGAACTTGTAATACTCCAGCAGCATTAATAGTTTCAAAAAATAAACCTTCACTAGTACTAGCATTTCCAATAGTACCCCAAGCAACTTCATTCCCTTTGTTTGAAAACGAGGTATGGTTTTCTAAACCTTTAACATTTCTATAAATTTTTGAAGCTTGAGCTAGCCCTAACAAACGAGGCATTTGACCTGCTGTGGGAGATATATCGGAAGATGAATTTTTTTGAGCAGTTAAGTTTTTCCAATCACCATTTTCGTTTAATGAATGCGTGGCAAAATGTCCTCCCATTTGACGCCCAGCAGACATAGGATCTTGGTTAATATCAGCATGAGCATACAAACCAGCAAAAAATTGCTGTGCAGTTAACTCGCCAATAGCCATCATAAAAGTTTGATCACGATAATAACCAGAACGGAAATCACCATTTTTAAATGCTTTAGCCATGGCTAATTGCGGAACTTCTTTACCGTCTCCAAAAATACCAAATTTTGCTTTTCCTGTTAAAACTTCTCTACGACCTAGTAAACTACATTCTCTACTAATACGAGCAATTTTATAATCGTTTAGTACTTCTTTTTTAAAATCATTAAAAGAAAGTTTTTGAGTATTAGCTATTTCGGTACTATGCATCATAAGTCATCAAATTTTGGAATGGTTACAAAGATAGTTTTTTTAATTGAATTTTAAAAATCATTCTTTTTATTGAGAAATATTCAATAAAATGATGAAAACAGAAGTTTTTTTGAATATTCTACAATAAACCTCTTCTTATGAAATTATAAATTCTATCAATATTAGTAGTAATTACAAATCTTATTTTTGAAGGATAGGCAGCTTGGTTTACTTCCCATCCTTGATTGGTGTATATTGGGAAGTAAAATTCAAAGATGTTCGGGATAAAATTAAGCTTAATGCCATTCTCATAAAAGAACTCAGGAGATTGGTTTTTATTTTTTAACATTGCAATATCATTATAAATCTGAGTCCATTTCCAAACGCTAACACTAGTGTTTGCAGCTAGTATAAATTGATTTGCTGTTTTTGGAGTATTGTATTTTGATTTAAAACCTGCATCTGAAATAACAAATTGTTGGCTAAAAAGGCCTGAACTTTCTGACCTTCCAAATAAATTATGTTCAAATAAATAGTCAGAGCTTCTATTTAATCCAAAACTAAAATAATCACCATTAGAATTGTTAGTTATAAACATTCCTCCAAAAAAACGAAAGTCATAATTTTTATCTGAAGTAAAAAATTTACGATATCTAATATCAGTTGATAACTTAGTGAAGTTATTACCTAATTCAAAATTAACCGCATATTGAAGTCTCTTTATAATATTGGGTTTGTTATATATATATCTGAAATTAAGTATTTGATATTTATCACTTTCTGTAACTTCCGCTCCAGGTGCTACTTCTTTATTTATATAAAATAATCGAGTAGTTAAAAATTTTGAACCTACATCTCTTAGTGTTTTTCTTCTAAAAGAAATGTTTACAAAAGGAGTCAATGAATTATACCCTAATTCTGGAGCGTAATGAAAATTACTACCACTTATACCATATCTTATTTTATAGATAGGTGAATTTTGAAAAAAATGGTCATATCCCATTGAAAAAGCCCCAGTAAAGTTTTTACTTTTCGTACTGTAGTTTGGAGTAATAGAAAAGTTAAAATTATGAGGAATAATTGGTTGGTTGTTTATTTTAACACCTAAAATAACTCCGTCGTATAAATTGTACTTGAAATCAGGTTTGTAAAAAATTTGATTGTAATATGGATCTTCGACATCTTTTAAAAATCTAAACTGAAAAGGTTTGCTTATCAATTTATTATTTGTTGTTCTAAAGTTATTAAGAGAGTTGTATTCAGGATAAATGTTTTCATAATTTAAAGCAAGTTTATTAAAATCACCTTTTTTTATTTTCACAGTTTTTGTAGAGTCAATATTAGTTACCCACTTTTTAAACTTAATTGTTTTGTTATTAATACCATATAAAGCAACTGGTGCAGAGAAATTACGTTTGTTTTTGATAGTAACTGATAGAGAATCTTCCTCTGTTTTCACTGAAGTGATTTTATAATCTATTTTTTTTGTTGTTTTTAAATAATCAGAATAGAACCAGTCTAAGTCTTTTGTTGTATTGTTTTTTAAAGTAGTTAAGAAAGTGCTAGTGGGGAATATTTTTAAATGATTATTGAATAAATGCTGTTTAATGGATTTTTGAAAAATGCTATCACCAATAAAATCTTGTAAATATTTAAACCCTAACCCTATTTTGTATTTACTAACAATTTTTCTGTTAAAGTTTGATAATGAGTCAGCAGGAGTTGTTAATGATTGATCATAAAACCTTCGAGCGCTGAATTGATACACAAAAGCAAATTTATCACGTTGTGTAAGTTTACTTATGTTGTAATATTTTAAGGGCCAATAATTTGAGTATTTACCAAGAATAGTTGTTTTTGGGTGATACTTTTTTAAGTATTCCATCATTAAAAATGTTTGTAATCCATCTGAAAACCAATAGTCATTTCGTTGGTTATGGAGTAAAATATCATTAATGTATTTAGAAGTTAGGGCTTTAAAAAAGTTAATTTCCCATCTAAAGCTCTTAGGGAATGGATTAAGCCAACTCGGCACCCCATATATTTCATGCAAAGAGTTTTTATTGATGGTATTGGCATCAACAAAAATTTCTGTATGCGGGTGCTTACCTATGTAACTTTCTATAAATTGAATTTGTTTTGTAATAATACCAGTAGTAGTTTTTATTGATAAATTTTTAGTGTAGGCATCAGTTTTAATTTCTTGTGTTTTTGTTTTAAAAGACTTGAATTTTTTACCTTGACTTATATGTAGAATGATATCTTTCTTTTTATTTCCAACTAGTCGATAACTAGTAACATTTTCTTTTTTAATTTCATATTGATATAGGTTACTTTCTAAGGTGTATTTCTTAGGGATTTCTATATTTATACTGTAATTAGCAACATCTTGATATAAGTCATCAATGTTTAAATTACTCATGATGTGCCACTTTTTATTATATATAGCCGGAACTATTTGCCAAAAACGTAAATGATAACCTGTTTTAGTTTTTCCATAACCAGTAAATTTAGCGCTAGGAATTTTTACAGTATACATCAAAGATATTTGGACGCTGTCTTTAGGTTTTAGAGGTTTTTTTAAAGATATCTCAATAATATCTGAATTTTTTTTAACTTCTTTAAATGGAACTTTAAGATAATTAAGAGTAAGGTTTTTAATTTTAGAATACCCCTTTTCTTCTTCTTTAGCAAAATAAAAATCTTTTTTATAATCTTCAATAAATCTTTTTCCCAGAGGAGTATTGTTGTTTTTAAAGCTATTGGCCCAATTATGTAAAAATAATTTTTGTAAGGTAGTGTTTGATTTATTGTGAAAAATTATTTTTTGCTGAATATCTAAAGTCTTAATACTGTCATTTAAACGTATTGTCGAATTTATCGAATTTGTTTGCGCTATACTAATAGTGCAATTTAAAATGAATAAAAAGGAAAAAAATAAAGAAGTGTTTTTCAAAATACTAAAAAATAAAACTCGTTATATACGATAACGAGTTTTAAATATAGTTTATTTTTTTAGAAGTTTGGTTTTAATTCATATTTAGCATAGAATTTATTAAAATGCTCAACGGTCTCATCTGCTGTGTCTACAATTCTAAACAAGTTTAAATCTTCAGGACTAATATTTCCCTCTTCAATGAGAGTATTCTTAATCCAATCAATTAATCCGCTCCAGAATTTTTTACCAACTAGGACAATAGGAAAACGACCTATTTTTTTAGTTTGTATAAGAGTAATAGCTTCAAATAGTTCATCTAAAGTACCAAACCCACCGGGCATTACAACAAATCCTTGAGAATACTTTACAAACATAACTTTTCTAACAAAAAAGTAGTCGAAATCGATACTTTTTCCAGGGTCAATCCAAGGGTTGTCATGTTGTTCAAAAGGTAATTCAATATTAAGCCCTACTGAGGTACCTTTTCCTCTATTAGCTCCTTTATTACCCGCTTCCATAATACCTGGACCACCACCAGTAATAACACCAAATCCGCTTTGTGTTAATTTAAAAGCAACTTCTTCAGCTAATTTATAATATGGATGATCAGGTTTTGTTCGTGCTGAACCAAAAATAGATACACAAGGTCCTATTTTACTTAACTTTTCATATCCTTCAACAAATTCAGCCATTATTTTAAAAATGGCCCAAGAGTCATTTGTTTTTACTTCATTCCAGGTTTTTTGTTGTAACTTTTCTCTAATTTTTCTATCGTCATTTGGACTCATACTCATGTAATTTTTAAATTTAATTTCTTTCGAAGAAAGCCTGCTAATTTAGTGTTTTTTGTTGTTATACCTTTAGAAAGATAAAATAATTTACAGGAAATTTCTATAATAATTAAATTAAAATAGAGTGAACTGTTTTTTTTGCATATGCAGGAAGATGCTCGAATAAAGTCAATTGTTTTTTCTCATTAAAAAAACGATAGGTAGTCAGTTAATAAGTGTAATTTAATGAAGGTACTTCAACTAAAGCTTTGGTTTAGAAAGTAATAAGGTCTTTAAAAATAAGATTGTAGTTGTAAATGAGCATAAAAAATAAAGTCTCATGTTGCTTTTTAAGTGCCGTTAAATTAGAAAATGTTTGAAGAAAAAATTTAAGTTAATAGAAGAACATTAGATTGTTTTCCAAACTAAGAAATCATTATTAGCGTTATAATTAATATAACAATAAGGAGTTACCTTAACAATTTATTTCTATGTTTTAACTTTTTCCTAGAATGTGTTTTTATGGATAAATTATAAATATTCTTGGTAACGCAAATTACCAAGAACATTTATTCAATAATTAATTTATAGCTGATTAATTGATGCAAATTCCATTCATGTTAACACCTTCTCCTTGACCATATACACAACGACAAGCTGTTTGACTATAACACTTACCACGTGGGCATGATAGAATTAAACCCGGGTTGTCACAACCAGTATTTCCAGATCCACCTCCAGAACCATTTCCAGAACCGTTAGGGTTCCCTATTTCAAAAGGGTATGTTCCTCCAAAAATATCTTTTTGATCAGCCTTTTTTATAGCTTCTCCTAAACTTAATATTGATTTTTTCATTTTAAATAATTTATAAAATTGATTAAATCCTTGATCATTTAAAGACACTCAAGGTATATGTCTATTCATCGCGAAAGAATTTCTTTTATTTAATAATATTTTTAAGTTGATAGAAAAAGCGTTCTATCAAACGTAGGTCTTCGGTAATTATGTTAGCTGTACCTTTCATTTCTTGTCTAAATTCTATTTTTTTATCATAAGTAGTTTTTAAATCTTGAGGTAACAGAACGTCTATTAGATAGTTTCCTTTTGCATCAGGTATTGGAGAAATTGATTTCACTTTTCCATTTAGTTCTCCAAATTCATCTGAAGGATAATTTAATAATTGTATTTGTACTTTTTGTCCTTTTTTTATTTTCCCTGAGTTCGTCGCAGGGGCTTTTATTTTACCAATAAAAGAATTGCTGTTTTCAGGTATTATAGTAAAAATCAAATCTCCTGTTTGTACGGTTTGGTTTTCACTCCAAAATGTTAAAAAAGAAACTTCTCCATTTATTGAACTAGTTAAAGCGTATTGTTTTAACCAATCTTTTATTGCTTTTTGTAAATATAAAAACGACTGAATAGCCTTTATCTTTAAACGGCTGTCGTTTTGTGTTTTTTTAATAGAAGTGCCTATTAAATTTTTATTTGAATTATTTATAAATTCTCTTAATTGAGAAATTGAACTTCCTGAATTTTCATAAGCTCTTTTTAATTGTAGTATTTCTATTTCTTTTTGTTCTTTTTCTTTAGCTGAAATTACACCTTCTTTAAACATTATTATGCTTCTTTCCAAGTCTTTTTCTTTTATTTCAAGCTCTTTTCTACTAATTTCTCTTTGGGAGTGTGAAATTTGTAATCGTTGCTTCGCCTCAATAACAGACATTCTGTTAGCGAAAGATTCTGATTTGTATGGGGTTAGTTCTTTATTTAAAACATATTCAGAGTATTGGTTTTCAAACTGCGAAAAACTAGTTGTAATATCACCTAAAACCAAAGGAGGTAGTTTATCTATAGGAAAAGAAAAAACTTCTTTATTCTTACTTATTGTATCTGTTATACTCTTCAATAATAAAACATCTTTGTAAGAAGCGCTATTTTCTATAACAGCTAATACTTCGTTTTTCGTTACTTTCTTTCCTTCATGTGTTAAAAACACTTCAAATTGACCTGCAGTTTTAGCATAGATTTTCTCAGGAGGAAATGAAGTAGTTACCATTACCTCTGTTGCTATTACATCAGGGTATTTCACAAACCAAGAAATGAATAACAACATTATAATTAATAAAAAAAATAAAGTATTTCCCCAACGAATCATCCAATTAGGAACATAACTTAATATTTCTTGTACTTCTTCACTTCGTATTTCTATATCTTGATTATTTTCTGGCATATGTTTATATTTTAATCAATACAAATTCTTTATTTAGAATTTGTATTGATTTTAATAGATTAATTATAGAATATTAATTACTTTTTATTTGACTTACATGAAACAAATGACCTAAATCATTTTAGTTTGGTTAGTTGTTAAGTCTTATTCTTTAAAAGAAATACATATTATAATTCTTTTATAAGCAACACTGTCCGTTAACTATTGTTCCTCTGTTGGCTCCTCCCATTCCATTAGGAACAGCACAAGTATCTCCTTCTCCACAGTCAAAAGCACAGAAAAAGAAAGGAGAGCAACCTCTTCGTCCTCCACTGATTTCTTTTTGTTCAGCTCTTTTTAAAGCTTTTCCTAAATTTAAAATTGATTTTTTCATTTTTTTAAAGATTTAATTAATTAAACCCTTGATCATTTTAAGACACTCAAGGTGTATGTCTATTCCTCGCGAGAGAATATTTTTGTCATTACCAATGAGGGAAGTTACCCTATTGGTATGACATGTTATTTATTTACCCAAGTCTAGTTGATTTTTAACTAGGTGGTGGTAGCTTCCTTTTAAAGCTACTAATTCTTGGTGCGTTCCTTTTTCTATTATCTTTCCTTTTTCTAATACTACTATTTGGTGTGCATTTTTAACTGTACTTAGTCTATGTGCAATAACTACTGCTGTTTTATTGGAGAAGAACTCATTAAGTTTTCCCATAATCACTTTCTCATTATTTGCATCTAGTGCACTAGTAGCCTCATCAAAAAATAAAAACTTTGGATTTTTATATACAGATCTGGCTATTAATAATCGTTGTTTTTGTCCTGTACTTAGACCGTTTCCTTCACTTCCAATTTTTGTGTTATATCCTAGGGGCAATCCTTCTATATAATCTGATATGTTGGCTACATTTATGGCATGTGCTAGTTTTTCTTTATCTACATAATCTTCTCCAACAGCTATATTTTTTGCGATGGTATCATTAAAAATATATCCCTCTTGCATTACTACCCCACAATTCCTTCGCCATTCTTTTTGTGAAATATTTTTCAAGTTAAAATTACCAATACTTATATCTCCTGAATCTACTTGATAAAAACCAAGTAATAATTTCATTAAGGTTGTTTTTCCGCTTCCACTAACTCCAACAATAGCGGTAGTTTTATTCGCTGGAATTTCTAATGATAAATCTTTTAATACAGGTTCTAATCCTCCTGTATACCTAAAAGAGATGTTATTAAGTTTTATGGCTTCTTTTTCTGGAATATGAGTGACTTTTTCATCTTCGGGCTTTTCTTCATCTTCCATGTTATGAATCTCTCCTAACCTGTCAATAGATATCTGCGCGTCTTGCACATCTCTCATAAAATTGATTAATTGAACTATAGGGCCGTTTAATTGGCCAACTATATAGCTAATTGCCATCATCATCCCTAAAGTAATTTGACCATCAATTACTAATTTGGCAGACAAAATGGTAATGAACATATTTTTTAATTCATTAATAAAGTTAGACCCTACACTTTGGGTTTGCTCTAAAGCCAAGCTTTTCGTTGCTACTTTAAACAAACGAGCCTGAACATATTCCCAGTTCCAACGCATGCGCCTTTCTGCATTATGAAGCTTAATTTCTTGCATTCCGTTAATCAGCTCAATAACTTTACTTTGTTCTTGACTAACTTGTGAAAATCGTTTGTAATCTAACTCTTTCCTTTTCTTGAAGAAAAACAAAACCCAACCAAAATATAAAACACTTCCTAAAACAAATACTCCAAATATTTGCAAGCTATAAAATCCTAAAACTAAACTAAAAATGATCAGATTAAAGAATGAAAACAACACGGTTAATGAAGAGGTAGTTAGAATTCGTTCTATACGTTTGTGGTCATTGATTCGTTGCAATAAGTCTCCAGTCATTCTTACATCAAAATAAGAAATAGGGAGTTTCATTAACTTGATAAAGAAGTCAGAGATTAATGAAATATTAATCCGTGTACTTAAATGTAGTAAAATCCAGCTGCGTATTATTTCTAAAGAAGCTTTTCCTACAAATAAAAATAGTTGGGCAAATAAAATTAAATACACAAAATTGATGTCTTGGTTTTTTATACCAACATCAACCACACTCTGAGTTAAAAAAGGTAATATTAATTGTAATAAACTTCCAGCTAATAAGCCTATGATAAGCTGGATGATGAATTTTTTATATTTAAAAAGATATTTGAATATAAATGAGAACCCAAATTTTTCATCTTCTTCAAACTCTTCTTGATAAAACCTAGGAGTAGGTTCAACAAGTAAGGCTATTCCTTCTTCTGTAT
This sequence comes from Tenacibaculum sp. nBUS_03, assembly GCF_051201695.1. Classification (GTDB taxonomy): domain Bacteria; phylum Bacteroidota; class Bacteroidia; order Flavobacteriales; family Flavobacteriaceae; genus Polaribacter. The sequence continues at coordinate 1,798,299 of NZ_CP179214.1, read as the reverse complement.
TTTCATCTGCATTGTTCCCTATCCAATGCTGAATAAATTCTTCTTTGGTAAAAGTAATGAGTCCATGAGCGGGGTCAGATACATAAACAGTATTTTTCTTTATTTTATAAAGAACCACATAGTGGTTTTTGTTCCAATGAACAATACATGGTAATGGAGCTTCAAGAAGTTTGTTAAAAGCAAGTTTAATTCCTAAAGATTTAAAACCCATAGATTCTACTGCTTCACTTAATCCTAACAAACTACTTCCCTCTCGGGTCGTTTCACTTAGTTTTCTTAATTGTTGTGTGTTGATTGTTTTGCCATAATGCTTGGCGATTATCTTTATACACGTTGGACCACAATCTTTAGCCTCGGTTTGCTTATAATTTGGAAATTTCTTCAAATGAAAAATTTAATTATTTTAATAGTTTTTTTCTTAAATATAAAGTGAAAACTTTTTATATCTTAATAGCTCTATTTATCGTAGCAATTTTTACATCTATAAATTAGGAAGCCGTTGCAATTTAATCCTTTATATATACTTATACAAGAAGTTGATTTTTTATTGAATAATTTGATTTTCACATAAAATTTAAATAAAAGTTATGTGAAAATCATTCTTTTGTGATTATAGGTTTCTTTTAAATAAGTATGCTTAAAAAATTAATAAAGAGCCATCACATAAAAGCCCGCCTGAATTTGGAGCTCCAAACAGTTGACAAAACCTTGAAGTATTACAGCAAGCCCCTGGTCCGCAATCATTATGTGTGTCACATTTTTTTTTACCTCCATTAATTTGTTTTTGATCTGCTTTATTTAAAGCATTTCCTAAGTTTAAAATTGATTTTTTCATAAATAAAAATTTTAGTATTGTTAATAAGAGAGTGATTATAGCACTCGCTTTTTGTTAAAATAAAAAAGGGCTAAATAGAGCCCTTTTAAGTTAAAACATTGGTGTTTATCCAAATGGTACATCTTCAAAAGGTAATTGTCCATTACATAAACCTTGACCATTATTTGCAGCTCCACATACTCCACTACTTGAATTAGGAGGTGATTGACAACATTGATTCGCAGGACACTGTGCATGGCTTGTACAGAATTTTCTTCCCCCGTTAACTTGTTTTTGCTCTATTTTATTTAAGGCATTTCCTAAATTTAAAATTGATTTTTTCATAATGATATTATTTTTAAATGAGATTTTTGAGCTTGTTTTTGATATAAATTAAAAAGAATTTATAGGACAATAACAACCAGTTCTAATATGGTAACAACCAGCAGCTGTCTCTCTCGATGAACATGCTCTCCATTTACCTCCACTTACTTCTCTTTGTTCCGCTCTATTTAGAGCCTTCCCTAAATTTAAAATTGATTTTTTCATAATTAAAATGATTAATGTTGTTTTTAGCGGTGAACATTTTAAGACACTCACCGAGTGTGTCTATTCTTCGCGAGAGAATATGTTTCAAATTCAAAGCCCTTTTTGGGTTTTGCTTTTTATACTTTATTTACTGTTATTTGGCTATTTTCTTCCAGTTCTTCTATAAAGAAAATTAAATCAGATCTATTGTATTCTTTTGGAAACGATCTTCCATTGATTAGAATTTCAGGAGTGAAGTTAATAGCGTTTTCTTTGCACCATTCTTTTTCTCTTTCCAATTCAGCTAAAAAATAATCACTGTTATTTGTTGTTCCCCATTTCTTTACCCATATATCCACATTTCCATCTTCATAAATTTCACTCATAGCCTCTAAACACTCTTCTTTCTTGTTGTTGTTATAGAGTTCTAATAATCTACTCGTTACTTTTGCCGCACTACCGTTTTTGTCTTCAGTATTTATATTAAAACGGATTCTTATTTTAACGGAGTTATTATATTTATGTAAAATTTCATCTACTTGTTTATGTACCGGTTTGCAGTGCCCACAAAAAGGGTTGGTTACAACAACTATTTCTAAATTTGAGGTTGGGTTACCAAAAACAATTTCTTGGTTTTTATCAATAGCTGTATCTATTTGAGGAGATTTATTTAGTATTCCCTCAAATAAGGTAAAGTTTCTTCTAAATTTAACCCCTTCTATTTTTTCTTTTCGTAATTCTGTTACTTCAGTTATTAGTGGCTTTATATAGATCCATCCCATCCAAATACTTGTTCCTATAATTACCAACATAACATAGTCAGTAGGTATAAAACTAGAAATATAGGTGTTTGTTATTACTGGTATCAATGCTTGCAACCATAATAAACCAACAATACTTAAGCATAGCAAGCACCATTTTTTTACTACTGCATATTGATAATAGATGGAATATAATGTTACTGGAATAGCAACCAAACTTATTGAATAAGCAAGTGCAGGTGTTGCCATTTCAACGAAGCTTAAAAGCGCCAATGTTGAAAAATATAATATACTAAAGTCACTTAATTTATATCCTTTTAGTATTTTAGCCCCTTTTGAGGTAAGTACTGCATCACAATCTTTTTTTTCATCTGCTCCAGAACAAAAGGCATCACCTATGGAGGTTTGTAAACCTAACTCTTGTTTTACAATAGCTATGCTAACTACAATTCCTACTATTGATAAAAGTAAATGAGAAAAGCTAAAAACTGAATTAGGTGCTTTAAGAATTACAAAAGCAACTAAGCAACTTAGAATTCCTAAACCTATATATTGTGGGGTTTTACTTGTTTTTTTACTTGTTTGAATAGTATCTGTTTTCTCTACAGCAACTATAATTCCGGTAAACCTTTTTAAAAACTCTGCTTCAGATATTTTTTCTTTTTTGCCTTCTATAGTATATAAAGTATATTCATTTTTCTTTCTCTCAACAATTGTTAAGTTCAAACCATTACTATCATTTACTTGTACAATATAACAAGATGGTAATTGTGCTAAGGTCTCTGAATTTACTGGAACTTCTGCTGCTACATTTTCTATATTAAAATGATCAAGTACTCCTGTTATAGCATGCAAACTAGGATAGGATGGATGACTTTGTATTTGAAAAGAAAGCTCCTCTTTATCAAAAGAAATTTTATTTTTTTTTAGAAGTTGTTGTACTATATTTATTAATGTATGCCCCATAAATAGTTGATAAATTATAGTTGATTTCTTAGGTGTATTAAATTAAAAGATATATGTTTTTGACGAAGTTATAAAAGATATTAATATTTGTATAAGTCAATTCATATTTGTGAATTATAAATTCATAATTGAAATGTTTTAATAATAATTTGTTTTTTTTATAACGACATGATGAATTTAAGTTGTTAATTGTAACAAAATGTATAATAAGTGTACAAAACTGAGGAGTTTTTAGTTTTACAATCAAGGAACAGAGTGTTTATAATGAAATAACTAGCTTTGTTCAGTTATTTAGTGGGGAGGTATGAAAAAAATTATTGTAGTAATATGTTTTTTAATTGCAATATGTTGCGATAAAAAACAAGATAAAGTGATATTAAAAAAGTTACCAAGTTATTTTAATGCTAAAATTGGTACTGGATTATCACAAGATTCTTTAGCTTTTTATTTAGAGAAGCTCAATAGAATTCCTAAAGAAGGAATATCAGATTCTTTAAAAGCAGAGTTCTCCTATATATCATCACGGTTTAATAATCGATTAAAGAAATATGATTTAGCTATTGAAAATCTTAAAGATGCAATTTCCTTTTCTAAAGGTAAAATAAAATCAGATAGAGAAGTATCTTATTTTATAGCTCTAAGGTTAACCTACTATAGGTATAAAGAAGATTATCTGAATGCTGAAGGAGTGAATGAAAAGTTACTAACATTGTTAAATGAGAATGATTATAAAAATAAAGCTTATGTTTATCGATTTAGACAAAGAGTTAAAGTTGAAATAAAACAATTTAAAGAAGCTCTAATAGCAAATGATTCGGCAATAGCAATGTTTTTGAAAGTAAGAGACTCTTCCAATTATGTTTTGTCTAAGATAGGAAGGTCTAGTATTTATAGTAGTTTAAGGAAGCCCAACAAAGCAATAAAAGAGTTAACTGAAGCTATAAAATATGAATCTTATTTAAGAACAATAGTAAAGTATGAATTATATGCTACACTTGGATTTTATTATTTTAATAGTAATTTATTTGGCAAAGCAATTTTAGCATATGGTAAAGCGTTAACTTTTTCAAAAAAATTACCAGCACATCTTTCGCAAGCAAGGAATGCTAATAACTACGTAAGTATTTCTAAATCATATATAAAATTAAACAAAATAGATATTGCTAAAAAATATGTAGATTCTATTTTTCATCTAGGGTTAAATACTATTGATCATATTGATCAAAGAGATGCCCTGAAAACTAATTTAGAAATTCTTTATAAAAAAAATAAAGGAATAGAGGAGGTTACTTCTCAATTAGATTCTATTTATGCATATCAAGAAAAAAATTATGCTAATAGAATTAATAGTGAGTTACAAGTTTTAAAAGAGTCTTATAAAAATGAAAGAATACTAGAGAAAGCTAGAAAAAGAGCAGAAATACAAAGTCTTAAATTTGAGAGGAATCAATATGTTTTAATAGCGCTATTATTATTGGCTATTGTAATAGGAGTGTTAGTGTTAAATTTTTATAGACAAAAGAAGTTTAAAATAGAACAGCAAAATTTCTTATTACACCAGCGCTTACTGCGTTCTCAAATGAATCCTCATTTTACATTTAATAGTTTAAGTTTAATTAAAAATAGTATTGAAGAAGACAGTCAGCAATCTATAAAATACATTCAAAAATTTTCAAGACTTTTACGAACAATATTTGAAAATTCAACCAAAGATTACGTACCTATTGAAGACGAACTTCAATCGTTACAAGATTATTTAGAATTACAACAATTTAGATTTCCTGAAAGGTTTAATTTTTTAATAGATAACACGATTAAGATTGAAGATGAGATTTTTATTCCCCCTATGTTATTACAACCTTTTGTAGAGAATGCTATAATTCATGGGTTTGGTAAAAATGAAATTAAAGGGAATCTTATTATTCAACTTAATTTTTGTGAGAAATATATTAGCTGTGTTATTGATGATGATGGCATAGGAATTGATGCGAATAATGTTGATAAAAGATCTTCGGTAAAGTTGATAGATGATTTTTTAAGAAAAATGATAGGTGAAAAAATTGTTGTTACGAATAAAAAAGAGTTAGGAAAAAACAGTCAAGGAACAAGGGTAGCGTTAAAAATGCCTTATAAATTATTGTAGTATGTTAAAGACATTAATAATAGAAGATGAACGTCACGTTAGGGAAGACCTAAAAAAAAGGGTGTTCCAAAATTTTCAAAAAGAGTTGTTTATCGTAGACGAAGCTATTTCAGTGAAAGAAGGGCTTGAGAAGATAAAAAGATACCAACCTAACTTAGTATTTATGGATGTTGACTTAGGTGACGGTACGAGTTTTGATATTTTATCATCGTTAGAAGAAATAAACTTTAAAATAATTTTTATTACAGGATTTGATTCTCATGCTATAAAGGCAATACGTTTAGGAGCTTTAGATTACCTACTAAAGCCTATTGATGATGATGAGTTTATAGAAGCTGTAAAAAAAGCGGTTAATGTTGTTCAGGAAGAGAATACGTTAGGAAATTCAATTACCATTGCAAATCACTATTATAGGGAAGGAGAGCATCATAAAATTGTATTAAAAACATTAGATACGCAACATTTAGTTTCATTTGATGATATTATTTATTGTAAATCAGAAGGTAATTATACTACATTTTATCTTTTCGAAGAGAAAATTGTTATTTCAAAACCTATGAAAAAAGTAGAGGAGCTACTTGATAAAAAAAGGTTTATTAAATGTCATCAGTCGTTTATTGTAAATAAAGCGTATATCACTAAATATACAAATGAAGGGTATCTTATTACTAAAACAGGAGAGCAAATACCAGTTGCTACTAGAAGAAAAGAGATGGTTTTAAAAGATCTTTTTTAATAAGTGCTAACGAATTTGAATTCAAGTATTACGAATTTGAACTACCCAAAGTAGTGGATAAATTCCGATGTATTTTTGTGGTAAGAAATATTAAAAAAACGAATTATGAAAGTATTAAAACTATTGTGTGTTGTATTGGTATTTTGTGTTTCCTGTTCTGAAAATGAGTTAGAAGGACTAGATACTGTTGAAAGAATGGAAAGAGGAAGGCGAGTGGTTGCTATTGATCCTATAGACGTAACAGAAGAAGTAGAAGAAGAAGTTGATAAAAAAGAAAAGTTAATGTACATAACCTCATATTTAATAGGTAAAACATTGATTGAGAGTGAAGCCGCTAGAGATTTTTTTTATGAACTTATAAAAAATAACGAGTTGTCAAAAATAGGGTTGAATGATTTATTGAAAACAAAAATCATTGACTCTAATCCGTTTGAAGTTGCATTTCAAGAACAATTTAATACATACAATTGGCATATAGATCCTCAGTCTGGAGCTCCTAATCCACCAAAATCAACATCAACTCCAGATTCTACAAAATGGGGAGGAATGCTAGATTCTCAAATGTATTATCAACAATATTTAAACGAAATACTAGAGTTAAATAAATGGGAATTATATTTTCCAAACAAAGCTGTTTTTTTAGATAATACTCAAAACTTTTCAGACTATTTAATAGCTAATAAAAAGCTAATATGTTTGTGGAATACCAAATATTTTGGGCTATTTACAGATGGATTAATTTTACATATTAATGGTGAAGGAAATTATTTACCACTAAATTTTAATGTTTCTTCAGCAAGTTCATTTGTAATTATTTTAAAATAAAAGGGAAAAAGAATTTTACAAAATAGGTTTTTAGATTATTTTACTAGAAAAAGAGTTGGTTGTAACCAACTCTTTTTCTAGTAATTGAACATAGTAACTGTAATAAATAATATTCTTTCATAGCAATTTCCCTGGCATATTAAGTTTCTCAACGCTTCTTTTTCATTTAGGTTGATACAACTGTTTAATTTTTTTCTTTTTAGTAATTTTCCCTGATTGTTTTAAGTTTCCTTTCTCATAGACTATGATTTTAGTGTTTTTCTTTTTGTACTTTTTTTAGTATTTGAAAAGAGGTAGCCAATTATTTACTGTTTAATGAGAACAAAATATTAACGGACTACCTTCAGATTCAAATAATGAAAGTTTTATTTTTTAAATCAATTGATTCGAATAAATATTGACCGATATATAACGTTACTAAACAACGTCAATTCTAGAAAAAGAAATGAGATTTGATGTAGTAAATTTTCTTCAAATTGGTTTAAAGTATGTTTCAAAATATAGATCATTTTCTATAGTGTTCAATACTTTAAATTATGTTACCCCTTTTTTTTGAAAAAAATATAAAAAATAAATAAACCCAATAAAATAGGAAGAATGTAATAAAAATAATGAGTAGTAAAAACAGGAGAAGCATCACCAATTAAAACAAAAGAAGCCCAATAATAAGGAGACTGTTCTGATAAACTATGATTTTTTAAATAGGTTCGTTTCGCATTGTTAAGCGCTTCTGTTTTTGATTCTTTGTTTTTTAAATTGGAGTAAAACTCCTTCATAATAAATGAAGAACTAACGTCATTAATTTTCCACGTAGAAGAAATTACCGAGTTGGCTCCAGAATGAAAGAACCCTCTAGCTAAGTTTAAAACACCTTCGCCTTGTTTTAACTCTCCAATGTTAGTTTCACAAGCACTTAAAACAACTAAATCCGCATTGTTTTTATAGGTGTAAAGTTCATGTAGTTTTAAATCATTAGTAAAAAACTGAATGCTCGGATTGTTAGTTGCAGTAGCATGTGTTGCTAAATGGATGATTTTAGCATTATTGGTTTTACGAACAAAATTCTCTTTTGTAGCATTACTGTTTGTAAAACTATCTCCACCAACTAAATTAGTAATAACAGCAGCTTCTTTTTTTGTGTTTTCTAAGGGTGATAATTCAGTGTTTTTAAAATTAACAGGAGCAAAAACAACAAGGTCTGTATTTGTTTTTCGATCTCTATTTTTGTTAAACTCAGAAAATGAGCTAGAGTAGCTATAACTTATATTGCAATCGTTTACTAAATAGCGCAAGTCAGTAGCGCTAGTATTAAAAGCTTCAAAAGGAATGTTTTCTAAGGAAACATCACTAACAATACTAATATTTTTATTTTTAATAAGATCTTTAATCTCTTTAGTAGGGAATAATTGGTTATAGAGTGAATACGAAACCTTTTTAAAACGCGCTAACTCTTGTTTTTGTGTAAGCGGTTTTGAAATAAGTTTTTTGTATGCAGTAATCCCTAATAAAACACTATCAATATTTTTTATTTTAAAACGAATATCTTTGTTGTTGGCAATTAATAACCCCAACATTGATTGCTTATTAGTATCTACATTACTAGTATTAAGCGAATAGTAAAGTTTAATATCGTTTTTACGTAAGTTACTTTTAACTTTACTAAGAGAAACTTGTTGAATATCGTTGTTTTGATTACTAAACTGTGGATATATTTTTTGAATAGAATCTTTAAAATTTTGATAGCTTACTTTTAAATCAAATAAGGAATCTTTTTTCTTAGAAGCTTTATGAGTATCTGTTTCACTTTCTAACTGAAAAATATCTTTTTTAAATACGTTGTTTTTAATAGAAACTTCATCCGGTAAATTAGTGAGTTTTATATTTTCATTAATATTTAAGGTTAATAAAAAAGCTTTATTTTTTTCCATTAACTCAAACATTAATTTTGAATCGTTTAATAAATAAGCAGTATAAATACCTAAATTAAAAGTTTCAGAAATTTCTTTTCTCCATAAATACTTGGTGTTAGCTTCTGTGCTATAGTTAATTATAGTAGAAACTATTTTGTTTGTTAACTGAACATTGTCAATCGCTTTTCGTAAATACTCTTTATTTTGAGTAGTATTATAAAGCTGTATAAGAATTTCTGTTTTTGTTTTTAGAGCCTCTATAAGAGGTGTTTTATCATTTGACGTAATGATTTGATTAAGAGTTAGTGAGGTTATTTCGTTATTCTTTTTAACGTTGAAACCGAAATTTAATGATTTTTTGATACTAACTAGGGCATTTTCGTATTTCTTCTTAGAATAGTAATGTGTAGCAATATTTTTATGAAGATATAGCATGTAGTTTTCATTAGCTATGTTGTGTTCTATACTTTTATTTAAATAGAACATACAGCTATCATTGTTCGATTTTAAATATAGTTCGCCTAAGTTTAAATAAGCAAGTGATATGAAATCGTCATTATTCTCTTTGAAAGCGTTTTGTAAGCTTTTAAAATAATAGGATTTAGATTTTCTAAAATTATGTTTTGGTTTTAAGGAGTATAGGTTTGCTATGACCACATTTATAGAATAAATTGTTCTATTGTCTATATTTAATGTTGGTGAATTTTGGATTATACTATCAGCTTTTTTTAGGTAATAAAGACCAATCTCAATGCTCTCTTTTGTCTTTATTTTAATGCATGTCGCAGTAAAATCAGTACAGTGGGCTATTAAGTTTTTTTTAGAGGCGTATTTCTCTAATAAAGGAATTCCTTTTAAATAATGGTTGTTGGATTTGTAATAATCTCCTTTTTTAAAATATATAGAACCTATGTAACAATAGCTTTGGGCTTTTCTTAAGGGATAAGAATTTGATTGTATAGCTTTTTTGTGGTACTTAATACCATTATCAAAATCATTTTTATTTGTGTAAAATTTACCTAAGTTATAGAGTGCGTTTGCGTATTGTTTATTGTTTATTTTTAAACTATCATAAATTTTTACTTCAATTTTACCATATTTAATAGCTAGCTCATAATTTTTCTTTTTTTTGTTAAAAAAAAATGAAAAATTATGAGCTATTTTTGCATATTCAATGTCTTTTATCATTATTGAGTCTAATATGCTATCTACTTTTATTTCATTGAAGTTTATTATTTCACTCTTTTTAACGATATCAGTATATGTGTATTGAGCTTTAATTGTTTGTAAGAAAAACAGAACAAGAACAATAAAAAACTGTATTCGATATGTAGTGGTTTTAAATAGCAATTTTTATCTGTTAGTATGATTTATTTTTTCTCCTAAAAAAGAGAAATACCAATAACCCAATTATTAAAACAATACTTATATAATAAAAGTAATTAGTTGTAAAAACAGGAGAAGTATCACCAATTAAAACAAAAGAAGCCCAATAATAAGGCGACTGTTCTGATAAACTATGTTTTTTTAAGTAGGCGCGTTTGGCATTGTTAAGCGCTTCTGTTTTTGATTGTTTGTCTTTTAAATTGGAGTAAAATTCCTTCATAATAAATGAAGAACTAGCATCATTAATTTTCCATATTGAAGAAACTACCGAATTGGTTCCAGAATGAAAGAAACCTCTAGCTAAGTTTAAAACACCTTCACCTTGTTTTAACTCTCCAATGTTAGTTTCACAGGCACTTAAAACAACTAAGTCAGCGTTGTTTTTATAGGTGTAGAGTTCATGTAATTTTAAATCATTAGTAAAAAACTGAATGCTCGGATTATTAGTAGCAGTTGCATGTGTTGCTAAATGTATAATTTTAGCATTACTGGTTTTACGAACAAAATTTTCTTTTGTAGCATTACTGTTTGTAAAACTATCTCCACCTACTAAATTAGTAATAACAGCAGCTTCTTTTTCTGTGTTTTCTAGGGGTGATAACTCAGTGTTTTTAAAATTAACAGGAGCAAAAACAACAAGGTCTGTATTTGTTTTTCGATTCTCTATTTTTATTAAACTCAGAAAATGAGCTAGAGTAGCTATAACTTATATTACAATCGTTTACTAAATAGCGCAATTCAGTAGCGCTAGTATTAAACGCTTCAAAAGGAATGTTCTCTAGAAAAACATCACTAACAATACTAATGTTTTTGTTCTTAATAAGGTCTTTAATCTCTTTAGTAGGGAATAGTTGGTTATAGAGTGAATACGATACCTTTTTAAAACGTGCTAACTCTTGTTTTTGTGTAAGCGGTTTTGAAATAAGTTTTTTGTATTCAGTAATCCCTAATAAAACACTATCAATATTTTTTATTTTAAAACGAATATCTTTGTTGTTGGCAATTAATAACCCCAACATTGATTGCTTATTAGTATCTACATTACTAGTATTAAGTGAATAGTAAAGTTTAATATCGTTTTTACGTAAGTTACTTTTAACTTTACTAAGAGAAACTTGTTGAATATCGTTGTTTTGATTACTAAACTGTGGATATATTTTTTGAATCGAATCTTTAAAATTTTGATAGCTTACTTTTAAATCAAATAAGGAATCTTTTTTCTTAGAAGCTTTATGAGTATCTGTTTCACTTTCTAATTGAAAAATATCTTTTTTAAATATGTTGTTTTTAGTAGAAATTTCATCCGGTAAATTAGTGAGTTTTATATTTTCATTAATATTTAAGGTTAATAAAAAAGCTTTATTTTTTTCCATTAACTCAAACATTAATTTTGAATCGTTTAATAAATAAGCCGTATAAATACCTAAATTAAAAGTTTCGGAAATTTCTTTTCGCCACAAATATTTGGTGTTAGCTTCTGTACTATAATTAATGAGAATGTTTACTATTTTATTTGTTAACTGAACATTGTCAATAGCTTTTTGTAAGTATTCTTTATTTTGAGTGGTATTATAAAGCTGTATAAGAATTTCTGTTTTTATTTTTAAAGAATTTCGAATTGTATTTTTATCTAAAGTGTTTAATATTTTATTATTGGTTAGATGTTTTATTAATTTGTTTTCCTTTACTTTAAAATTATAATTTATTGACTTTTGTATGTTTTTTAATGCACTTGAAAAATCTTTTTTATAAATGTAAAAAGAAGCTATATTTTTATAAGTATCATGTATGTATAGTTTATTAAAAGAGTCATATTCTAAACTTTTTTTTAAAAAATAAAGACAACTATCTTTTTTTTCTTTTAAATAAAGTTCTCCTAAATTTAAATTTGAAATAGCTATATTCCTTACAATACCTGTTTTAAAACTCTCGTTTAGGTTTTTTAAGTAATAGCTTTTAGCTTTTTGAAAGTTATATTTATATTTGTTTGTATTTAGTATGGCGAAATAGTTGTTTAAATCAAACCGTATTTTATTTTTAATTTTTGATTTAGGTAGTTTTGTGAGTATACTATCAGCTTTTTTCAGATAATAAAAATTAATATCAGAACTTTTTTTAGTATTTAATTTATTACATGTATTGGATAATGATAGATAATGTAATATTATACTTTTTTTAGATCCAAATTTCTCTAACAAAGGTAAACCTTTAAAATAGTATTGAAGAGACATATAGAAATCTCCTTTTATTCTTTGATACTTAGCTATTTGGCAATATGATTGAGCAACTTTTTTAGGGAATGCATTTGATTTAATGGCTTTGTTATAATATTCAATAGCCATATTGTATTGTAGTGATATGTAATAAAAATTACCTATATTATATAAAGCATTAGTGTATTCTTTAGAGTTAAGATTTAAATCTTCTAAAGTTTTTATTTCAATCAATGCATATTTAATAGCTAGTTTATAGTTTTTCTTTTTTTTATGAAAAAAATAAGAATAAGCGTGTGCTATTTGTGCATAAGAAGAATCTTTTACGATAACAGATTTTAATAAACTATCTACTTCTTCTTCCTTAATTTTCTTATATTTATCTCTAGCAACAATATTTTTATAGTTATGTTGAGATGTAGTTTCTTGAAGAAGAAAAATGTAAGCAAAAAGAAGTAGGAGTTTTATCATATTATCTTCCTGGGTCTGGATTCAATCTTCCTGCATAAGTTTGAGAATCTGAACAGGTAAGGTTTGTAGTATATAGAACAAGTTTTCCATTACTACAGTTAGAAATCGTATTAAATACTTGATTTAAAGAAAGCCCTTGTTGAGGTTGGTCATCTCCGTCTGTAGTGGTATCATCTCCTTGAGTAAAAATAGGTAAGCCTTTTTGGAAATATATTATTTCAGCATCAGGGTTTTCTGCACATTTTAAAATAGCTATTATACTTAGTAAATCACTTTTGCCAATACAATTAGTTATTGTTCTTTTTTCTTGTTCAGTTGTGCCTTCATTATATACAATTAATATGCCACCATCAGTAGGTAACTCTTTTTTATCTTCAACAAAATTAATAATGTTATTTTTTGTTACATTGTTAAAAGGTGTCTTTTTAATAGTAAAACTACAAATAACAATAGCTACTAGTAAAATTAAGGTTTTTGTAATTAAATTACTTTTTTTCATGATTGTAAATATTTTGTTTTCTTAACTCGATGTTTACGAAAACATCAAATGTTACCCATGGGCAAATATAATTTTTTTATTTTTGTAAGATAACTAGTTAAAATGGAAGGGAAGTTTTTTTTAGAAGCTATAGAGAAAAATGATTCAAGTGTTATAAAAACACTCTACGAACAAAGTTTTTATGGTATTAAGCAGTTTGTGCTTCAAAACAAAGGGAATAGTGAAGATGCTGAGGATGTTTTTCAAAAAGCTTTATTGCAAATAGCGGTTAGATTAAAAAAAGAAAAATTTGAAATAAAGTCAACTTTTGAGGGCTTTCTGTACACTGTTTGTAGAAATTTATGGCGTAGAGAGTTAAATAAAAGAAAAAATAGGGTAACAAATAATGAGTTTGCTGAACAAGTAAGTGATGAGAGGGATACTGCCTTGTCGTATTTGGAAATAAAAAAACAAGAATTGTTTGTAGAAAAATTAGGAATGTTGTCTGAAAATTGTAGACATATTTTAAATCTGTTTTTTGCTAAAGTACCCTATGCGGAGATTTTAGCAAGTACTGAGTATAGTTCAGAAACGGTTATACGACAACGTGTTTTTAAGTGTAAGAAGAAACTGACTGAGCTTATTAAAGGTGATGTGAGGTATATGAAATTAAAAGTGGTATGATGATGGAAGAAGATATTTTAATTGAACGTTACTTTAAAGACGAACTTTCAGAAATAGAAAGAACTGCTTTTGAGGATAGGCTAAAGTCGGACGAAGATTTTAAACTTAAAGTAGATTTTGAAAAAGAGTTGTTTGATTCTTACAATGAAGATTCGTGGAATTTTTCGATAGATGAAAGTGATGAGGTTGATGAAATAGAAGCATTTTTTAAAGGTGCCGAAGCTAAGAGCTTCGAAAAAACAATTAAAGAAGGAAGTGAGGCTTTTAAAAAGAAGAAAAAAGGAAAAGTAAGGCCACTATACTTTATTTCAGTAGCTGCTAGTATTGCTTTATTGGTAGGTGTGTTTAGGTTTTTTAATAATATAGTGCCAAAAAATAATTACAGTGCTTTGTATAGCGAGTATATAATGCAAACAAAGCTTCCTACTTTTATAAACAGAGGAGAAAGTGATGCTACAGATAATTTAATTGAGGCAGAAAAAAGCTTTAAAAATAAAGACTATAAAAAGGCATTGGTGTTTTTGGGTAAAAGCTTACTACAGGATAAAAATAATAGTGCTGTTTATATGTATAAAGCAATTTCATATATAGAGCTAAAAGATTATATAAGTGCTGAAAAAATACTTGATACTTTAATAAATAGCGATTTAATTGATGCCCAAAAAGGGTATTGGTTTAAATCACTTTCGTTGTTGAAACAAAACAAGTTAACTGAGGCAAAAGAAACACTACATCTTATTATTGATAATGCCTATTACAATAAAGAAAAGGCGCAAGAGTTACTGGAGCGATTGAATTAAAAGAAATTATTTAAAGTTAGTGTGAGAAAGTTTACTTTCTAATATAGTGAGGTTACTTCATTTCATTCGTAATGACAGTTTATAGCTAGTTTTTGTTCGCGTCATTACGAGAAAGCTTACTATAGAATTACTCTTTAGTTATAGAGAGATTATTTCATTTCATTCGTAATGACAGTTTATAGTTAGTCTTTGTTCGTGTCATTACGAGAAAGCTTACTTTCGAAGTAATCTGTGTAATTATAATGAGATTACTTCATTTCATTCGTAATGACAGTTTATAGTTAGTCTTTGTTCGTGTCATTACGAGAAAGCTTACTTTCGAAGTAATCTGTATAATTATAGTGAGATTACTTCACTTTGTTCGTAATGACTGTTTTTTATTTTGACTTTACTTTGTTAGTTCTTTCTTTAAAAACTTAGCGGTATAACTCGTTTTATGTTTAGCTACTTTTTCTGGAGTTCCAGATACCAATATTTTTCCACCACCTTTTCCGCCTTCCATTCCAACATCTATAATATAGTCGGCAAGTTTTATTACATCTAAATTATGTTCAATAATTAAAACTGTATTCCCTTTGTTGGTTAGTTTATTGAGTACTTCCATTAAAACACGAATATCTTCAAAGTGTAAACCTGTAGTGGGCTCATCTAAAATATAAAAAGTATTTCCAGTGTCTCTTTTTGAAAGCTCAGAAGCTAGTTTTATACGCTGAGCTTCTCCTCCAGACAGGGTTGTAGATCGTTGTCCTAAGGTAATGTAGCCTAAACCAACATCTTGAATAGTTTTTAATTTACGGTGTATTTTCGGAATTAGTTCAAAGAAATCAACTGCTTCATTAATTGTCATTTCTAGTACGTCAGAAATAGATTTTCCTTTGTACCTAATCTCCAAAGTTTCTCTATTAAAACGTTTTCCTTGGCAAGTTTCACATTCTACATGTACATCAGGTAAAAAGTTCATTTCAATAACACGAACACCTCCACCTTGGCAAGTTTCACAACGACCTCCTTTTACATTAAAGCTAAATCGTCCAGGTTTGTATCCACGGATAGATGCTTCAGGTGTTTTAGCATATAAACTTCTAATTTCACCAAAAACCCCCGTATAAGTTGCAGGGTTTGAACGTGGAGTTCTACCTATCGGTGATTGATCAATGTCAATTACTTTATCTACATGTTCTAACCCTTCAATTTTTTTATAAGGCATAGGTTTTTTTACACCTCTGTAGATATGCGCGTTTAAAATGGGGTATAATGTTTCGTTTATTAAAGTAGATTTTCCACTACCTGAAACTCCCGTAACACAAATCATTTTACCCAAAGGAAATTCAACAGAAACATTTTTTAAGTTATTTCCAGATGCTCCTGATAATTTTATGGTTTTCCCATTCCCTTCTCTTCTTTTACTAGGAACTTCAATTATTTTTCTTTTAGATAAATAGTCAGCAGTCAATGTTTTGTGAGATTTTAAATCTTCAAAAGTACCTTGACTTACAACTTCTCCACCGTGTCTTCCGGCTCCAGGACCAATATCAAATACAAAATCGGCATGTTTAATCATGTCTTCATCATGCTCAACCACCAATACGGAATTTCCAACATCACGAAGTTTAATTAATGAATTAATTAACTTTTCATTATCTCGTTGATGAAGTCCAATACTAGGTTCATCTAAAATGTATAAAACACCAACCAATTGAGACCCTATTTGAGTAGCCAAACGAATACGTTGCGCTTCACCACCAGATAAAGATTTTGAGGTTCTGTCTAAGGTTAAGTAATCTAAACCAACATCTAATAAAAATTGAATTCTAGTTCGGATTTCTTTTAAAATTTCAGAAGCAATTTTTAGCTGTTTTTCACTGAATTTGGCTTCTATGTTTTTAAACCAATTAGCAAGTTCAGTAACATCCATTTGTGCTAAATCACTAATGTTATTATTAACAATTTTAAAATGTAAAGCTTCTTTTTTTAATCGTTTTCCTTCACAAACGGAGCAAGAAACTTCATCCATAAAACCTTTGGCCCATCTTTTAATAGAAGAACTGTCGGTATCTTTATATTGGTTTTCAATAAAAGCAATGATACCTTCAAAATCTATTTCATATTTTCGTGTAACACCAGCTGCTTTCGATTTAATGGTAAACGATTCTTTACCACCATTCAAAATGATATCTTTTGCTTCTTTAGGTATTTTGTTAATAGGGTCCGTTAGTTTAAACTGATAACGTTCAGCAATAGTTTGAAGTTGTTTAAAAATCCAACTGTTTTTTTGTTCCCCTAAAGGAGTAATTCCTCCATTTTTAATAGAAATACTATCATCTGGAATTATCTTTTGAAAATTAACTTCATTAGTTATTCCTAAGCCATTGCAATGGTTGCATGCACCTTTTGGTGAGTTAAATGAAAATGTATTTGGTTCAGGGTTTGGATAAGCAATACCAGTTGTAGGACACATTAGTTCCCTACTAAAATATCTAGGTTTATCATCATCAATATCAATAACCATTAATATGTTGTTACCAGTATATAAAGCGGTTTTAATGGTTTCTTCTAAACGTTTTTCAGCAGCGTTGCTGATGGCTAATCTATCTATAACAACTTCTATGTCGTGAGTTTTGTATCGATCAAGTTTCATGCCTTTTTCAATCTCACGAATTTCTCCATCAACTCGAACTTTAACAAAACCTTGTTTAGATATTTGTTCAAATAACTCTCGGTAATGACCTTTTCTAGATTTAATTAGAGGAGCAAGAACAGCAACCCGCTTTCCATCGAAATCTTTTAAAATTAAGTTTTTTATTTGGTCGTCAGAATAACTAACCATTTTTTCTCCTGTGTTAAAAGAATAGGCATCAGCAGCACGTGAAAACAACAAACGCAAAAAGTCATAAATTTCTGTAATAGTACCAACTGTTGACCTAGGACTTTTATTAGTTGTTTTCTGTTCAATAGAAATAACTGGAGATAAACCATCTATTTTATCTACATCTGGTCGTTCTAATCCGCCTAAAAATTGACGAGCATAAGCAGAAAATGTTTCAATATATCTTCGTTGCCCTTCAGCGTATATGGTATCAAAAGCTAATGATGATTTCCCACTACCGCTTAAACCAGTGATTACAACTAGTTTTTCTCGAGGAATTTTAACGTCAATATTTTTTAAATTATGGGCTCTTGCCCCATAAACTTCTATATATTCTTGCTCTTTCAAATTCAGTTATTTACAGAAAAGAGCAAATTTAAGCAATAGTTATGTATTTTTATATAGAGGGTTGTATATAAAACCGCAAGATTATTTTAGTTTTGAAAGTAAAGGTTTAGCTAAATTATATTCGGGACTGTCTTTATCAATTCTGAGTAAAATATTTTTACTGGAAGTATACTCTTTTTGTTTTAGTTTGCTTAAAGCAAGATACCAAAGAGCTTGATTTTTATAAACTGAATTGCCACTAGAAATCGTATTAAGAATTTGGTCAGCTTTCTCGAAAATGTTTAATTCTATCAAGCAAAAACCATGGTATAGCTTTAATTCAGTATTACTTTCGTCTTGTTTAATCAACGTTTCTAAATTTTTCGAAGCATTATCAAAATCTTTATTATTAAAAGCTCTTTCGGCTTTTGTAAGCAACTCATTTTGGGTACTCCTAACAGTAATATCTATAGAAGAATAAGATACAAAATCTTCATAATTGATAGGCTTAAATGAATTTTGATACATGTATACTCCAAAAATTAATAAGAAAAGGGCGGCAGCATATTTCATGAAACTATATACTCTTGATTTCTTAGAAGAAAGTCTTTTGTTAAAATAGCTATCAGATATATTGCTTAAGTTTTCCTTAAAAGAAGAAGTCTCCTCTTCTTTTTCTATGGAAGTAGTCAAGAAAGTGTGAGTTTCCTTGTATAATAAAAAGTTTTCTTTGAAACTTATATTAGAAGAAAGTTGTTCGGTAAAAGAAATACGTTCTTCCTCAGACAATTCATTACTTAAAAATTTTTCAAAAAGTAAATACTGCTCTTCCATTATAAATTGTTCTTTAATTGATTGTAAGACGAAGACTCTTTTATTAGTTTAGTTAACTTTCCAATACATTGTGATTTTTTCTTTCGTGCATATGCATAAGAAATTCCAAGTGTTGAAGCAACCGTTTCCATTGATTTTATTTTGAAACTCGTTTTTAATAAATCTTTACAAGCTTTACCAAGTTTATCAAACATTGTGTTAAATACAGCTTGTTTTTGTTCAAAAGTGGAAGTTTCAAAAATTAAATCTTCAACCTCTTCTTCTTTAAATATAAATTCATTCGTAATTGTTACCTTTTTACTAGCTGTTTTTTTTAATTCATTAAGCCACTTGCGTTTGCAGAGCAAAAAGAAATAGGCATCAAAAGGACAGGTTAATTGTAGCTTTTGATGAGTAGCTTGTGAGTATATAGTTATTAATGTTTCTTGAATTATGTCTTGAGCTTTTGATTCATTTCCATTATTTCTAACAATGAAGTTGATTACTTTTGGAGCAAATTTTTCATAAATCGTTTTTATAATAAACGAGTTATTCTGTGCCAAACCATCAATAAATTTCTGGTCTTCGTGTACTTTTTTTTTAGACATACAACCTCTTCATTTTTGCTAATTTAATAAAAAAGGGTAACAAAACTTCATCAAAGATTATATAGCTGTATATAACATTAAAAACATAAAAGTTATGAAAGCTTTAAAAAAAATGACAATACTATTTACAGTGCTAATGATTACTATGATTAGTTGCTCTGAAGATAATTCGCAAGAAATGGAATTTAATAAAGTATCGTATAATTCAATAGCTGAATTTTTTGAAGAAAATGGAGTGAAACCACAAGTATTTACGATTCAAGCCGATGAAGGGGGTACTATTGTTGGTGAAGAAGGTACAGAGATAACCTTTCCAGAAAATGCGTTTAAAAAAAGTGATGGGACAATTGTAAATGGAGAAGTAACGATAAAAATTAATGAAATATTTAAGGCAAGTGAAATGATTTTATCTGATAAACCAACTAATGCCTTGAGTATGTTAGGAGAAGAAACATTTTTATTATCTGAAGGAGAAACAGCAGTTTTTGCCGAACAGGGTGGAGAAACACTTTCATTAGCTCCAAGCAAAAAGTACAGTGTAAAAGTTCCTTCTGATGGAGGAGATGATCCAGATATGCGGTCGTTTAATGGAATTTTTGATAACGGCGGTAATTTGGTATGGAACGCAGCAACAGATAGAGCTGCTGCAGGAGGTTTTGGAATGAAATTCGTTGCTCCTGGATCATATTTATATGATGTTTTCCGAATAGGTTGGACCAATTGTGATAAGTTTTATTCGTTTCCTGGAACGAAAACAACAAATTATGTGAATCTTAATGAAAGTCCAAACCTAGACGAAACAGTAGTGTATGTTGTTATGAAAGAAAATAACCTTCCTGCTGTAGTTAAATTTACTAAGACATATGCTAATGGAGTGAAGAGCTATAACAATTCATTACCAGTAGGTTTAGAACTTAGTTTTATAGCAATTACAATTAAAGATAATCAACAGTATTTGGCTATTGAAGATAAGGTTGTTGCTGTTGATGAAGAGCTTGTCATGACATTTAACCCCGTTTCAACAGAAGAAATTATAAACACGTTAGAAGGATTAAACTAGCTAAGTTGTAAAACAGAAGAGAAAGAGTATTTGATAAATTTAAAACTAGAATTATGAAAATAACAAAAAAGAAGTATAAAAATTATAGAATGAGAGTTGTACACAAAAATCTTTTTAAGGCAGTCGTATTAATAATAGCATTCATTGGCCTAACACTTGTTGGTTGCGATTCAGAGATTGATACTGATTTGGATGGGGATGTTGTTCCTTGCGAAAATGAACATTTTTTTGGTTTGAACACCTACGATCCATGGGTAGGGTTTTCTCCATTTAGTAAAAATGTAGATTTAGGAGTGTCTGAGGAAATTTTTCCAACTTTTGGAAGTTCAGTAATGTATTCTAATGCATCTACATATAATTATAATTTAGAAAGCTACCATTTTTTTAACTCTCCTAATTACGTATTTATAAACGTGACAAATGATGCTCCAGCAGAAATGATACCACTTTCAGGTTATGATTCAACTTCAAAGTACAGTCATTTGGTGTATGTGGCAGACGTGTCTAATAATTATATCATTGAAATTGATGCTGCAGGTTTTGTGAAACTTGTTGAAGTTAATGTTAACTCAGGAGCCATTGGAACTGCAATTCCAACTGGATTTAATGTGGGTGCTGCAGGGGTACAATCTATCTCAATAACAACGAATAATGTTGATGAGGTTTATATTATGCTTAATAGAACTTTAATAACGATAAATGTTGTTACAAGTTCAGCAACTTTTGTTGAGGTGGAACCATTATTTAGCACGATCAATTTATTTTATGGTTTAGAGTATAATGTTTCGGGAGATTTCCTTTATGCTATTAGACTTGAAGAGATGGCAGAGTCCTATTAATCTTGTAAAAGTTAACTTAGATGGTAGCTTTTCAACATCGTTTAGTTTAACAGATGACATTCACCATAAAGCATCAATAATTGGTCATTTTTATAGTACAACATTAAGTTGTGACGAGTCATTGTATAGAGTAACATATTTAGAAGGCAACAATAATACAATCTATCATGAAATTAACAGTATTACAGGAGAAATTCTAACAGATACAAAAGAAGCTGATTATTATTTCGGAATTGAAAGTAATGCTAATAATTAATTAGAAATCTGTGGGGATTTTTAATGGGGGCATTCTAACTGTTTTCAACGGTTAGAATGCTTTGCCTATATTTATAGGGTTGAATCTTTTGATAAACAAATAATTGTTAACGTTATGAAGAAATACGGTTTACTATTTTATGTGATGTTGTTTTCTATAGTTCTTTTAGCTCAGAAAAAAATAAAAAATGATACAATAACTAGAACTGCTATAATTAAATATGATATGTTGGGGAATGAGTTAATACTAACACCACAAACTCCTCCTTTAAAACAAATTGCAGGAGGGCCTCCCGCTTTTTATTCATTTTATTGGGAATTTGGGGATGGTAAGTATAGTAAAGAAAAACAACCAAAACATATTTATAAAAAAAAGGGAGATTATGAAGTAAAACTCTGGGTAACTAACCACTATGATACAGGAAAGGCACCTAAAACTAGGCCTCAAAAAGTTTCTGTGAAAGAAGTGTCACAACAAAGCCATGATGAAGCTACAATTGATAGTGATTTTGCACTTCAAAAAAATAGAGACCCAATTCCAAATGAAGAAATAGTTTTGGTAATGAGTTATAAAAATGAGAAAAATTATGTTAGTGACGGTCAATTATTTTTATTTTTTAATGAAAAGAAATTTGAAGCAAATAATTTTGAGTTAAAAGATGTAAGAACTTATCATGGAGAAGAAACTATTTCTGATATAGAAGCGATAGCATATGCAAATGAATCAAAAGATGAAGATATTTTATACGCTTCCTTATCAGAGGAAATGACAGCTCCTTCTATTGTTTTACAAGATTCATCAAGAGTTGATTTGCAGAAAACGATCAATAGTTCTAAAGAAAAATATAGAAACTGGAATGCTTTTAAGTTTAATAATATGAATCCTTCTGAGAAAAGAAACATATTTTTTACACTGCAATCTACTCCAGAAATGTTGAAAGATACAAGTGCTATAATATCAGTAAGAGGAGTTTATGTTCCTGATGGGAATTTTAAAAATCATAAAGTTAAAGAAATGGAAATGGAGATAGTTACTTCTCATGATCCTAACAATATGTCATCTAATGGAACATTTTTAAACTATAGATTAGTACGCTATAAAAAAATCAAGTATAAAATTCGATTTCAAAATAATGGAGAACGACCAGCAAATACTATAAGGTTGGAAACGGACATGCCAAATATGTTAGATAAAAAAACATTAAAAGTATTAGATATGTATCCAAAGTGTGAGATTTGTCCAAAAGAAGAGGTCACGTATAGCTGTTTAGATACTAGCTATACAAAAGAAAAGGCAATATTTACATTTAAAAATATCTACTTACCTGGAAGTAACCAAAAAGGAGTAAAAGAAAGAGATTCTACTAAAGGGTTTGTGAAGTATAGTGTTCGGTTTGGAAAAGATTTTCATAAGAAAAAAACGGTTAGTAGAACAGCTATTTTTTTTGATAAAAATGAACCTGTTATTACAAATCGATCTACTACAAGGTTTTTACCAGGTGTTTCTGTAGGGGCTAAAATGGGTTATAACTATTTTACTACACTTAAAAATTCTAAGGATTATTTTATAGGTCTAACAGTTTCTCCATATAAGTCTTATAGGTGGTATTGGCAGGCTGAGTTACTAAATAGTTTTCACTCATATTATGGAAACACAACAGTACAAGAAGATGTAACAAAAATATCACCAGATTTTGAAGATGTAAAAAGAGTTACTACTTCTTTTAAGAATAATAATATTAATTGGACACTTCCTTTGTTAGTTAGGTATAATGTTAATAATTACATTGGGCTAGGGGCAGGAATGCAAGGAACCATTAGTTTGAAAGAAAAACAAGATAGAACAATATTAACAGAAGGGTTTCAAAGAACACCACAGGGAACAAGGTTAGTTAGTAGCTTTAGTGAAAGTAAAAGTATTGAGAAATCTTTTGTTAATTTTAGAAAAGGATTATTGTTTGAGGTTACTGGAGGGTTTTCAAGGATAGGCCCTAGTTTAGGAGCAAGATATGTGATGGATTTAAGTTCAAATTTTAATCATTGGCAATTTTATGCGATTTGGAAATTTTAAAGCATTACAGTTGTAATGAATATGAAAGTATACTAAGAAATTATAAAAATGAAAATTAAACTGTTTTTTATTTTTTGCTTTCCATTTACAATAATCTTTGGGCAACAACTAGAAGATAGTATATACAGCTCAATTGATAAATTTGTAGTAAATAAAACGAATAAAACCCTAAAAATTTTATTAGAAGAAGAAGCTGAATTTGAAGTTAGCGTGAAAACATCTTCAGAAAAATTAGCGTTGGTAGTGCTTCAATGTAATTTAGCATATCATTTAAAAGAAACTAATCAAATAAAGCAGGCTATTGGAATATATGAAAAAGCTTGGGTGAGTTACTCGAAAAATAGACTGTCTACTTATGATATTATTGAGTACTGTTTAAAGCCATTGGGTAACCTATATATAAAATTAAATGACTATACCAATGCAGAAAATATTATTAAACAATATGTTTTTTTGGCAAAAACATTAGGTATTCAGAAGCAAGAAATAGCAGGGGGTATTAACCTAAGTAAACTTTATCAAAGTATAGAAAAGCATAAAAGCGTAGTAACATTAATTAATGGTATATTAATTATGCCTAATTTAACGAAACTTCAAAGAGAAGAGTTAGAAATTATTAAGGCAAGAAGCTTAGCAAGTTTAGGAGATGAAGTTGGAGAGGTTGAAAATAATTATGGTGTTGATACAATACTTACAGGTGTTAATAAAGTTTATTTGAATTATCAATACGCAATGCGAAATGAAAATTACATTGAGGCAGAAAAGTATTTTGACCGTTTTAAAAAGAATAAACTTTCAGGTGAAGTTGATAAAAGAACACTTGCAAAATTATTTTTTGAAGAGGGGCAGCTTGATTACTTATTAGGAAAAATAAATAAAGCAAGGTTAAGTTTAAATAAGGCGTTGGAAGTTTTGTTTTTTAAAAGAATTGCTTACGAAAATTTGGAAAAATCAGTTTTGTATCCTGAAACTACATTTATCGACATTTTTGATTTATATGCAGTAATAGAGGAAAGTCCAGAAATTTCATTAAGATATTATGGATATAGCTTTTATGTAGCTGAATTATTAGAAGCTAATTTAACCGCAACCAAAAGTAAAATAATACATCAATATGCTAAGAGAAATAGAAGTGAAAAGTGCATTGATATTTTATTAAAGTTATATGAGAAAGAAAAAGAAAAAAAATATTTAGAAAGAGCGTTTTATTATGCTGAAAAAGGTAAATCTGAAATTTTAGAAGCTGAAAAGCTGAGGAGTAATCTACTAAAGATGCATCCAAAAGACAGTTTATTAGTTAAAGAACAAAAATTAATCCACAAACAGGAGGTTTTGACCAATTTGTATTCCAATAATAAAGTTGGTAGAGTAAGTAATTTACGTACTTATGAATTGGCTAAAGAATTGAATTATGTGAGTGTTAGATTAAAAAAAGTACAATTACAAATTAAGGAAAAGTTTACAAAGACTAATGGGCAGAGTAATTTTAAAGAACTGCTTCAAAAATTAAAAAAAAATAAAACAACGTTAATAGAATATTTTGTTGGAAAAAAAACTATTTATCAGTTTATTATTTCGGTAAATGGAATTACAGTAAACACGATCAATGATATTGAAAGGAAGAAAAAAGAAATTGTTAGGTACATACAGTTTTTCAATAATGCCTCTATCATTAATAATGATATAACTTCTTTTACAAAAGTATCATACAATCTTTATAAATCTTTAAATTTAAACGAGCTATGTATTCAAAACAAACTTGTTATTATACCTGATGGACTTCTTCATTTTGTTCCTTTTGAAACCCTATTAACAAAGGAGACTCATTCGTCGTATTATGATAAAATGCCGTTCTTAATAAAGAAACATACTGTTTCATATAGTTTGAAGTCAACTTTCTTGTTTGCTGAAAGAAAAAAGAGAAAAGAGAAAAAGGTATTAGGAGTATTTCCTGTTTTTAAGAATACTACTAGAGAGTTAAGTTATACTTTGAAAGAGGCAGAAACGGTTGAAAGCACTTTTACTTCAGTTCTTTTAAAGCATGATAAAGCAACAAGAGAAAATTTTTTAAAAAATGTAGAAAAGGTTTCAGTACTTCACTTATCAACCCATGCTAATGCAGGAGATTTTGTTAAGGAAGCAAGTGTTGAATTTTATGATAAAAATGTCACGCTAAGTGAACTTAATGTTTTAAATCTGGAGTTGGATTTAGTGGTCTTAAGCGCTTGTGAAACAGGAGTAGGAAAGGTAGAGAAAGGAGAAGGAGTTATGAGTTTAGCGAGGGCATTCAATTATGCAGGGGTCGATAATTTACTTTTCTCTTTATGGAAAATTAATGACAAATCTACTTCGTTAATAATGGCAAATTTTTATAAATCCTTAAAAAAAGAAAAGAATGTTAATGTAGCCAATAAACAATCGAAATTAGAGTATTTAAAAAGTACGAATATAGCGAACCAGAAAAAATCACCTTATTATTGGGGTGCTTTTGTGTATTACGGAACTATAGAGGAGACAACTGAATCAATGAATTTATTAGTAAAATTAGGGCTAATCTCTTTAATTATAATATCTTTATCGCTCATGTTTTATAAATTAAAAATAAAAAAATGATATTAATTCATTCTGTAAGACACTTTTTTGAGAGAAATGGATTTTATGTGTCTTCACGTTTAGCTGATAGGTTAGGTATTAGAGCTGTAAATGTTCGCTTGTTTTTTATTTATATTTCATTTGTAACTATCGGTTTATCTTTCGGTCTATACTTAACTTTAGCATTCTTATTAAGGTTAAAAGATATGATCTATACTAAAAGAACCTCTGTTTTTGATTTATAATGAACACAATATTTCAATCACGTTTATATAAAGCTGTTTTATTTTCTGTACTAATTTTATTTGTAGGGATAGGAGGATATTGTTTTTTATTTAAGTATTCTTTTGTGGATGGTTTATATATGACGGTTATTACTATAACTACCATAGGTTTTGGGGAGGTACATCCATTTGGAACAGGAGAAAAAATATTTACAATAGGACTTATTTTATCTAGTTTGTTTATTTTCGGGTACGCAGTATCTTCATTTTCTGAATACTTGATAAGTGGGCAGTTTTTTCGTCAATTAAAAATTAAAAAAGTGCAAAAAAAAATAGAAAAATTAAAAGGGCACACTATAGTTTGTGGCTATGGTAGAAATGGTAGACAAGCTATTGCAAAACTAAAAAGCTACAAAAAAGATTTTGTCGTAGTTGAACAAAATCAATCTATAATACAACGATTAGATAATGATAGTGTGTTAAATATTGAAGGAGACGCAACAATTGATGAAACATTGATAAAAGCAGGGATTTTAAATGCTAGTAATTTAATAACTGCTTTGCCTTCTGATGCTGATAATTTGTTTGTTGTGTTGACCGCTAAACAATTAAACGGAAAGTGTAAAATAATAAGTCGAGCTTCTAAAGAAACTTCATATAGTAAATTAAAGATTGCAGGTGCTGATAATGTTATAATGCCAGATAAATTAGGAGGTGCGCATATGGCATCTTTAGTAGTGACACCCGATGTAATAGAGTTTGTAGATCGTTTAACTATTGAAGGGGATACAACCGCTAATTTGGAAGAGATAGCAATTAATAATTTACCTCAAGAGTATATTGATCGAACTATTTTAGATTTAGATTTAAGAAAACAAACAGGATGTACTGTTATAGGGTATAGAACTTCCGATAAAGAATATATTATTAATCCTGATGCCTCAGTAAAGTTAAAAGCTGGAGCAAATTTAATTGTTTTAGGTAGGCCTGAACAAATAACAAAATTAAGAGAGTTGTTTTAATGAAAAAAGTTTTGGTAACTGGAAGTAATGGTTTACTTGGTCAGAGTTTGGTTAGTTTATTATTAAATGAAAAAGATAAATACGAAGTAATAGGTTTCTCTAGAGGTTTTAATAGAAGTGGTAGAGATGATTTTAAATATGTTTCTATAGATATAACAGATGAAATGTTATTGAAAGAAAAATTAAAAACATATACTCCTGACGTTATTGTCAATACAGCTGCAATGACTAATGTAGATGCTTGTGAGGATAATAAAGAAGAATGTGACAGACTTAATGTTAGCGTTGTTGAATATCTTAAAGAATATGCAGAAAAAAGGAAAGTACATCTTATTCATTTATCAACAGATTTTATTTTTGATGGTAAGAAAGGGTATTATAAAGAAACTGACGAACCAAATCCTTTAAGTTATTATGGTAAGTCAAAACTGAAATCTGAAAAAACACTAGTCTCTTCATCTATAGATTATACAATTTTGCGAACAATTTTGGTGTATGGTAAAGTATTCGATATGTCTAGAAGTAATATTGTTTTGTGGGTTAAAAAAACACTAGAGGAAGGTAAAGAATTAAGCATTGTTAAGGATCAATTCAGGATGCCAACTTACGTTGAGTCTTTAGCATGCGCTTGTAAATTAGCGATTGATAGAAAAGCAAAAGGGATATTTAATGTCTCTTCAAACAAACTATTAAGTATATATGAAATAGCTATCGAAATAGCTGAAGTGTTTGATTTAAACAAAGAGTTAATTAAGCCTATTTCAACTCGAAGTTTAAATCAAAAAGCTGTAAGGCCAGTTAAAACAGGTTTTGATTTAAATAAGAGTATTGAAGAATTAAACTTTATACCAGAAAACTTTAAACAAGATTTACAAAACTTTAAAGAAAAATTAACTTAAAAACTACATTTAACGCATAAAAGTTGGCAAAACTTCAATTTTTTAAGATATTGCAATCCACTAATTCAAAAAAAATTTAACTTATAATTTATATTATGAAGAAAAAACTTCTAGCATTATTAATGTTAATGATGCCAATATTAACTTTTGCACAAGAAAAAGGACTAGCAGAAAAGATAAATGAAGGTTTTAAACCAGTAGCTGATGCTTGGGGAAGCATTGTTTTTTATCCAGTAGAACTAGGTGGAGGAGTTAAAATGCCTTTGGTAATTATTATGTTACTCGCTGCAGGTTTAATTTTTACGATTATATTCAAGTTTGTAAATATCAGATTATTTCCTACATCAATTAATATTGTAAGAGGTAAATATGATGATGTTGATCATGCTACCTCAGATGTTATGGCTGGAGATCCAACTCCAGGTGGAGATGCTATTGAAACTATCAGAATAGAAGGTAACGAAGGTGAGGTGACTCATTTTCAGGCATTAACTGCGGCTTTATCAGGGACTGTTGGTTTAGGTAATATTGCAGGAGTTGCAGTGGCTTTATCATTAGGAGGGCCTGGAGCTACTTTTTGGATGATTGTAGCAGGTTTATTAGGTATGTCGTCAAAGTTTGTAGAATGTACATTGGGTGTGAAATATCGTGATGTAGGTGAAGACGGAACTATTTATGGAGGGCCAATGTATTATCTTAAAAAAGGGTTAGCTGATGTTGGTAAAAGTGGATTAGGAAAAGTTTTAGCTGTAATATTTGCTATTATGGTTGTTGGAGGTTCATTTGGTGGAGGAAACATGTTTCAGGCCAATCAAGCAGCTCAACAATTTGGAAGTATGATAGGGTCTAACGATTTATCTACAGCGTTAATATTCGGAATTATTATGTCGGTTTTAGTTGCCATAGTAATTATTGGAGGAATTAAAAGAATTGGAAATATTACCGAGAAGATTGTGCCTTTTATGGTAGGGATATATTTTTTAGCAGCAGTTATAATTTTAGTTGCTAATTTTTCTCAAATTGGTGATGCTTTCGGTCAAATTTTTGATGGTGCATTTAATGCTAAAGGTATTTCAGGTGGTTTACTTGGGGTATTAATTATAGGTTTTCAAAGAGCAGCATTTTCAAATGAAGCTGGAGTAGGTTCAGCAGCAATTGCGCATTCTGCAGTAAAAACAAAATATCCAGCATCTGAAGGATTAGTGGCATTATTAGAGCCGTTCATCGATACAGTTGTAGTTTGTACAATGACTGCATTAGTAATTATAATTACTAATGGAAATGGAGAAATCATGACATATGGTGTAAAATCACCAGATGGCGTTTTAGCCACTTCTAAAGCATTTGCTTCTGTGTTACCTTGGTTTCCTTACATTTTAACGATGGCAGTTGTATTATTTGCTTTTTCAACGATGTTGTCTTGGTCATACTATGGATTGCAAGGATGGATGTTCTTATTTGGTCGTTCAAAAGCGTCTGACTATGCTTATAAAATTTTATTTTGTTTATTCGTGATAATAGGTTCAGCAGCCAGTTTAGGAGCGGTGACTGATTTTTCCGATGCAATGATTTTTGCAATGGCTGTTCCAAATGTAATAGGTTTATGTTTCTTATTCCCTAAAGTTCGTGAAGAATTATCCAAGTATTTAAAAGCTATCGGAGTTATGAAAGCTTAAAATATTCTTTATAATATGAAAATATTTAAATCCCATTTCTGGTATATCAAAAGCCAAAGAAATGGGGTTTTCTTTTTAGTTATTCTTGTTTTTATTTTACAAGTAACATATGTATTTGTAAATTTTCATGAAGAGGATAGTGATAATACAGATAAACAAGAATTAGCGGTTTTTTTAAAAGAGATAGATAGTCTAAGAGAGCATAAGCTTAAGAAGAGAAAACCTAAGCTCTATTCGTTTAATCCGAATTATATTTCTGATTATAGAGGGTATAAATTAGGAATGTCTTTGGAAGAAATTGATAAGTTGCTAGAGTATAGAAAGAAAGGTAGGTTTGTGAATTCAAAAGAAGAATTTCAACGAGTAACAAATATATCAGATAGCTTACTTACTGAAATAGCACCTTATTTTAAGTTTCCTGATTGGGTAATTAAGAAGAACCTGAAAAATAGAAGTCATACTAAAGATACTGCTATATTTAATGCTAAAGTAAAAGTTTTTAAAGAGGTTTCATCGTTATCAACAACTGACATTAATAGGGCTACTTTGAGAGATTTATTAGTCTGTGTAAAAGATGTGAGATTAGCTGAAAAGTTGATTAATTATAGAAAAAAAATACAAGGGTTTACTTTTGAGTCACAATTAAATGAAGTTTACGGAATAGAGGATGATGTAGTAAAAAATATCCTGAATACTTTTAAAATACTTCAGAAACCTCAAATTTTAAAAGTAAATGTTAATACAGCTACATTTAAAGAGATTTTAAAAAATCCTTACATTGACTATACACTTTGTAAAAAGATATTTGATTATAAAGAAGAGGTTGCAGAAATTCAAAACATCACCGAATTGAAAAATATTAGCGGTTTTCCATTAAAAAAATACCACAGAATAGTCTTATATTTGAAAGCGAAATAAACAACAACTAATTATAAATTCAATGAATAGTATGTACTTTACTGAAGAGCACGAATCTTTTCGTCAAAGTTTTAAAGACTTTTTACAAAAAGAAGTTGTTCCTCATATAGATAAATGGGAAAAAGAAGGGGCTGTTGAACGTTTTATTTGGAAGAAATTTGGAGAAATGGGATACTTTGGTTTAAATCAGCCTGAAGAATATGGAGGGTTAGGTTTAGATCTTTTTATACAGTAATTTTTTTAGAAGAGTTACAAAAAATTAATTCTGGAGGATTTGCAGCAAATATGTGGGCTCATGCATATTTAGCTATGACGCATCTTAATAAAGAAGGAGACGATAGAATTAAAAAAGAGTATTTAACACCAAGTATAGAAGGTGATAAAGTAGGTTGTTTATGTATATCTGAGCCTTTTGGAGGTAGTGATGTTGCAGGTATGCGAACTACTGCTATAAAAGAAGGTGATAATTACGTGCTTAATGGATCAAAAACGTTTATTACAAACGGAGTGTATTCTGATTACCTTATAGTAGCAGCAAAAACAAACCCTGATGCAAAACATAAGGGAATGAGTATTTTTGTTGTTGATAGGAGTATGCAAGGAGTTTCAGCTGTTAAATTAGATAAATTAGGTTGGAGAGCTTCTGATACGGCTGAAATAGCATTTGATAATGTGCTAGTCCCTAAAGAAAATTTAATGGGAGAAGAAGGGCTAGGTTTTTCTTATATAATGCAACATTTTGCCTTAGAGCGATTAATTATGGGAATAAACGCTCATGCTAGAGCTGAATATGCTGTAGCTTATGCTTTACAATACATGAGCGAGAGACAAGCGTTTGGGAAGCATTTAAATGAGTTTCAAGCATTGAGACATAAAGTTGCTGAAATGGCAAGTAAAGTTGATATGTGTAAAGAGTATAATTATTCAATAACTAAACGATTGAATGATGGTCAATATGTGGTGAAAGAAGCAAGTATGAGTAAGTTGCTTTCTACAAAAATGGCTGATGAAGTAATATATGATGCCCTTCAGCTTTTAGGTGGATATGGTTATATGGAAGATTACCCAATGGCTAGGCTTTTAAGAGATAGTCGTTTAGGGCCAATAGGAGGTGGTACTTCTGAGATTTTAAAAGAGATTATTGCAAAAATGATAATTGATAAAAAAGAATACAGGCCAGCAACCTAGTCTTCGTTAAGTTTTATTAATTACAGCGACTTTTAAAAAATAATTAACAAAACGTATTTGTATTTCATAATTTGTTTTTACTTTTGCAGTCCTAAAAATAAAATTTAGAGACAGATATGAAGGGAGGTGCAATTATATGTTAATCATTCCAGTAAAAGAAGGAGAAAATATTGATAGAGCATTAAAACGCTACAAACGTAAATTTAGTAATACTAAAACTATGAGAGAATTACGTAATAGAAAGCAGTTTACGAAGCCTTCAGTGGCAAATAGAGCTCGAAAAATAAAAGCATCTTATGTTCAGAGACTAAGAACGCAAGAAGAAATAGGATAATATATAGTATCCTTTAATAAATCAAGTCCCGTATTGTTCAATACGGGATTTTTTTATATGCTAAACATTGGTTAAATTTGAGAATACATAATACTCCATGCTAATATCATCGTTTTTAGAATACTTAGAGTTTGAGAAAAAATATTCAAAACACACTATCATGGCTTACAAAAACGATTTAATAGCGTTTAGTGAGTTTTGTGTAGAGAATTATGAAGAAAATAATTTAACACGTATCCATTATCGTGAAATAAGAAGTTGGATTGTAAGTATTGTAAATGCCGGAACTTCAAATAGAAGTGTTAACCGAAAAATAAGTTCCTTAAAGTCTTTTTATAATTTTTTACAAAAAATAGAGGAGGTTGATGTGAATCCTTTGTCGAAACATAAATCTTTAAAGGTTCAAAAAAAAGTTAGTTCACCTTTTACTGAAAGAGAAATAAATGATGCTATAGAAATACTAAAGAAGAAGAATGATTTTGACGGATTAAGGAATCGATTAATTATTGAGCTATTGTATTCAACAGGAATAAGAAGAGCGGAGTTAATTAATCTTAAAGAAAAAAATATTGATTATGTTAATAATACTATAAAAGTTTTAGGGAAGAGAAATAAAGAAAGGTTGGTGGTTTTATTGCCGTTTGTAGTTGAAACTATTGATAGTTATTTGATTAAGAAAAAAGAGTTGCAAGTAAGTGATGATGAAGGATTTTTGTTGGTGACTAAAAAGGGGGGTAAAATATATGAAACGCTTGTTTATAGAATAATAAATTCGTACTTTAGTAGGGTGTCTACAAAAGGAAAAAAGAGTCCGCATGTGTTAAGACACGCCTTTGCAACTCATTTATTAAATAATGGTGCATCGTTAAATTCGGTTAAAGAATTGCTAGGGCATTCAAGTTTAGCCTCAACCCAAGTATATACTCATAATAGCTTGGAAGAAATAAAAAAAGTGTTTAACATGGCTCACCCTAGAGGAGCTGATTAAAAAATGAAAGATTATGAAGGTATTTACACAATCTGTTAACTTCACCGCCGACAAGAAATTAATTGACTATATAGAGAGGAAAATAGAGGGGTTAGAAAAGTTTCATGATAAGATTGTTGATGCAGAGGTGTTTTTAAAAGTGCAAAAAACAAGTGAAAAGGAAAATAAGATTACTGAAGTCAAAGTTAATATACCTGGAAGTGAGTTGATGTTTAAGAAGCAGTACAAAACCTTTGAAGAGGGTATTAGTGTTGCGGTTGAGTCTTTAAAAAGACAGTTAAAAAAATCAAAAGAAAAGGATAAAGATTTTTTAGTGCTATAAAAATGAAAAAATTTTTGAAAAAAGTTTTAGAAAATCAAAATTACTTTATACATTTGCAGTCCGTTAGAAATAGCGGATTGTTTTTTGCAATAAAAAGCCGATGTAGCTCAGCTGGCTAGAGCAGCTGATTTGTAATCAGCAGGTCGTGGGTTCGAGTCCCTCCATCGGCTCAATTAAAGTTCATTAACATAGTGCAATAAATAAGGGGAGATTCCAGAGCGGCCAAATGGGACGGACTGTAACTCCGTTGTCTTACGACTTCGCAGGTTCGAATCCTGCTCTCCCCACTTTTTAAAACTGATTAATTGATGTGTTAAGCTTCAATTTTTAATTATCAATGAAAGGTTTTAAAATCCGCGAGAGTAGCTCAGTTGGTAGAGCGTCAGCCTTCCAAGCTGAATGTCGCCGGTTCGAACCCGGTCTCTCGCTCTAATTTCCAAGCCGGTGTAGCTCAGTTGGTAGAGCGCATCCTTGGTAGGGATGAGGTCACGGGTTCAAATCCCGTCGCTGGCTCTTTTAGAGTATTTTAAAATAGATTTTAAAGTAACACTAAATATATTTAACTAAGAATAAAAATTAATAATCATGGCAAAAGGAACTTATGATCGTTCGAAACCGCACTTAAACGTAGGTACTATTGGTCACGTAGATCACGGTAAAACTACTTTAACTGCTGCAATTACTAAGGTTTTAGCAGATGCAGGATATTCAGAAGCAAGAGCTTTTGATCAAATAGATAATGCTCCAGAGGAGAAAGAGAGAGGTATTACAATTAACTCTTCTCACGTAGAGTATCAAACAGCTAATCGTCACTATGCTCACGTTGATTGTCCAGGTCACGCCGATTATGTAAAGAACATGGTAACTGGTGCTGCACAAATGGATGGTGCTATTTTAGTAGTTGCTGCTACTGATGGTCCAATGCCACAAACTCGTGAACACATCTTATTAGGTCGTCAGGTAGGTATTCCACGTATCGTTGTTTTCTTAAACAAAGTTGACATGGTTGATGATGAGGAGTTATTAGAGTTAGTAGAAATGGAAGTAAGAGAATTATTATCTTTCTATGAGTACGATGGAGATAATGGTCCTGTTGTTTCAGGTTCTGCTTTAGGAGCTTTAAATGGTGAGCAAAAATGGGTTGATACTGTTTTAGAGTTAATGAGTAAGGTAGATGAGTGGATTGAAGAGCCACCAAGAGATACTGAAAAAGATTTCTTAATGCCAATTGAAGATGTATTCTCTATTACTGGTCGTGGTACTGTTGCTACTGGTCGTATAGAAACTGGTATCATCAATTCAGGAGATCCTGTTGAGATTATCGGTATGGGAGAAGAGAAATTAACTTCTACTGTAACTGGTATTGAAATGTTCCGTCAAATCTTAGATAGAGGTGAGGCAGGAGATAACGCTGGTATCTTATTAAGAGGTATTAACAAAGAAGATATTAAAAGAGGAATGGTAATCTGTAAGCCAGGTTCTGTAACTCCACACGCTAAGTTCAAAGCTGAGGTGTATATCTTAAAGAAAGAAGAAGGTGGACGTCACACTCCATTCCATAACAACTACCGTCCTCAGTTCTATGTACGTACAACTGATGTAACTGGTAACATTAACTTACCTGATGGAGTTGAAATGGTAATG
This sequence comes from Tenacibaculum sp. nBUS_03, assembly GCF_051201695.1. GTDB lineage: Bacteria > Bacteroidota > Bacteroidia > Flavobacteriales > Flavobacteriaceae > Polaribacter. Next base: position 1,762,938 of record NZ_CP179214.1, on the reverse strand, counting down.
CCTGGAGATAACTTAACAATTACTGTTGATTTAATTCAGCCAATTGCATTAAACTTAGGTTTACAGTTTGCAATCCGTGAAGGAGGTAGAACAGTAGGTGCTGGTCAGGTAACTGAAATCTTAGACTAATTTTTTAGGTCTTAAGAAGATAAAAAATAAGGAGTCTCTTTAAAAGAGAGGCTCCTTTTAAAATGAAATACGGGTTTAGCTCAGTTGGTAGAGCACTGGTCTCCAAAACCAGGTGTCGGGGGTTCGAGTCCCTCAATCCGTGCAAAACTAAAGCGAGTTATAGGTTTTTTTCTGTAACTCGTTAAAAGGATAAAATCATGAATAACTTTATACAATACATTAAAGATTCTTTCGAAGAATTAAATACTAATATGACTTGGGTGTCTAGAGAAGAAGCTCAAAAGTCAACGGTAGTTGTAGCTGCATTTACTATTGTTTTTGCTTTAGCTGTAGCAGGAATTGATTGGGTTTTTCAAGGTGGGTTAGATTACTTCTTTAATAAACTATAGTGATGGCTGAGTCAGTGATGAAGTGGTATGTTGTTAGAGCTATTGGAGGTCAAGAAAATAAGGTTAAAACTTATATCGAGACTGAAATAGCACGTCATGGTTTATCTGATTTTGTAAGTCAAGTAATTGTTCCGACAGAAAAAGTTATTCAAATAAGAAACGGAAAAAAAATAAACCGTGAGAGAGTTTATTTTCCTGGTTACATAATGGTTGAGGCTAATTTAGCAGGTGAAGTACCACACATTATAAAATCTGTAACAGGTGTTATCGGTTTTTTAGGAGAAACAAAAGGAGGAGATCCTGTACCGATGAGAAAATCAGAGGTAAATAGAATGTTAGGTAAAGTAGATGAATTATCTGTTAAAGATGAAAATATTGCCATACCATACAACGTAGGAGAAACTGTAAAAGTAATTGATGGTCCTTTTAATGGATTTGATGGTACAGTTGAAAATGTAAATGAAGAAAAGCGTAAGCTTGAAGTAATGGTGAAAATCTTTGGACGTAAAACACCATTAGAATTAAATTACATGCAAGTAGAAAAAATATAATTGTTACAACCTATATTTTGATTTGTTTTTAGCTTCCAATTTTAAACAAGTCGTTAAATCTTAAACAATGGCAAAAGAAGTAAGTAAATTAGTAAAACTACAAGTAAGGGGAGGTGCAGCGAATCCGTCGCCACCAGTTGGACCCGCTTTAGGTGCTGCCGGTGTTAACATCATGGAGTTCTGTAAGCAGTTTAATGCTCGTACACAGGACAAACAAGGTAAAGTATTACCTGTTGTTATTACTGTTTATACTGACAAATCATTCGAATTTGTAGTAAAAACACCACCAGCTGCAGTACAATTATTAGAAGCGGCCAAAATTAAGAAAGGTTCAGGTGAACCTAATAGGAAAAAAGTAGCAAAGGTTTCTTGGGATCAAATTCGAGGAATTGCAGAAGACAAAATGGTAGATATGAATGCCTTTGAAGTTGAATCTGCAATGAGAATGATCGCTGGAACAGCTCGTTCTATGGGATTAACAGTAACGGGCGATGCTCCTGCATAAACTTAAAAGAGATTTAGAAAATGGCAAGATTGACTAAAAAACAAAAAGAGGCTCACGCTAAATTAGATAGCTCTAAAGTTTATAACTTAACAGAAGCATCAGCTTTAGTAAAAGATATTACAAATGTAAAATTTGATGCATCTGTAGATTTAGCAGTACGTTTAGGGGTAGATCCTCGTAAAGCTAATCAAATGGTACGTGGAGTTGTAACATTACCACACGGAACAGGTAAAGATGTAAAAGTTTTAGCATTAGTTACTCCAGATAAAGAAGCAGAAGCTAAAGAAGCTGGTGCTGATTATGTTGGATTAGATGAATACCTTCAAAAAATTAAAGGAGGCTGGACAGACGTTGACGTTATAATTACTATGCCTAGTGTAATGGGTAAATTAGGTCCTTTAGGTCGTATTTTAGGACCAAGAGGTTTAATGCCTAACCCTAAAACTGGTACAGTAACAATGGATGTATCAAAGGCAGTAACAGAGGTAAAAGCTGGTAAAATTGACTTTAAAGTTGATAAAACTGGTATCGTACATGCAGCAATTGGAAAAGTATCTTTTGATGCTAAAAAGATTGAAGAAAATGCAAGTGAGTTATTGCAAACACTTATTAAATTAAAGCCAACAGCAGCAAAAGGAGAGTACATAAAAAGTATTTTTATGTCTTCAACTATGAGTCCTAGTGTTGCTATTGATGAAAAATCTTTATCATAAGGCAGTTAAAACTTTTTAATCATGACTAGAGAGGAAAAATCACAAGTAATAGAAGATTTAACAGCGCAATTAGCAGATACTAATACCATTTATTTAGCAGATATATCTGGTTTAGATGCTGTTACTACATCAAACTTACGTAGAGCTTGTTTTAAAGCTAATGTACAGTTATCTGTTGTTAAGAATACATTGCTTTCTAAAGCAATGGAGGCTTCTGATAAAGAATTTGCTGAGTTACAAGATGTATTAAAAGGTAATACTTCAATGTTAATTTCTGAAGCATCTAATGCTCCAGCTAAAGTTATCAAAGAGTTCAGAAAAAAATCAGATAAGCCTCTATTAAAAGGAGCTTATGTTGAAGAGGCAGTGTATGTTGGTGATGACCAGTTAGACGCTCTTGTAAACATTAAATCTAGAGAAGAACTTATTGGAGATATTATCTCATTATTACAATCGCCTGCTAAAAATGTTGTTTCAGCATTACAATCAGGTGGTAACAAACTTTCAGGTATACTTACAACGTTATCTGAAAAATAATTACGCGCACTAATAAACTAAAATAATAAAATTTTTAAAAACAATTAAAATGGCAGATTTAAAAGATTTCGCAGAACAATTAGTTAACTTAACAGTAAAAGAAGTTAATGAATTAGCTGATATTTTAAAAGAAGAGCATGGTATTGAGCCAGCTGCAGCAGCAGTAGCAGTAGCAGGACCAGCTGGAGGAGCAGGTGAAGCAGCTGAAGAGCAAACTGAATTTGATGTTATCTTAAAAGCAGCAGGAGGTTCTAAGTTAGCAGTAGTTAAATTAGTTAAAGAATTAACTGGTTTAGGATTAAAAGAAGCTAAAGGTATCGTTGATAGCGCACCAGCAGCAGTAAAAGAAGGTGTATCTAAAGATGAGGCTGAAGGTCTTAAAAAGTCTTTAGAAGAAGCTGGAGCTGAAGTAGAGCTTAAGTAATATCTTTCCCGGTAATTAAACGGGATAAACAATAAAGGTTTAGGTACTAGAAACTTATGTTTTTGGTCCTAAACCATTTTGTGTATATATTCGTTCTTTATCTTATCACAAATTCTAAGTTTGTGAACTCACGATAATAATAAACTGATTAACAGTCGGTTGTTGCAATAAAAATTGCATTATTGAAACATTAAGTTTCAAAAAATATATTTTTAATTTAAAAATAGTATCTCTTTTGGCAACGATAAACACTACTGAAAGAATTAACTTCGCATCATCAAAATTAGGAGCAGATTATCCTGATTTTCTTGATATTCAGGTAAAATCTTTTCAAGACTTTTTCCAACTGCAAACTAAAGCAGAACAGCGAGGTAATGAAGGTTTGTATAAAACTTTCATGGACAACTTTCCGATTACTGATACCCGTAATCAATTTGTATTAGAATTTTTAGACTATTTTGTTGACCCGCCTAGGTATAGCATTCAAGAATGTATAGAGCGTGGTTTAACTCATAGTGTACCTTTAAAAGCACGTTTAAAGTTATATTGTACTGACCCTGAACATGAAGATTTTGAAACCATTGTTCAAGATGTTTATTTAGGTACAATTCCTTATATGACAAATTCTGGAACGTTTATAATAAACGGAGCAGAACGTGTTGTGGTATCACAATTACACCGTTCACCAGGTGTATTTTTCGGTCAATCTTTCCATGCTAATGGAACTAAGTTATACTCTGCAAGAGTTATTCCATTTAAAGGTTCTTGGATAGAATTTGCAACCGATATCAATCAAGTAATGTATGCTTATATTGATAGAAAGAAAAAATTACCAGTAACAACATTATTCAGAGCCATCGGTTTTGAAAGAGATAAAGATATTTTAGAAATTTTTGATTTAGCTGAAGAAATTAAAGTTTCTAAAGCTGGATTAAAAAAAGTATTAGGGCGAAAATTAGCGGCAAGAGTTTTAAAAACTTGGCATGAAGATTTTGTTGATGAAGATACTGGAGAGGTTGTATCTATCGAGCGTAATGAAATCGTGTTTGACCGTGATACAATTTTAGAAAAAGAACATATTGATGAAATAATCGAAGCAGGGGCAAAGACTATCTTATTACACAAAGAAGATAATTTACTTGCTGATTATGCCATCATTCACAATACATTACAAAAAGATCCTACGAATTCTGAAAAAGAAGCAGTAGAACATATCTATAGACAATTACGTAATGCTGAACCGCCAGATGAGGAAACAGCAAGAGGTATTATAGATAAATTGTTTTTCTCTGAACAACGTTATAGTTTAGGAGAAGTAGGTCGTTTTAGAATGAATACCAAACTTGGTCTTAACGAAGCTATAGACCAAAAAGTACTGACTAAAACTGATATAATCACAATCATCAAATACTTAATTGAGTTAATAAATTCAAAAGCTGAAGTAGACGATATTGATCACTTATCTAACCGTCGTGTTAGAACAGTAGGAGAGCAATTGGCAGGTCAATTTGGAGTAGGTTTAGCTCGTATGGCTCGTACTATTCGTGAACGTATGAATGTTCGTGATAACGAGGTGTTTACACCTATTGATTTGATCAATGCAAAAACATTATCTTCTGTAATTAATTCTTTCTTTGGTACCAATCAGTTATCTCAATTTATGGATCAAACAAATCCATTAGCTGAAATTACACATAAACGTCGTTTATCGGCATTAGGACCTGGTGGTTTATCAAGAGAGAGAGCAGGTTTTGAGGTTCGTGATGTTCACTATACTCATTATGGAAGATTATGTCCAATTGAAACGCCTGAGGGTCCAAACATTGGTTTAATCTCTTCATTAGCTGTTTTTGCTAAGGTTAATAATCTTGGATTTATAGAAACACCTTATAAGAAAGTAGATAATGGTGTTGTTGAAAATGATGAACCTATATATTTAAGTGCTGAGGAGGAAGAAGGAATGAAGATTGCACAATCTAACCTTCCTGTTTCTAGTGAAGGAGCAATTGAATCTGAAAGAGTTATTGCTCGTGAAGAAGGAGATTTCCCAGTTGAAACTCCTGAAGCAATCAACTATATGGACGTTGCACCTAATCAAATTGCTTCTATATCTGCATCATTAATTCCATTCTTGGAGCATGATGATGCCAACCGTGCATTAATGGGATCTAACATGATGCGTCAAGCAGTTCCATTATTACGTCCTCAATCTCCAATTGTTGGTACAGGTTTAGAACGTAGAGTAGCTAAAGATTCTCGTATTTTAATAAATGCAGAAGGTGCAGGTACAGTTCAATACGTAGATGCCAATAGAATTACAATTAAGTATGACAGAACTGAAGATGAGCGAATGGTAAGCTTCGATTCTGATGAAAAATCATACAACTTAATAAAGTTTAGAAAAACAAATCAAGGAACTAATATTAACTTAAAACCAATTGTAAAAGTTGGTGATAGGGTTGAAGAAGGACAAGTTCTTTGTGAAGGATATGCAACTCAAAAAGGAGAATTAGCTTTAGGGCGAAACATGAAAGTAGCCTTTATGCCTTGGAAAGGATATAATTTTGAGGATGCGATTGTGATTTCTGAAAAAGTTGTTCGTGAAGATATTTTTACTTCTATTCATATTGATGAATATTCTTTAGATGTTCGTGATACTAAATTAGGAGCAGAAGAATTAACAAATGATATTCCTAATGTTTCTGAAGAGGCTACTAAAGACTTAGATGAAAATGGAATGATTCGTATTGGAGCAGAAGTTAATCCTGGAGATATTTTAATTGGAAAGATAACCCCAAAAGGAGAATCTGACCCAACACCAGAAGAAAAATTATTACGTGCTATTTTTGGAGATAAGGCCGGTGATGTAAAAGATGCATCACTAAAAGCTTCACCTTCATTAAGAGGAGTTGTAATTAATAAAAAATTATTCAAACGTGCGGTAAAAGATAAAAATAAGCGTGCTAGAGATAAAGAGGCAATAGCTACTTTAGAAGCATCTTATGTATCAAAGTTTGAAGGTTTAAAAGACATTTTAATAGATAAGTTATTTAACTTAATAACAGGAAAAACTTCTCAAGGAGTTTATAACGATTTAGGTGAAGAAGTTTTACCAAAAGGTAAGAAATTTACTCAAAAAATGTTAAACTCTGTTGGTGATTTTACTCACTTACATGGAACTTGGACCACAGATAAAGATTTAAATAGTTTAGTTGTTGAATTAGTTCACAATTATAAAATTAAGGTAAACGATTTACAAGGAGTATTACGTCGTAAAAAGTTTACAATTTCTGTAGGAGATGAATTACCTGCTGGTATTTTAAAACTTGCTAAAATATACGTAGCTAAAAAACGTAAATTAAAAGTAGGTGATAAGATGGCAGGACGTCATGGAAATAAAGGTATTGTTGCACGTATTGTTCGTCAAGAAGATATGCCTTTCTTAGAAGATGGAACACCTGTAGATATAGTATTGAATCCATTAGGGGTACCATCGCGTATGAACATTGGTCAAATTTATGAGACTGTTCTTGGATGGGCAGGTGAAAAATTAGACCAAAAATATGCAACACCAATTTTTGATGGAGCAAACATTAACGAAATCAATGCTTTAACTGATGAAGCTGGAATTCCTCGTTATGGGCATACATATTTATATGATGGTGGAACTGGAAAACGTTTTGATCAACCTGCAACAGTTGGTATAATTTATATGATTAAGCTAGGTCACATGATTGAAGATAAAATGCATGCGCGTTCTATTGGACCTTATTCATTAATTACACAACAGCCATTAGGAGGTAAAGCTCAATTTGGAGGTCAGCGTTTTGGAGAGATGGAAGTTTGGGCACTTGAAGCGTATGGAGCATCAAGTATCTTACGTGAAATCTTAACCGTGAAGTCTGATGATGTATTAGGAAGAGCCAAGACATACGAAAGTATTGTTAAAGGTGAAACTATGCCTGAACCAGGTTTACCTGAATCATTTAACGTATTAATGCATGAACTTAAAGGTTTAGGATTAGACGTTAAGTTAGAAGAATAATCACAGTGAAATGTCTCAAGGTGTAAGCCTTGAGACAAATCATTTTTTCAATATCAGTCTTACGTAAGACATTTATTTTTAATTCGAATCCATTATCATGGCAAGAAAAAACGAAAAATACACTGTTAAGAAGTTTAACAAAATTTCAATAGGTTTAGCATCACCGGAGTCTATTTTAGAAGCTTCTAGAGGTGAGGTTTTAAAACCAGAAACAATTAACTACCGTACTCATAAACCAGAAAGAGATGGTTTATTTTGTGAGCGTATCTTTGGTCCTGTAAAAGATTATGAGTGTGCGTGTGGTAAATATAAAAGAATACGATATAAAGGTATCGTTTGTGACCGTTGTGGTGTAGAAGTAACTGAGAAAAAAGTTCGTAGAGATAGAGTAGGTCATATTAATTTAGTAGTACCAGTAGCACATATTTGGTATTTTAGATCATTACCTAACAAAATGGGGTATCTATTAGGGTTACCATCTAAGAAGTTAGATATGATTATTTACTACGAGAGATACGTAGTAATTCAGCCAGGTATTGCTAAAAACTCTGAAGGAGAGCCATTACAAAAAATGGACTTCTTAACTGAAGAAGAGTATTTAGATATTGCGGATGAACTTCCACAAGATAATATGTATTTAGAAGATTCTGACCCAAATAAGTTTATTGCTAAAATGGGAGCAGATTGTTTAATTGATTTGTTAGAAAGAATCGATTTAGATACTTTATCTTATGAGTTACGTCATAAAGCAAATACTGAAACTTCTAAACAACGTAAAAACGAAGCATTAAAACGTTTAAATGTTGTTGAAGCTTTTAGAGATTCTCAAAAAAATAGAGAAAACAAACCAGAATGGATGATTATGAAAGTGGTTCCTGTTATACCACCAGAATTACGTCCACTAGTTCCTCTTGATGGAGGACGTTTTGCTACTTCTGATTTAAATGATTTATATCGTCGTGTAATTATCCGTAACAATCGTTTAAAGCGATTAATGGAAATTAAAGCACCAGAAGTAATTTTACGTAATGAAAAACGTATGTTACAAGAATCAGTAGATTCATTATTTGATAACACACGTAAAGCTTCAGCAGTAAAAACAGAATCTAACAGACCATTAAAATCATTATCTGATAGTTTAAAAGGTAAACAAGGTCGTTTCCGTCAAAACTTATTAGGTAAGCGTGTTGATTATTCTGCACGTTCTGTAATTGTTGTTGGACCTGAATTAAGATTATTTGAATGTGGATTGCCAAAAGATATGGCAGCAGAATTATACAAGCCTTTTGTTATTCGTAAGTTAATAGAGAGAGGTATTGTTAAAACTGTAAAATCTGCAAAGAAAATTATAGATAGAAAAGAACCTGTAGTTTGGGATATTTTAGAAAACGTAATTAAAGGACATCCAGTTTTATTAAACCGTGCTCCTACGTTACACCGTTTAGGTATTCAAGCGTTCCAACCTAAATTAATCGAAGGTAAAGCGATTCGTTTACATCCACTTGCTTGTTCTGCCTTTAATGCTGATTTTGATGGAGATCAAATGGCGGTTCACTTACCTTTAGGACCTGAAGCGATTTTAGAAGCTCAGTTATTAATGTTAGGATCTCATAATATTTTAAATCCTGCAAATGGAGCTCCAATTACGGTTCCTTCTCAGGATATGGTATTAGGTTTATACTACATGACCAAAGAGCGTAAGTCAACTCCTGAAGTGCCTATTAAAGGTGAAGGATTAACTTTTTATTCTCCTGAAGAAGTTATTATAGCTTTGAATGAAGAAAAAGTAGACTTAAATGCTGGAATTAAAGTACGTACGCACGATGTTGTTGATGGTGAAAATGTTACTAGGATTATAGCAACTACAGTTGGTAGAGTTTTATTTAACGAAAAAGTACCAAAAGCAGCTGGGTATATTAATGAAGTATTAACTAAGAAGTCTTTGAGAGGTGTTATTAGTGGTATTTTAAAAGTAACGGATATTCCTTCTGTAGGTAATTTCTTAGATGAAATTAAAAATATGGGATATAAATACGCCTTCGAAGGTGGTTTATCTTTCTCATTAGGTGATATTATTATTCCTGCTGAAAAACAGTCTATGATTGCTGAAGCAAACAAAGAGGTTGATGGAATTATAATGAACTATAACATGGGTATGCTTACTCAGAAAGAGCGTTATAATCAGGTAATTGATATTTGGGGTAGAACTAATAATCAATTGACAGAGCTGTCAATGAAGCGCCTAAGAGAAGATCAACAAGGATTTAATTCTGTATTCATGATGCTTGATTCTGGAGCTCGTGGATCTAAAGAGCAGATTCGTCAGTTGACTGGTATGCGTGGATTAATGGCAAAACCTAAAAAATCTACTGCAGGTGGTGGAGAAATTATTGAAAACCCGATTCTTTCTAACTTTAAGGAAGGGTTATCAATTTTAGAATACTTTATTTCTACGCACGGTGCTCGTAAAGGACTTGCAGATACGGCTTTAAAAACTGCCGATGCAGGTTACTTAACACGTCGTTTAGTAGATGTTTCTCAAGATGTAATTGTGAACGAAGATGATTGTGGTACATTAAGAGGGCTAGAAGTTACTCCTTTAAAGAAAAATGATGAGATTGTTGAATCTTTAAGTGATAGAATTTCAGGTCGTACTGCATTACATGATGTTTTCAGACCAACTACTGATGAAGTTTTAATTGGAGCTGGAGAATTAATTACTCCTAAATTAGCTGAAGTAATTGAAGAATCTGGTATTGATAGAGTTGAAGTGCGTTCAGCATTAACATGTGAATCTCAAAGAGGAATATGTGCTAAGTGTTACGGACAAAGTTTATCTACTGGTAAGAAAGTTCAAAGAGGTGAAGCTGTAGGAGTTATTGCTGCACAATCTATTGGAGAGCCAGGTACACAGTTAACGTTACGTACGTTCCACGTTGGTGGGGTAGCTGGTAATATTTCTGAAGATAACAAGTTAATAGCTAAATTCGAAGGAAAAGTTTCTATTGATGATTTACGTACTGTAAAAGGTAAAGATGGCGAAGGAAAAGAAATTGAAATCGTTATCTCACGTACTGCAGAAATTAAAATTACTGATAAGAAAACAGGAATTACTCTAAGTACAAACATTATCCCTTATGGATCTACTATCTTTAATAAAGAAAGAAAAGATATCAAGAAAGGTGATGTAGTTTGTCAGTGGGATCCATTTAATGGTGTAATTGTTTCTGAATTTGGAGGTAGAGTTAAGTTTGATAACTTAGAACAAGGTATTAATTACTCTGTTGAAGTTGATGAGCAAACTGGTTTCCAAGAAAAAGTAATGACAGATTCTAAAAACAAAAAAATTATTGCTTCGTTAATTATTGAAGATGCAGATGGTAACGCTTTACGTTCGTATAGTTTACCTGTAGGTGCACATTTAATGGTAAGTGATGGTGATAAAGTTGAGTCGGGTCATACTTTAGTTAAAATTCCACGTAAGTCTGGAAAAGCAGGGGATATTACAGGAGGACTACCACGTGTAACTGAGTTATTTGAAGCACGTAACCCGTCTAATCCAGCTGTTGTAGCTCAAATTGATGGTGTGGTATCTTTCGGTAAAATTAAGAGAGGTAACCGTGAAATTATAATTGAGTCTAAAACTGGAGAAATCAAGAAATACTTAATTAAATTATCTAATCAGATTTTAGTTCAGGAAAATGATTTTATAAAAGCAGGTATGCCTTTATCTGATGGAGCAACAACTCCTATAGATATTTTAAATATTAAAGGACCTTCAGCTGTTCAAGAATACTTAGTAAATGAAATACAAGAAGTATATCGTTTACAAGGGGTGAAAATTAACGATAAGCATTTTGAGGTAGTAGTACGTCAAATGATGCGTAAAGTTAGAGTTATTGACTCAGGTGATACCTTATTCTTAGAAAATCAACTAATTCATAAGAATGATTTCATTAAGCAAAATGATGCAATCTATGGAATGAAAATTGTTGAAGAAACAGGTGATTCTGAAAACTTAAAAGCAGGACAGATGGTGTCTGCACGTCAATTAAGAGATGAAAACTCATTATTGCGTAGATCAGATAAAGACCTTGTAATAGCACGTGATGTTCAACCAGCAACTGCTGAGCAAGTATTACAAGGTATTACAAGAGCATCATTACAAACTAAATCGTTTATTTCTGCGGCATCGTTCCAGGAAACTACGAAAGTTTTAAATGAAGCTGCTGTTAATGGTAAAATAGATACGTTAGAAGGATTAAAAGAGAATGTAATTGTAGGTAAGAGAATACCAGCAGGTACAGGAATGAGAAGCTACGATACTCAAATTGTAGGTCCTAAAGATGAAATTGAAAATAGTTTATAAAAAACTATTGTAATTATAAGCAAAGACCTCTATTTTAGAGGTCTTTCTTTTTAAACGTAATATAGTATGGACGAAAATAATAATGACCCACAATTAAATATTGAATTAGATCAAGATATAGCTGAAGGAACGTACAGTAACTTAGCAATTATTAATCATTCAGTTTCTGAGTTTATAGTTGATTTTATCAATATTATGCCTGGTGTACCTAAGGCAAAAGTAAAATCGAGAATTATTTTAACACCACAACATGCAAAAAGACTTACAAAAGCTTTAGCAGAGAATATTCGTAAGTTTGAAAAAGCTCATGGTGAAATTAAAGATTATGAACAGCCACCAATTCCAATGAATTTTGGAGGTACAACTGGTGAAGCCTAATTAAAACTGGTTAAATAGGTTTAAGATATATTTTTAAACCATCTTGTATAACATTGAGAAAGCCTTTAAAAACTGGGCTTTCTCAATGTTTTTTTTAATACGGATTAGACAGTAATAGCGTTATTATTAAATCAGTTTAATAAATATATTTTAATGACAGCCTTCAGCGTTTTCAGTAATAATAGCAACTACCTCGCTAGGAGAAATGAATGAAATACCTAAACCTAACCCTCGAAGTATAAATAAAACACCTATAAAAACAACTACATATGGAATTGCTTTTTGAATTTTTTGTCTAATAGCTACATTAGCAAAATTACCAATATATACTACTGCTGTCATTAAAGGAATTGTACCTAGTCCAAATAGCAACATATATAAACTTCCTTGTAACGCATTGGAAGTAGTTAGGGCGCCAAATACAGCCATGTAAACTAATCCGCAAGGGAGAAATCCGTTAAGAAAACCAATAGTGAAAAAGGCGTCATTTCCTTTTTTCTTTAATTCACTTCCTAAGGTTGATTTTACTTTAAAAAGTAGTTTGCTAATAGGTTGAGAAACAAATGTAAATTTGCGAACTATTTTTGGAAGTAACATGATTGTTATCATTAAAAGGCCTACAATAATTGATAATTGTTGTTGAAAACCAAAGAAATAAAAACTTTTTCCAAGCAAACCAAAAAGTAAGCCCATTAAACTATAACTAAATACTCTGCCTAGATGATAACTTGTGATTTGAAAAAATTGTTTTACTTTATTGGTTCTATTTATAGGTAGCATGAAAGCTATAGGCCCACACATTCCAATGCAATGAAAACTGCCTAATACACCAAATATGATAGCTGAAAGTAACATTAGTAAATAAGTTCTTCTTTGAATGAATAGTCTTTACCTTTGTATTGCCAATTTATAGTAATGTTCCATCGACCACCCAATAAACGGTTCTCAGGCACGAGTAAATATCTATTTGAAAGTGAAATAGGTATTTCAAAATCTAATTGTTTATTAGATGGTCTGTATAGAAACATTTTACCTTTAATTTTTTTAGGGTCAAATTCCTTTGGGAAATGAATAGTTAATCCTTCCTTAGTTCTTTTTGTAATTATGTTTTTTTTTAATTTTTTAGCATTCTTTAAAGCCTCAATATCTTTTTGAAAATCTAATTCTTTTTGGTAATACTTTTCAGTTACTAAATCATAATTGTATCCTTGTTTTGTACTCATTGTAATTACAAAGTATAGTATAAAACTTATGAAAGCGATAATTGATATTACTATACCTGTGCCCCAGTTTAATTTCATTTTATTGTTTTTATGTTATTACAGTTCAATAAGATATTTATGTAATAGCTAGTTTATCTATAGCTTCTTGGTCCTAAGAAGTTTGTAGTTGTTGTTTCAATGAGTTTAGTACCACTATAAACTCCAATTTTTAACTTTTCTTTATCACCCTTTATAGTAGATTTATGTAATTCTATAAATAAGGTTCCTTCTGCTAAACCCTGCTTTGGAATTTCAAAGTTTTTATGTGATACAATTTTAATACTACCTTTATGCGATAATAATTTGTAACCAACATTATTTATTTGTTGTGTAGTTTTATTAATAACTTTATACGTATAAATATTACTAATAATACCATTTTCTTTATGCTCATATAGTTGACCAGGAAGTCTTAAAATAGTTGTTTCAATATCATTTCGTAAAAACAACATGCCTGTTAAAACGCCAATTAATATAAATAGAACGGTAGCATACCCTTTCATTCTAGTATTAAATTTAAAAGGAATCTTTTTATTAATGTTTTCTTCACTAGCATATCTGATAAGCCCCTTAGGTAAACCTACTTTTTCCATCATATGATTACACTCATCAATACAGGCTGTACAGTTAACACATTCAAGTTGTGTTCCATTTCTAATATCAATTCCAGTAGGACAAACATGTACGCACTGAAAACAGTCTATACAATCTCCTTTGCCAGAAGCGTTTCTATCTCCGTTCTTTTTAAATTTTGCTCTACCATTTTTTTTCTCCCCTCTAACATAATCATAAGCTACATTAATAGTTTTGTTATCTAATAATACACCTTGTAATCTTCCGTATGGACAAGCTATAATACAAACTTGTTCTCTAAACCAAGCAAAAATAAAATAGAATATACTTGTAAAAATTAGTAATGAAATTAGGGTGCTTATATTATCAAAAGGATTACCGGTTATATAGTTTATTAATTTATCACCACTAATTAGATATGCTAAAAATACATTAGCAATTATAAATGAAATGATGAAAAAAATGATCCATTTTAATACTCTTTTCTTTATTTTTTCAGGATTCCATTGTTGTTTGTTTAATCGAATTTGTTTACCTCTATCTCCTTCTATAAGGTATTCAATTTTTCTAAAAACCATTTCTAAAAAGATTGTTTGAGGGCATATCCATCCACAAAATATCCGACCAAAAACAACGGTGAAAAGTATAATAAAAACAACACCAATAATCATTGAGACAACTAGAAGGTGGAAATCTTGAGGCCAAAAAGGGAACCCAAAAATATTAAATTGTCTATCTAAAACATTAAACAATAAAAATTGATTTCCGTTTATTTTAATAAATGGAGCTGATAGTAAAATGAATAGTAAAAAGTAGCTTGTATATGTACGGTATTTGTAGAAAATACCGCTAGGTTTTTTAGGAAAAACCCAAGAACGTTTTCCATCACTATTAACAGTACTAATACTATCTCTAAATATTTCATCCTTGGGTGCTTTCAAAATAACTAACTATTAAAAAACCAAACTTTAACTTCTTATTTACTCTTCTTCGTATAAATCACCTTGAGGTGCTTTAGCTTTGGCTGGTGTAGTTCCTTGTAATGACAACACATAACTAGAAACTTTTTGAATATCTTTAGGTTTTAATGTTTTTCCCCAAGCTACCATACCTTTACCATCTCTACCTCCTTTTGAAATAGTTTTAAAAACATTTTTAATGCCACCTCCTAAAATCCAATATTTATCAGTTAAATTGGCCCAATACCTCCACCACCATCTTTTAAGTGACAAGCGGCACAGTTTAAATTGAATACCGCTTTTCCTCTATTCAAGTCACTTTCACCTGTTAAAACAGTAACTGTTTCAAAATCAACAATAGTTTCTTTAGAGGTAGACTTAAAATTTGCTAATTCACGCTTTGCTGTAGCTAAAGATTTCTCGTATTCTACGATTTGATTATCACCATTAAATACTTCGTATTTTATTAAATAAATTACTCCAAAAATCATAGTCGCATAAAACATATATAGCCACCATGGCGGTAAGTTATTGTCTAGTTCTTTAATACCATCGTAGTTATGGTCTAACTCAATTTCACCTTCATCCTCAATAGCCTTAGCTTGTGTCCACTGATTAATTAGATTTTTGAGCCAAGCCCACCGGTCAATTTCTTCAGGGGTGATTCCATCTTTTTCTAATTGAAGTTCTTCAGCCTTTTGCTGCGCTACAATACTTACTAATTCTTTTAAAAGGATCACTAAAATTAATGCCACTAAAGCTATCCAAACCAAAGGGTTTTCATACAAGCTAAAAGGGTTTTTGTATAACTTTATTGCTTTAATAATAGCATAAAATGTAATAGCTATAAAGGAGATATAAGCTAATGATTGAAAATATTTTTTCATTTTCTTTTATTTTACTAATTATCTAATGGTAATTGACTTACTTTACTTATATACTCTTTCTTGGCAGTAAATACCCACCAGAACAGAACCACAAAAAATGTGAAGAAAATGGTTAATGAAATAATAGGGTAAATTTCGATTCCCGTAATACTCTCTAGATGATTTTTTACAAATTTTAACATGATTCCTATTTTTTAGCACTTAATTGCTCTTGAATATCTTTTACTTTAATATCTGTCCCCAATCGTTGTAAATAAGCGATTAAAGCAACAATTTCTCTATCTTTCATTTCAACGAAGTCAATACCGTTTTCCAGAGCGTATTGTTTATCTGCTTCGTAATTTTTTGCAAAATCAGGGTCAGCATGTAAGTTTTCTTGAATCTTTGTTCCCTGTGCATCCATACTTGCTTTTGCATTAGCAATTTCTTCTTTAGTATAAGGAACTCCAAGACTTACCATTGCCTTCATTTTTCTTTGTGTACTAGACTTATCTAGTTTGGTTCTAATTATCCATTTATAACTAGGCATAATAGAACCTGGTGATGTACTTTGTGGATCATACATATGATTTAAGTGCCAACTATCAGAATATTTCCCCCCAATTCTTAACAAATCGGGGCCAGTACGTTTACTTCCCCATAA
This sequence comes from Tenacibaculum sp. nBUS_03, assembly GCF_051201695.1. Lineage (GTDB taxonomy): Bacteria > Bacteroidota > Bacteroidia > Flavobacteriales > Flavobacteriaceae > Polaribacter. Next base: position 1,746,574 of record NZ_CP179214.1, on the reverse strand, counting down.
AAATGGATGATCATATACAAATTCACCTGCTTTGGCATATTCACCATAACGTTCTACTTCACTTCTAAATGGGCGAATCATTTGTGAATGACATCCAACACATCCTTCACGGATATATAAATCTCTACCCTCTAATTCTAAAGGACTGTAAGGTTGTACACTTGTTATGGTTGGAATGTTTGATTTTACTAAAAGGGTTGGTATAATTTGAATAACACCACCAATTAAAATTGCTACTGTAGCATAAATAGTTAGTTTAATAGGTCTTCTTTCTAACCATGTGTGCCATGTTTCATTACCAGTTCTATGTTTAGATACTTTTGTTAACGCAGGTGCTTCGGCTAAATCATCAGTAACAGTGCTTCCAGATTTTACTGTTTTTATAACGTTGTATAACATTACAAATGCCCCAACAATAAACATACTACCACCAATAGCACGCATCCAATACATTGGTATAATTTCGTTGACCGTTTCTAAAAAATTACCATAAGTTAAAGTTCCATCTGGGTTAAATTGTTTCCACATAGAAGCTTGAACAAAACCAGCTACATACATTGGTAGTGCATACATGATTATACCCAAAGTACCAATCCAAAAATGAAAATTAGCTAATCCCGTAGAGTACAATTTTGTTTTAAACATACGAGGTATTAACCAGTATAACATACCAAAGGTTAAAAAACCGTTCCATGCTAATGCCCCAACGTGAACATGTGCAATAATCCAATCACTAAAGTGAGCAATTGCATTTACATTTTTTAATGATAACATTGGCCCCTCAAAAGTTGCCATTCCATAGCCAGTAATAGCTACGACCATGAATTTTAAAACAGGATCTGTACGAACTTTATCCCAGGCTCCACGAAGAGTTAGTAAACCGTTAATCATTCCTCCCCAAGAAGGAGCAATAAGCATTACAGAAAAAGCAACTCCTAAATTTTGAGCCCACTCAGGTAAGGAAGTATACAATAAGTGGTGATGGCCAGCCCATATATAAATAAATATTAATGACCAAAAGTGAACAATTGATAGTCTGTAAGAGTATACAGGTCTGTTAGCAGCTTTAGGAACAAAGTAATACATTAATCCTAAAAAAGGCGTTGTTAAGAAAAATGCAACTGCATTGTGCCCATACCACCATTGAACTAAAGCGTCTTGTACCCCAGCATATACTGAATAACTTTTAAAAAAACCTACAGGGAGTGCTAAGCTGTTAAAAATATGAAGAACAGCTACGGTTACAAAAGTTCCTAGATAAAACCATACAGCCACATAAAGATGACGTTGTCTTCTTTTTATTATGGTCCATATCATGTTTGTACCAAAAGCCACCCATACTAATGCTATAGCAATATCAATAGGCCATTCTAATTCAGCATATTCTTTTGATGATGTATAGCCTAAGGGCAAAGTAATTGCCGCCGCAATAATAATTAACTGCCATCCCCAAAAATTAAAATTACTTAAAAAATCGTTAGCCATTCTTGCTTTTAATAACCTTTGCAAAGAGTAATAAATACCCGCAAAAATGGCATTTCCCACAAAAGCAAAAATTACAGCATTGGTGTGCAATGGTCGTAAACGACCAAAACTTAACCATGAAATTCCGTCAGTAATATTTGGGAATAAAAACATAAAAGCCAAAAGCAAACCAACTGAGAACCCTACAATCCCCCAAAGTAACGTTGCGTAGATGAATTTTTTTACGATTTTATTATCGTAATAAAATTGTTGCATTTCCATAATCTATTTGAATTTAATAACTATTGTTCGTTTTTTCTTCTTTGACTAATTCATCATCAAATAACATACGAACAGAAGGTGTGTACGAATCATCGTATTGTCCTTTTTTTACGGAAACAATAAATGCTATAAAGAAAACAATAGCCACTAAAATACTTAGTGAAAGTAGTAGGTAAATAACGCTCATATCTTGCCTGATAATACTAGGACAAAGTTAGTTTGGAAGGCTTTTTTAAAATATGATATTTGTCATATTTATTAATTTTTTGCTTTTTTTAATAAGAAAAAGAAAAGAAATTTAAGAATTGATTATTTAATCTATATAGTATTACCATTCGTCGATACTTTTAGTCGATTAAACGACTTAGAATAACGAAACAACTAATAAATGACTTAATTTTTGGGTTTTCTATTTACATTTAATGTATCAAAATTATTTTCCCCTAAAGATAAGTTGACTCCCTTAAATTTATCATTAAATAGCTCATTATTAGTTTAATGGGCTTTTTTTAGTTTTAATCATTTTTTATATATTTTTACAAAAGATAAATTTTACTAGGAAGAATAATTTATAAACTAATATTAATATTTTAAGTAAGTTATAAATGAATTGTATTTCATGTAATCATGAACATGATGAGAATTTTTGCCCTAATTGTGGAGAGAAAAAGAATGTTGAAAAAATAACATTTAAATCAATGTTTAACTATGCATTTTTATCAGCAGTTAACATGGATAAGGGTTTTTTGTTTAATGTAAAAATGTTAATTATAAATCCCAAAAAAGTTATTTTAGATTATATTAAAGGAAAGAGAAAAGGAGTATTAAATCCAATATCATTTTTAATTATTTCAGTTTCAATTTATTTAATCGTTGAAGGAGTGTTTAGGGTTCCGAAAACAATAAATGAAGTTGGTTTAAATGAGGTGTTTTTTCGTAAAGTAGGTAACGCTGGAGGTAGGTTTATAAGAGAGTATCTTAAGTTTTTCTGGATATTTTCAATATTTCCTTTAAGTTTTTTTACAAAATTAGTTTTTAGAAAATATAATTATTCTGAACATTTAGCAATCAGTTCATTTGTTGTTGGTGAAGCCACCTTGTTTGGACTGTTAAGTTATATAGTTTTTAAAACTCCGTTATTATTTGATCCAGTAGTATATTTTATTATTGTTATTTTATTGTATAGGTTTTTCATAGGAAAAAACAATAAATTTGAGGTAGGTACATTATCGTTAATTTCTGTTTTTTTATTTTTTTTCACCTTATTTTTATCTACTATTCTCATTGGTTTTGTTAAAGTTAAATATTCATTCATTTAAATAGTTAATGTAGAACGTATATTTAATTTACTGTTGGTCTTTACTTTCAGTTTATTAGTCAGTTGTTGGAGTATATACAGCTAATAATAGTTATACATAGTATAAAATAAGATATCTTTAGTGTATTAAATAAATTGATTCCCCTTTTATATTGTCAAAAAACTCATTAGTTAACTAATGAGTTTTTTTATAGAGTATTTAAATAGTCATTGAAAATAATTTGGTTTCTGGTTTTTTTTCATGTAATTTTTTATCAAAAGCCATACAAATATTTCGAACAAAGGGACGTGCTTTTTCTGGTACAGATAAAGTATTGTTTTTTATGTTAACTAAACCATCGACAATCATTTCATCAAGTTTTTTTATATGTTTTGAAATATTTTTTATGTGTAAAGATTCTTCTTTCCAAGAAGTCTCAAAATGGCACATGATGTTCAATATATGCTGACGAATAATTAAATCTTCTTGAGATAAAAGATGACCTCTAAAAACAGGAATCTCACCACTATTCACTAGTTGTTGATATTCCTTTACTGTTTTTACGTTTTGAGAAAATCCATACCAAGAATCTGAAATAGAAGACATCCCTAAACCTACCATTAATTTAGTTTTGTTTGCGGTATATCCCATAAAATTACGATGTAAAGTGTTTTTTTTACTAGCTTTATATAAAGTATCAGTGGGTAATGCAAAATGATCCATACCAATTTCTGCATATCCCATGTTTGCAAATAACTGTTTACCTATTTCATAAAGTTTTCGTTTTTCTTCGTTTTTTGGAAGGTCTTTTTCATTATATCCCCGTTGGCCCACACCCTTTATCCAAGGAACATGAGCATAACTGTAAAAAGAAATTCGATCTGGTTCTAATTCTTTGGTTTTGGTAATTGTATGAATTGCATTTTCTTTAGTTTGGAAAGGTAAACCAAACACTAAATCATGACTAATAGATGTGTAACCAATTTCGCGAGCTAATTTAGTAGCTTTTTTCACATTTTCAAAAGGTTGAACACGATGAATGGCTTTTTGTACTTTTAAATTATAGTCTTGAACTCCATAACTAACTCTACTAAACCCTAAATCATAAAGTGTTTGTAAGTGCTCTCTAGTTGTGTTATTGGGGTGTCCTTCAAAACTAAATTCATGATTCGGGTGTTTTTTCGCATTTTTAAATATGCCATTAATTAAGCGTCTTAGCGCTTCAGTAGAAAAAAAAGTTGGAGTTCCACCTCCTAAATGAATTTCTTTTATAATGGGGGGGTCATTTATTAAATTAACATAGAGTTGCCATTCTTTTAATACGGTTTCAATGTATGGTTGTTCTACTTCATGACGTTTGGTTATGTGCTTATGACATGCGCAAAAAGTACATAAACTTTCACAGTAGGGGAGATGTATGTATAAACTAATACCTTCAGATTTATTACTTTCAATAAATGATTTTTTAAATGAAGCTATCCATTTTTCTTTTGAAAATGTTTTACTATCCCAATAAGGTACAGTTGGGTAACTGGTATATCTATGACCAGGAATATTATATTTTTGTATTAGTGATGTCATGTTAATATTATATGTTGCTGGTAAATAGAAGAATAAAATTTTATGCTACTTCTAAGGCTATTTCTATCATTTCTTTAAAAGTTTGTTCACGTTCATCAGCTGTAGTTTTTTCTTTAGTAACTAGACTATCAGAAATTGTTAAAATAGATAATGCTTTAACATTATGTTTAGCGGCTACTGTATATATACCAGCGGTTTCCATTTCAACACAAAGTATCCCATAATCAGCCCACTTTTTGTAGTTATCAAATTTATCAGCATAAAATTCATCAGAACTTAATACGTTTCCTGCTTTTAGTGAGACCTTTCTTCTTGTTGCTTCTTGCACTGCTTTTTGAAATAGGTCAAAGTTAGCGGTAGGAGCATAATCAGCACCATTAAAGCGAATTTTGTTTAATCCAGAATTTGTAGAAGCAGCCATTGCGATGACTATATCTCTAATCTTTACATTTTTTTGATAGGAGCCAGCTGATCCAACACGTATTAGATTTTTAACATCATATTCAGTAATTAATTCTGAACAATATATTAAAGTAGAAGGAATTCCCATCCCTGTTCCTTGTACAGATATTTTTTTGTCTTTATAATAACCAGTAAACCCAAACATGCCACGAATGGTATTATAGCAAATTGAGTTTTCAAGAAATGTTTCAGCAATCCATTTGGCTCTCATAGGATCACCAGGTAGCAAAACAGTTTCTGCTATTTCTCCTCTTGTAGCTGCTATATGTATGCTCATAAGAAAGGTCTTTAGTACTGATTTTTATTTGTTTTACCTTCTGTAATCAAAGACACTCCAGCTGAAGTACCTAAACGAGTAACTCCAATATCAATATACATTTTAGCAGTTTCAATATCTCTAATCCCACCAGATGCTTTAATTTCTAATTTGCCCTTAGCTGTATTTTTCATTAAAGAAATATCTTCAAAATTAGCACCTCCAGTTCCGAAACCTGTTGAGGTTTTAATGAAATCGGCTTTAGCATTAATTGCTAATTGGGTTGCAACTTTTATTTGTTCAGGAGTTAAATAACAGTTTTCAAAAATTACTTTTAAGGTGTGCTTTCCTATATTTTGTTTTATTTGACTGATTTCATTTTCTACATATTCATATTCTCCATCTATTAATTTCCCAATATTAATAACCATATCAATTTCTGTAGCACCGTCGGTAATAGCTTTTTTAGCTTCAAATATTTTTACTTCTGTACTCATAGCCCCTAAAGGAAAACCAATGACTGACGCAATTTTGATGGTTGAGTTTTTTAACTCTTGCTTAGCTAATTTTACATAAGCTCCGTTCACGCAAACCGCACAGAAATTATGCTCTTTAGCTTCATTGCATAATTTTAGGATTTCTTGTTTTGTGGCTGTTGCTTTAAGTAATGTATGGTCTATATATTTGTTTATTTGCATTCTTATATATGTTTTATACTTTGTTTATGGTATTTAGTTTTGATAAAAATAATTGAACTATACTTTGTTTGTAGGAGTAAAACTATGAATTATATGAAGGTAATGAAGTTGTATTTCCAGTGTTAAGTTATTTTTTATCAAAATCAATGCATCCTTTTATTATTTTAATAATACTTGCGTAGGTAGTTATAGAGCCTTCTTGAGTATGAGTTTTTTAACATAACTCGTATTTCTAAAGAAAATTCAGTGTTAAACAGTAATTAAATGGCTAATTCCATAATTTTTATTTTTCGTCCTAATATATTTGTAGCAATAGTTGTAAATAATACAATACTTATAGAGCTTACAGGCATTAAAATAGCAGCGATTACAGGTTTTAGTTGCCCAGTTACGGCAAAATAAAGTCCTACTACGTTATAAGATAAAGATAATATAAAGCAATATTTTATAATTTTAATTGCAGTTTTAGAAGCTTTAATATAATTAGCTATTTGATGAAATTTTGAGGCATCTAAAATTGCATCACATGCAGGAGAAAATACATTAATATTTTCAGAAAGGGCAATTCCTACATCACTTTGAGCCAAGGCTCCAGCATCATTTAATCCATCACCAACCATCATTATTTTTTTATTTTGTTGTTGAAGGTTCTTTATATAATTTAATTTATCTTCTGGTCTTTGATTGAATAGTACCATTGTAGTTTTAGGTAAAAGTGTTTTTAAATAACCTTTTTCACCTTCATTATCGCCAGATATTACAGCTAAGTCATAATTGTTTTTTAAAGAATTAAATACAGATTTAACTTCTTTTCGATAAGCATTTTTAAAAATAAATTTACCTTTATATATATCGTTTATGCTAATATGAACTGAAGTGTCTAAATTGGTAATCTCTGATTGATTTTGAACAAAAGAGGAAGATCCTATTTTTAATATTGTTTCTTGATAAGAGGTTTTAATACCTCTTCCTATAAATTCAGAATATTTATCAATTGAAATATTTTTTTCATTCTTTAAAGAAGTATAAAGCATTCTACTTAGTGGATGATTGGATGATCGCAAAGAACTTTTAAATATTGCTTTTTGCTCATTATTTAACGTTATTCCATCATAAGTAATATTATTTTCTTTATTGGTTGTTAAAGTACCTGTTTTATCAAAAACAACGCTGTTAATAGTAGCTAGTTGCTCAATAACTGTTGCATTTTTAAGATAAAATTTTCGCTTTCCAAAAATACGTAATAGATTACCTAAAGTAAAAGGAGCAGCTAATGCAATTGCACAAGGGCAAGCAATTATTAGAACAGCTGTAAACACATTTAAAGCTTTACTTGGGTTATAAAAAAACCAAAATAATGTAGTTAATAAAGCAATAGATAGTACTGCAATAGTGAAGTTTTTTCCAATGCTGTCCGTTAAAGTTTTAAAAGCAGAGTTTTTATCCTTTTGAAATACATCATTACTCCATAATTGAGTTAAGTAACTTTGAGAAACAGAATTTAAAACATCCATTTCTATACTTCCATAAAGTTGTTTTCCTCCAGCAAATATTTTATCTCCCGATTTTTTTGATACAAGATTAGCTTCACCTGAAACAAAACTATAATCTATTTGGGCATTTCCATTGATTAAAATTCCATCTACTGGAATTAACTCTTGGTTTCTTATTAATAATCTATCTCCTTTTTTAATGTTATAAATTTGAGTATTTTCCTCTTTACCTTCTTTGGTTAATTTTGTTACTGCAATAGGAAAATATGATTTATAGTCTCGTTCGAATGAAAGAAAATTATATGTCTTTTGTTGAAAAAATTTTCCAAGTAAAAGAAAAAACACAAGTCCGGTTAAACTGTCGAAAAAACCAGTACCTATATTGAAAATAATTTCTACAGTACTTCTTATAAACAGTACCAATAAGCCTAAAGCAATTGGAACATCAATATTTAGTATTTTAGATCGTATTCCTTTATAAGCAGATATAAAATAATCTTGACTAGCATATAAAATAACAGGTAGTGAAAATATAAACATTAACCATCTAAAAATATTTTTATACTGTTCTAACCAAAATTCAGCTACTTCAAAATACTCAGGAAAAGATAAAAACATTACATTACCATAAGCAAAACCAGCAATTCCAAGTTTATATAATAAACTTCGATTTACTTGCTTTTTACCTATTTCATAATCTTCTAAACTAATATATGGTTCGTATCCTATTGAACTTAATAATAAAACAACTTCTTTTAAGTTTGTGTTAGTTGAATTGTAGGTAATTCTTACAGTTTTTTTAGGGAAATTAACTAGAGATGTAGTAATGTTTTTTTGAAGTTTGTGTAAGTTTTCCAAGATCCATATACATGAGCTACAGTGTATATGAGGGATATACATATTTACAACTTGAATGTTACTATCATTGAACTCTAGTAACTTTTCAACAATATCAATATTAGTTAAAAAGTCATATTTTCCTTTAATCTCTTCAGGTATTGCACCTGGACTATTTTGAAAGTCGTAGTAGCAAGTTAAATTATTATCAGAAAAAATTTCGTAAACAGTTTTACAACCATTACAACAAAATGATTTGTCATTAACCGTAATGTTATTTGTTTCACATTTGTTACCACAATGAAAACACTTTTTACTTTCCATTTTTACTCGTTTGCCTTGAACAAAGGTCTATTATTATACTAGTTTAAAATATGATATTTGTCAGCTTTTTAGTATCTTTGATTAAAGTCAAAAATGGCTGATTATGGGAAAGTGTGAGCAATGTATTGTACGTCAATTTAATTCTTTAAAAGCGCTAACCAAAGATGAGTTAGTTAGAATTTCAGGATGTAAAACTTCAAAAACAGTAAAAAAAGGAGAGGTTTTATTTGAAGAAGGTGAATATATAAATGGTGTTTTTTGTATAAAAAACGGAGTTTGTAAGGTTTCTAAAATGAGTGACAATGGAAGAGATCAGATAGTTCACTTAATTAAAAAAGGAGATTTATTAGGAGAGCGTAGTTTGATTAATAATGAAACTTCAAATCTAAAAGCTATAGCAGTTAATGATATGGAGGTTTGTTTTATTCCTAAAGAAGAAATTATAAAAGATTTAGAGAAAAATCAAAATTTTACTATGTCGATTTTAAAAAACATGGCTTTATCATTAAAAAATGCTGATAATGTTATTGTTGATATGGCACAAAAAACGGTAAAGCAACGTTTAGCCTCAACTTTATTATATTTAGATGAAAGGTTTTTAAAAAATAGTGAAGGAGCTATTGATGTTAATTTTTCAAGAGAAGATATAGCAAATATTATTGGAACTGCAACAGAATCTGCTATACGATTATTATCTGAATTTAAGAAAAAGGAACTAATTAGTTTGAAAGGAAAACATATTACTATTTTAAACTCAAAAGGGTTAAAGGATATTTCTGAAGGATTTTAAAATCAGATATAAGATTAGAAAAGTTTATTAAAACATAAAAAAACCAGTGACTATATAATCACTGGTCTTTTTTTATAAAAAGGTAAATTAGTTTTGTTCTTTAGTTTTTATATCGTTGATAAACTTTTGTAGGCGCTTACCGTATGATGAATTTTTAACTTTGTCAGTTAAACTATTATTTATAGTGTCTAGTAATTTAATGTTAGCATCAAACAATTGAGTTAATGCTATGTATGGAGCAGCTTCACTATCAGGATTTGCAATTGCAAAATTAGTAGTAAATAAAAATCTACGTCGAACCATTTTCTTATAGTCAACTTCAAGTTTTTTAATTAAATCTTCATCTTGTGCTTGTTTCGCTTCAAAATCTTGTTTAATAAAATCTAAACGTTGCTCAGTAAATCGTTTGTCAACTTTATTATAATTATCTAATACTTCTTGGTTTTTTGAACCTTTTATTTCAGGTTTAAACCCAAATTCCTCAACGTTATCGTTAATTGTAATTTCGCCTTTTTCTCCAAAAAACAATAAACGTTTATCATTTGTGTTTCCATTAAAAGTAAGGTAATACATTACTGGTGACTCTACATTATCTGTTAAAATAAAAGTGTCATTACCTAACAAAGCAACAGAGTCAACGGAAACTAATACAGTATCTTTCATTTTTTGAAGATATAAAGTACCTTTTTTAAGACCTTTAATTTGCCCTTTAACAATCATGTTTCCTTGTTTTTTTGAAGAACAAGCAATCATTAATGTAGCTATAATAAATGTAAGTATTGTTTTTTTCATTGTATAAAATTGTAAGTGTGCTTTTACCTTTAAAAGCATAAAATTTATTAACCTTAAGAATGCAAATATGAGGAAATCTACTAAGTTTTCGAGGCTATTTCCATTAAAATTGTACACAGCATAGCTCCATAAGTTCCGACAACATATCCAAAAACAGCAAGTAAAACCCCAACGGTTGCTAATGAAGGATGAAAAGCGGCAGCTACCACAGGAGCACTGGCTGCTGCACCAACGTTAGCCTGACTACCTACAGCTAAGAAAAAATAAGGCGCTTTTATTAATTTCGCTACTAAAATTAGTAGCCCTGCATGGATAGACATCCAAACGACACCTACAACAAGTAACCCCGGGTTATCAAGAATACTCGTTAAATCCATTTTCATACCTATGGTAGCCACTAAAATATAAATAAATATGCTTCCTATTTTACTAGCACCAGCTCCTTCATAGTTTTTAGCTTTAGTAAACGATAACAAAATACCAATGATAGTAGCAATTGTTACCATCCAAAAGAATTTGGAAGAAAAAGAAGACAAAGAGGAGGTTTTGTCAGCTACTGATTCAAAGTTACTGACTAGATAACTAGATATATTATCTGCACCATAATGAGCAAGGCCAACTGCACCAAATGCTAAAGCTAAAATAATAACAAAATCAGTTAAAGAAGGTATTCTAGTTATGTTTGATGTAAATGAAGAAACTTTATTTTTTAATTCTTCGATAGCTGTTGTGTCAGCCTTTAACCAGTTATTTATTTTGTTATTTTTACCTATTCCAATTAATAAAATAGCCATCCAAATGTTCCCAACAACAATATCAACTAGTACCATTTTTCCATAGCTAGCTTGATTATATTGATATATTTCTAGCATTGCAGCTTGATTTGCTCCACCACCTATCCAGCTTCCCGCTAAGGTAGAAAGACCTCTCCAAACAGCATCAAAACCAACACCACCAACGGTTTCTGGTGAAAAAATAGAAACTAACAAAATTGCTATTGGACCACCTATTATAATACCTATGGTTCCCGTAAAAAACATGATTAAAGCTTTAGGGCCTAAGTTAAAGATGGCTTTTAAATCGATACTTAGGGTCATTAAAACTAATGAAGCTGGAAGTAAATACCTACTAGCAATAAAATAGGTTTGTGTTTTGTCAGCAGAAATCCATCCCATAGAATTAAAAATTGAAGGAATTAGATAACACATTAAAACGCCAGGCACTATTTTATAAAATTTAGACCAAAATCCTGATTCTTTAGATTCAGTATAAAAGACAAATCCTAATGAAACCATTAGAATTCCGAAAACAATTGCATCATTGGTGAAAAGAGGTGCTTCCATAAATAGTAGTTAGTTTTGGCTAAGGTATATAAAATATGTTTATTTCTTTTTCTGATGATTAGTATTAATGATAACACCTAATTGAATTCTATCAAGGTTTGTTTCATTAACCATAATATTCATATATCCAGCTTTTAGTTTTACTGAATTAGATAATTTATAAGAAAAACCTGCTCCTAACCAGTTTTGGTTATATGCTTGCCCATCAAAGTCAAAGAAAATTTCATTGAACATATATGTTGACCATTTTTTTGATATAGGGTAACTTAGTCCTAACTGATAACGAACGAAATGACCTGTAATTGAATTGAAAAAACGTTGTTCAAATCTCAATCGGTGGGCAAAACCTAGTTTAGAAATTTTATGTTTTATATTAAAGTCTTCATAAATTCTGTGCTCATTAAATGAGCCACCATCAATACCATATGTATTGTCTGTGTTTAAATAAGAATGGCCAATTGTTACGTCTAAGTTTTTGTTGATTTTATAATTAACCCCCAAACGACTAATAAATTGTTGCATGTCATCTCCAATTTCAAAGAAACGAAAATGAGCCATTGTTTTTAAACTGAATTTTTCAGATAGTTTATGAGATCCATTATACATGTACCAAGCTCCTAGTTCTTTTTCTGGATTTTTTTGAGAAAAACTGTTAACAGAAAAAAGAATAAGAAATATCAAAGTTATTTTTTTCATAAAGGCTAAAATTTAAAAGAACAAAAGTAAAAAATCCTTTGTAAAAATTACAAAGGATTTTTATTGCTGAAAAGCTATAATGTTTTAGAGTTCATCTTTTTCTAGAGGTTCTTCTTTTTTTAGATATTTATCTAAGAATTGCAAAATTCTTTTATTTGATTCTATCTGGTTTTCTTTTTTTACAAATCCATGACCTTCATCTTCGAAAAGAACGTATTCTACAGGAACTCCGTTCTTTTTAACTCCGGCAACAATTTCATCAGATTCTACTTGTAAAACTCTTGGATCCTTAGCTCCTTGTAATACCATTAAAGGTTTAGTTACTTTATTTGTATGAAATAAAGGAGAGATTTTTTTTAATCGAATAGAGTCTGCTGTATGAGGATTTCCTATCTCTTTATATAAAGCTTCTCTAAATGATTCCCACCAAGAAGGAATACTCTTTAAAGTACGCATCCAATTCGTAACTCCAAAAATATTTACACCAACAGAAAATTCTTCAGGAGCATATGTTAAGGCTGCCATGGTCATATAGCCACCATAAGACCCCCCTATAATTCCAATTTTATCACCATCAATCTCTGGTTGTTTTGCCAACCAGTTTTTTCCTTCTATACAATCTTGTAAATCTTTTTCCCCATGATTTTTATCATCCATGGTAAAAAAGGTTTTTCCGTAACCACTACTACCTCGGTTGTTTACCGCTAAAACAGCATATCCGTGATTTACCAAATATTGAATTTTAGAACTAAATCCTTGACGAGATTGCCCTCCAGGTCCTCCGTGAACCCACACTAATGCTGGTACTTGATGCTCTTTTGAGGCTTGGTGTGGTAAGTAATAAATAGCAGGTATAGTAACGCCATCGAAGGAAGGATAACGGATTACTTTTGCATTTACTAAATGACTTGGATCTATTTCTTTATTTAAAACATCAGTTAGTTTTTTCTGCTCTTTAGTAACTAAGTTATATACATATAAGTTTGAAGGAGAATTAGAATCACCAGCATAAAAACGCATCATTTTTTCGTCTTTAGATACTCCAACACTAGTAATACTTTTTCCATCTATCTTCGGTAATTCAATATTTTTACCAGTGGCTACATCAAAAATTTCAATTACATTTTTTGCATCTTCATTTATATACGTAATTCTGTATTTTCCACTATTTGTAAAGTAACTACCGCTTATGTCCCAATCTTTCTGTAATACTTTTTCACTTTTTCCAGTTGAAATATTATATTTCATTAAGCTTGCAAATTCTCCATCAGCATCTGTAGTGTAATAAAAATCATTATCATCTAAAGAAAAATCTTCCGCAGAGTTTTTACTTAAGGTAGCATTTATTTTTGTTGCTTTTTTAGCTGTTCTATCAAATAAAAATAAATCACTATCATTTGTATTTACAGTTTTGCTTAATGCCAATAGGTTTTTGTTGTTAGAAATTGCTGCAACATTATACCCTTCTTTATTTTCGTAAATCATTTTAGATTTTAAAGTTTCAACATCCATTTCGTATACATCCATGAATCGCTCATCTCTTCTATTAGAGGCGAAAAAGAAACTATTTTCATCTTTAGACCAACCATAAAAAGAAGCTCGTGTACCTTTATTGGGTGTTAAATCCTTAATGCTACCATCTAAATCTCTCATGAATATATGATAAATTTCATCTCCATTATTATCCATTCTAAATAGCATTCTATTATCTTTTGGGAAATAAGAAGTGGCAAATACAGATGAACTATCAGATTTAGTTATTGGCTCAAAAGTACCGTCAGCTGTAGAAACAGTATACATATTATAAATTCCAGAACGATTACTTGTTACAAGTAACTTTGAATTGTCTGGAGAAAAGCTACCGCCTGCTACACTCTCATTATCCATCATTTGGGTAATAGAATATTTTTTTAAACTTTTATTGGTCTTTTTTTCAGTTTTACAGGCTATAACCGATAGGCTAATTGCTACAATAAGAAATATTTTTTTCATTTTTTTTAACATTTTAGTTAGTTGGTAATTAGACTTTTAAAGACTGATGTTGTTACATGTTTTGATGAAATTATTCTAAAGAAAATTTTTTAACTTCTTTAAATGGAGAAATTGTAATTTTTTCAACTATGTTTTTATAATTTTTCCAATCATTAGTAAAGAAATCATTTGTTTGTTTCAAAGCTTTTGTAAGTGCACTTTTAAAATTTGTAATCAGTTGTTGCTCTGTATTAGTTTGCTCTCCAAATCTACTATTAACATACCATCTTGCAGTTCCTAATTGTTGATTAACTGTAGTTTCAGTATTTCTGGTTATACCTTGTCGCTTGTCAACTTTACCTAGATATAGAGTGATTAAAGTATCAATTTTCTTAACAATGTTTTTTGATTTATTGATAGTTTCCTTATATACCTTTTTATCTTTTTTAGATAACTTTGATTTATAATCATTTGCTATTTTTTTACTTTCTATCAGTTGTTTTAATGCATCAGCCATAGTTTTTTGGTCTTTTTCTAAAGCTTTAGCATTATTATACCTTTGATTGATTGCTGAGGTAGATATTGATAATCTTGGGTCAAATTTTACGGTTATGTTCTTTTCTGAAGTATCATTACCAAAACTAGCTATTATACGATAAACGCCTGGTTTAACTCTAACACCAGAAGGTTCTCTTTTTGATTTAGATATTTTTCTTGAGGGACGACTAACACCTTTTTCATTCATATACCAAGTAAGTTTATATAGTCCACTTTCTTTAGGTGCTTTTCTTTTAAGAGTTCTAATCAACCTATTTCCTTGATAAAAATTAAACTTGACAGAATCATTTTTTATTTGAGATTTTTTGCCACCTTTTTTCTTAATCTCTGAGCTTTTATTTTTTTCTTCTTTTGGTTTGTTTATATAATACGAAATAATAGCTCCACTTCCTCGGTTTTTTCCATTAAACAAAGCATCTCCCCCAAATCTACTCCCTGTTGGTTGTTGATATGCAACTTGATAAGCAGTAGGAGGAGTGAATAACGTAATTTTATTACTTAATACTTGATTGTTTTGAGCTATTTTTCTGAGTGGACGAATATCATCTAAGACCCAAGCAGCTCTTCCAAAAGTTCCAATAACTAAATCATGCTCTCTTGGGTGGATAACCAAATCTTTAACTGGTACAGTAGGAAATCCATTAGTCCATTTCAGCCATTTTTTTCCAGCATTTATTGATATGTACAATCCATCATCGGTACCTAAGAATAATAAGTTAGGATTTAAAATATCTTCAATAATGCATAATGCATAGCTTTTAACATCGTTTTCATTTACTATGCGTTCCCATGTTTTACCATAGTTTTTAGTACGATATGCATAAGGTTTGTAATTAAACCTTCGATAATCATTAGCAACTAACAAAGCTTCTCCTTTGTTTTTATTAGAGGCTTTAATTTGAGTTATCCAGCTATTTGCTGGTAATCCTTTGATATTTGTTGAAACGTTTGTCCAGTTTTTACCTCCATTACGAGTAATTTGTACTTGTCCATCATCAGTGGCAGCCCACAACATATCCTTTTCTATAGGAGAAGGTTCTACAACTAAAATAGTGCAATGATTTTCAGCACCAGTAGCATCCATTGTTAAACCACCACTTTCAGACTGTTTTAGTTTGTTTTTGTCATTAGTAGTTAAATCTGGAGAAATAATTTCCCAAGTGAGCCCTTTGTCTTCTGATTTATGTACAAATTGACTACCGAAATAAATAGTAGAATTGTTAAAAGGATCAATGTTAATTGCAGAATTCCAGTTAAAACGAAGTTTAACATTAGGATTAGGGTGTGTAGGTCTGACGGTATAATTATTACCCGTTAAATAGTCATATCTTGATACAAACCCTTGTTGACTCATAGTCCATCCATAACGAGAATCATCACGATCAGGAACCACATCAAAGCCATCACCAAAGCTTATTTCTTGCCAGTATGAATTTCGTATTCCTTGAGATTTCCAAACATAAGCAGGGCCTCTCCAAGAACCATTATCTTGCATACCTCCATATACATTGTAGGGAAATTCATTATCAACATTTATATGATAAAATTGAGCAACAGGAAGATTTCCTATAAAGCGCCATGATTTACCACCATCATGGGTTATATTTAAACCACCATCATTACCATCAATCATAAAAGAACCATCTTTTGGATGTATCCACCACGCATGGTGATCAGGGTGCACTCCATTAGATACTCCATAGGCTGGCATTAATTGTTTGAAGTTTTTACCACCATCTTCAGAAACATTTATATATGTAAAAACTGTATATAGTTTATTTTCATTTTGAGGATCAACATAAATTTCTGAATAATAGAATGGACGGTTTCCTATACCGCGTTTGTCGTTAATTTTTTTCCATTTAAAACCACCATCTATACTTTTGTAAAGTGCGTTTTTCTTAGCCTCAACAAGTGCATAAATAACATCAGGATTAGAGCGAGATATTGCAATTCCAATTCTTCCTAGTTCACCTTTAGGGAGACCTTCTTTATCTGTGATTTTTTTCCAATTTTCTCCCCCATCATGAGTAATATAAATTCCGCTTCCTTTTCCTCCAGATTTAAAAAACCAAGGGTCACGTTTATGTTCCCACATAGAAGCGATTAATTTATTAGGGTTTGAGGGGTCCATTACTAAATCAGCCGCACCCGTTTTAATGTTGTTAAATAAAATTTGCTTCCAAGTCTTTCCACCATCAATTGTTTTATATACGCCTCGTTCTTTATGTTCTCCCCAAGGTGAGCCAATTGCTCCCACATAAACGATGTTAGGATTTGCTGGGTCAATAATGATTCTATGAATGTGGCGTGTTTTTTCCAACCCCATAGATTTCCATGTTTTTCCGGCATCTAATGATTTGAAAATACCATAGCCACCATTTAAACTATTTCTTGGGTTTCCCTCTCCAGTTCCAGCCCAAATAACACTGGGATTAGACTGTTGAACTGCTAATGCTCCTATTGAAGCAGTTGCTTGTTTTTCAAAAATAGGTTTCCATTTAATTCCGGCTGAAGTAGATTTCCAAACTCCACCTGATGCGGTACCAACATACATGATGTCAGTGTTATTTTGCACTACATCAATGGCAGTTACACGACCGCTCATCCCACCGGGGCCAATATTTCTTGGTTTCATGTTTTTAACCAAGTCCATAGAAAACTCTTGCGCAAAAAGTATAGAACTGATGGATATAAATAGTATTGAAAGTATTTTTTTCATTAGTTAAGTTTAATTAGTGTGTTGAGAGGTAAAGATATTAATTAAACTTCTTAAAAAAATGTTAAGCTCTTTTTTGAAAAGTATTTAAAAGGAGGGGATTAAGCTTAGCAAGGTTTGTTTTTTACTTACGCAAAAGATGTGAATAATGACGTGAAAAATAGTATTGTAAAATGAAGTATTTGACTAAAGTAATTAAGTCAGTAAAAAAGAAGGGTTTCTTTATTTTTCTTTGTTCTTTGGCTCTCGTTTAGCTTCTTTTAAAACTTGCATAAGCATCCATTCAATCTGTCCATTGGTAGATCGAAATTCTTCAGCTGCCCACTTTTCAACCGCTTTTAGCATATCTTCATTTATGCGCAGTGCAAATGCCTTCTTTTTTGCCATGCTATTTATTTATAAAATTTAAAATAGATACTATTAATTCGTCTGAGATCATATATTCAGAAGAGTAATATGACTTCAAATTATCAGAATCTTTTTCTAGTTCTATTAAAATATGATTCATTTTATCAATAATATTTAAAGTTGTTATTGAATTAGATTTGTGTAGAAGCTTAGCATCTTCAACTTGTACTTGTAAATCTTTATTTCCATTAATAATTAAAGTAGGGATTGTTAATTTTTTAATTTCCTTTATTGGATTATATGAAATCCAACTTGAAATAAAAGGTAAATTTTGTTCTGCAAAAATAGAAATTAATAAAGGATTTACTTGTTTAATATTTCCTGTATTCAATAATTCTTCAAAATGACTTTTTGTAATATCACCCAATTGTTTATTTTGTTTATTAACTTGTTGGATAATAGTTTTATCTATGGTATTCGCACTGCCAGCTATAGAAATGTATTTGTCTACGTTCTTTGATGCTAACATTCCAATTAGTGATCCCTGACTATGCCCAATTAAGATAATTTCTGAAAACCTTTGATCATTTTTAAAATAATCAATTACTTTTTCAACATCGTTCACTAAATCTTCAAAAACTATTTTTTTAAAAAATTTATAGTTTTTAGGGTTTGAAGTTCTTTTATCATAACTAAAGAACGCGATGTCATTTACGGTAATTGCTTCTCTAAATTTTTGAATGTAGTTTGCTTTTATAATTTTTCCTTGGTTTCCATTTCTGTCTACATTTCCAGAGCCATGAACCCAAATAATTAATGGTGTTTTTTTAGATAAATAGGTTAAAGTACCAGGTAACTCAATAGAGTCATTCTTTATTAGAATATTTTTTGATTTTACTTGAGAAAAAGTAAAGACAGTCGTAATTAGGTATGTTGTAATGTAAAAGATAATGCGTATCATAATTTTTTTATTTTATTTTCGTAAGTTCCGTAAAACAAGTGCTACATCGTCTTTTTTTTGAGTTCCTATTAATAACTTTTTACCGTTTCTTAACTCTAATTGTATGCCTTTATCCCCTTTAATATTAACAGCTACTCCTTTTTTGGAAAAGGTATATCTAATCCCCCAACCACCATACTCATATATTGGATTATATTGCCTAACATGAATATTTTTAATTTCGTTCCATTTTTTTGTTTTAAATTTTAAATGAAAAGGGAATAGTTGATAATGAATACCATACTCATCTATTTTAGTTTTTAGTACGCACTTGTAAATTAAAACATGAACGAATAGTATAGCAGTTAATGAAATTAAAGAAGAGCTATTTGCAGTTAAGCTTTTATCCAATGAATTCATCCATCCTGTAACTATAGAGTATATAGGAATGATTGATCCTAAAACTAAAAGGATATGTAGCCATGTTTGAGTAAATCGTTGCTCTTCTTTAAAGACTTTCATTTTACCTGTTTTTATTTCGTTCTAAAATAATTCTTACTGAGTTTTCAGCAACATGCTTTAAAACCCAGCCTTCTCTGGCGTATTGATTTAAAGTGTCCTCTAGTTTTTGATTATTACCAGAAAAACCCATTTTCCAATTAACTACTTTATATTCTTTCATTTTATCTATTTTTATCTTTTTCTAAAAGAGCTTCTATACTCTCTGCGTTATTTAAAGGGTTAATATTAACAACTGTCCATCCTTATTTAGCATAATTATTTAATTCTTCTTCAAATTTTTGCCTTCCATTGCTCCAGCTAAATTTTCTGTTTATAATTTTGCGTTTTTTAATCTTACCTGTTTTACACTTTTTTTTATTAGCTAAAGATAAATTAGTACCAATGGTTGTTCCCATTCCAGCCACTAATGATATAACAATAGCTAAATAAAGGACTTGCTTTTTATTCATTGATTAAAGTGTTTTTAGAACTGTTTTTTTATTTGTTGTTGGTTTATTACTGCTCTTAAAACTAATCCAACTCCAGTCTCATTAGGTAATGCTAATCCGGTAGTAGAAAAATAACACCTATTCCATTACTCAAAATCATTTTCGTTCTTCATTTTTTAATGATTTAGTGTACCAGTATTTAAAACAGGAGAAGCTTCTTTATCACCACACAAAATAACCATTAAGTTGCTTACCATTGCTGCTTTACGCTCTTCGTCTAATTCAACAATTTGCTTTTTGTTTAATTCCTCTAAGGCCATTTCTACCATGCTTACAGCTCCTTCAACAATTTTATGTCTTGCTGCAACAATAGCTGTTGCTTGTTGGCGTTTCAACATTGCACTTGCAATTTCTTGTGCATAAGCTAAATATCCGATTCTAGCTTCAAGTACCTCAATTCCTGCAATAGATAAACGTTCGTCTATTTCTTTTTCTAAAGCGTCACTTACTTCGTTTACACTAGAACGTAATGTAATGTCTTCATCATGACCTTCATCAGCAAAGTTATCGTAAGGGTACATGCTTGCTAGTTTTCTAACAGCAGCATCCGTTTGTACACGGACAAAATTCTCATAGTTGTCTACATCAAAAGCAGCTTTATAGGTTTCAGTAACTCTCCACACTAAAATAGTACTAATCATTACAGGGTTTCCTAGTTTATCGTTAACTTTTAAACGTTCACTATCAAAATTACTTGCTCTTAAAGAAATAGTTTTCTTTTTATAAAGTGGATTTGCCCAATACAATCCATTCTGTTTAACCGTACCAACATATTTACCAAAAAGTAAAATTACTTTCGATGAATTAGGGTTTACTAAAATAAAACCGAATGATAAAATAAAACCTACTAGCGTTGAAATTAAATAAATAGGGGTTTCATCTTTAATAGACATGATTATTCCACTGATAAAAAGTGTTAGTACAATGAAAAATAATAGATAACCATTTGCTGGTTTAATAATTTTTTCTGATTTCATATTTCTGTTTGATTTAATTTGATATCATTTTGATATCGTAAAGATATGGATTTTTTTTTTGTAAATCCAAAAAACTATGCGTACTATTTTTTAACTTCGCAAAAAATGTATTTAAAATGACTAAACGTTTCTTATTACTATTATTCAGTTTTTTAATGTCTTTTTCGGCGTTTTCTAATGATGACATATGGGGACCAACGGGGCATAGGGCTACTGGTAAAATTGCTGAAAATCATCTAACCAATAGAGCAAAAAGGAAGATAGATAAATTATTAGAGGGTGAAAGTTTAGCTTTTGTATCAACCTATGCTGATGAAATAAAGTCTGATAGAAAATACAGTGAATATTACTCTTGGCATTACATAAATATGCCTTTAGAAGGAAAATATGAAACTTCTGAGAAAAATACGAAAGGAGATTTAATTACTGGGATTAATCGTTGTGTGGAGGTTTTAAAAGATGAAAATAGTTCAGTAAAAGATAAGCGTTTCCATTTAAAAATGTTAGTGCACTTGATGGGAGATTTACACCAACCTATGCATATAGGTCAAAAAGAAGATAAAGGAGGAAATACTATTCAGGTTCAATGGCATGGGAGAGGATCAAACTTACACAGGGTTTGGGATGAAAGCATACTTAGTAAATGGAATATGAGTTATGTTGAATTAGCTGGTAATGCAAAAAAATTGTCTAAACAACAAATAAAGGTAATTCAAAAAGGTACTGTTGTAGATTGGATGTATGATACTCATAAGTTAACAAAAAAAGTGTATGCTTCTGCTAAAGTAGGAGAGAATCTACGTTATAGATATTCGTATGTTTATTTTCCTGTTGTAAGAGAACAATTGCAAAAAGGAGGTGTACGCTTAGCAAAACTATTAAATGATATTTTTTCTTAAAAAATAAATCAACTAGTATAATTAAGCTCGGATAAATTAATTTTTCCGAGCTTTTTTCTTGTTAATATTAAGTTAATTAATAGATATTCCACAAGGAATTATTTAATTTAGAATCTTATATAAATTTTTATTGATGTATAGAGTTTGTTTTTTGTTACTTTTCATTCTAACAAGTATTTCGTGTAAAATAAGTAATGAAGAAAAAATAGCAAAAGAAGCACTAATTGAGATATCTACCTTAAATTATCAACAGTTAAAGCCACTTTTACATAAGAATGATGATAAAGTTTATGTAATAAATTTTTGGGCTACTTGGTGTGTACCTTGCGTAAAAGAATTACCAGCTTTCGAAAAATTATATGATAATTATAATGATAAAAATGTAGAGGTTATTTTGGTAAGTTTAGACTTTTCCAAACAAATAGAAAGTAATTTAATTCCATTTATAAAAGAAAAAAAATTAAAGTCTAAAATAGTTCACTTTGAAGATAAGAATGAACAATTTTGGATTAAAGATATTGCAGAAGATTGGTCAGGTTCTATACCAGCTACTTTAATCTATAATGCAAAGAAAAGGAAGTTCTATGAAAAATCGTTTGACTATGAAGAGTTACAAGTTGAATTACAAACTTTTTTTAAATAATATAATTATGAAAACTTTTAAAACAATACTAGTGTTAACTGTTGCAGCTGTAGTTTCTGCATTTACAATTAATGATTACGGAGGTTATAAAGTAGGAGATGTAGCTTCTGATTTTAAATTGAAAAATGTTGATGATACCATGGTTTCTTTGTCAAGTTTTAAAAAAGCTAAAGGTTTTATAGTAGTTTTTACTTGTAATAAGTGTCCCTATTCTGTTGCAAACGAAGATCGACTTATAGCTCTAGATAAAAAATATAAAGAGAAAGGATATCCTGTAATAGCAATAAATCCGAATGACCCTGAAGTTTCTTCTGGAGATGATTTTGATTCTATGAAAGTTAGAGCTAAACAAAAAGGATTTACGTTTCCTTATTTATTTGATGAGGGACAAAAAGTATATCCAATGTATGGAGCAACTAAAACGCCTCATGTTTATATCTTAAGTAAAAATAAAAGTAAACTAATTGTTGAGTATATTGGAGCTATTGATGACAGTTCACGAAGTGAAAGTAATGTTTCTGAGCGTTTTGTAGAAAATGCAGTTGATGCTTTGTTAAGAGGAGAAAAACCATTAAAAACTGATACACGTGCCATTGGGTGTTCTATTAAATATAAAAAGGTTTAATACCTTGTTTATAACATGAAAAAACAAAACCCCGAATATTTAGTTCGGGGTTTTATGTTAGTTTACTTTTTTCTATGAGATCTCTTAACCAGTTGTTAGGAATCATATCAATAGTTAAATTTACACGTTCTGTTTTTCCATAGTTAGTAATTTTATGAGGATCATTTAGTTTTAAATACCAACATTCCCCTGGTTGCATTCCAACAGGAGTGTTGTTTAGGTAAAAGGTAACATTATCATTTACAAGAATAGGAACTGTAAGCCGTACAACAGATTTTTCTATTTCAAGTGCTAATGTTGGGTCATTATGTTCTTTGACAACAGCACCTGGAGCTAGGCGAAGCAACCTAACTAGTGTTACTTTTGTATGTTTTTTAAAAGTGTTCACAATACTAGTTAAATAAGGTGATTCTTTTAGCTCAGTAGTATCAAGCCAATCTGTCCAAGAGCCATCTGCATAATCATCGGCAGGAGGAGGGAAGGGTAATGATTTATCTACGGTATGTGCTGGAGCTCTTAAAGGAATTGTGTCATAGTATTCATACTTAGTTAAATGTTGCAGTTTTAAATCCTCAAATTCTTTAAGCATTTTTGTGCTATTAAACTTAAAAGGGAGTAAAACACGATCATTATGCGTTTTTGATGTAGAAGTATCAATTGTATTTACCATGATTTTTTATGTTAATTTATAACCTTTTAAACAAGTTAAGGCTAATATAATTGAATTTAATTAAAAATCAATAAGAGTTTATTTGTCTAAAAAATCTTGATATGCTTTTTGAGTGATGGCTTTACCTAGAGAATCTAAAGTTTTATAACTTCCTTCTTGTATAATGGGTTTGTTGCTTACATAGTCATATACAAAACGCCCATTTTTGCTTACTGTACCAAATCCTTTGTTAAAAATGTAGTGGGTGTATTGTTTATTAGAATTATTGAAAAGATGTTTGCTGAATTTAAATTGGTTGTAATTTCCTTTTAATAAGTTAGTTAAGGTGTATGAGAAATCAACTTGAGAACCAAAATTATCAACAGTAATTCCTTTTTTAGCAAGAGCTCCTCCTAACCAAACCATTGGTATTTGGAATTTTTTAGGAGAATTAAAATACCCTTTATGTTTAGGTAGTGGATGTCCGTGGTCAGACATGATAACAATTAAAGTATTATCCCACCAAGCTTGTTTTTTGGCGTCAGAAATAAATTTTGCAATAGCTTTGTCGGTATATGCTTGCGCACTTTTATAAAGGTTTTCTTCTGAGCTTTTACCAAATTTATAAGTATCAGGAAATTCATAAGGTTCATGACTGGTTAATGTTAAAGCCACCTTGAAAAAAGGCTGTTTTATTTGAGGTTCAGACAAGTCTTTCATAAATCGCTCTAAGAAAATATGATCATGTGCTCCCCATTTTGAATTCCAATTTTCTTTATCAAAAGCACTTCCATCTAACATGAAATCTATATCACCATTTCTTAAATAGGTATTCATGTTTCCAAAATTAGTGTCACCACCGTAATAAAAAGATGTATTGTAACCTAAGTTTTTCATTTCTTTAGTTAACATAGGAAGTTTTCTTGTTTTATGTGGCATTTTAATAATGCTTGAAGTAGGCTGAGGGTAATAACCACTTAAAATAGCAACTAACCCTTTGTCTGTTCTATCACCGTTACCATAAAAATTAGTAAACAAAATTCCTTCTTTTGCTAATTGGTTTAGGTTTTCTGTAACATTGGGTACTCCTCCTAATACGCCAACAGCTTTAGCTGATAAGCTTTCCCAAATAATTAAAATAACATTTGGTTTTGATGTTTTTAGTATAGAATCATTACTTGTTAATAGTTGACTTCTTGTTGTATCAATAGTTTTCGTAGCAGTATTAGCACTGAAATTTTGATACGGGTTTTTGTCTTCTGTTTTGTGAGTTAATGTGTTGGAAAAATTCCATATAAAATTAACTGCCGCGTGATTGGCAAACATATGTTTAGAAAAATAAACATTACTTTGGTTTATAGGTATTGTTTGTATTCCACCTCTAATAGGAAGTATCAGAGCAACAAGTAAAATTAAAAAAATAGGAGCTTCCCAAATTTTTCCTTTTTCTAATTTATTAAAAAGAATCGTTAGTTTTTTGTTGAAAAGAAAAGTTGTTAATCCTGAAATAAAAAGCCAAATAATAATTCCACCAATCAACATAGTTGCTGATACTGAGGCAAGCATGATTTTTGGAGTGTTGATATATGTTAATAAAGTAGAGTCAATACGAACCCCCCATGATTTATACAAAACGACATCAATTAACATAAATAAGTTAATTATAAATAGAACGGGATAGGTATAACTTTTAATTAATAAAGCAATTGTTTTTTTAGGAATCCAGATTGAAAATAAAAAAAACAAAAAAGGTATTAAAGATAGATAACCTGAAAAAGAAGCATCTAATTTTAGTCCATGTAAAAATGTTTTTAAGATAGTAATAAAATCAAGATCAAAAGTTTTATCGTAATAAAAAGCTAAAAATAAAAATCGAGAAAAAGCAAAATATAGTACCCATAAAGCAAAATAATTAATACTAAGTAGTAGTCTGTTTTTTAGTGATTTCATAGTTTATTCAGTAACTTTTAGTCTAGCTTTTGCTGTAACAAAAACATCCGCGTAGTTTTTGTTTAAATATTTTAAATAACCAGTAATAGCAATCATTGCGGCATTATCAGTTGTGTATTCAAAATTAGGAACGTAAGTAGTCCATCCCCAATGTTTCTCTGCTAACTGTAGGCGTTTTCTAATTTCTGAATTTGCGGAAACTCCTCCAGCTATTGCTATGTGTTTAATATTAGTGTGTTTAACTGCATTTTTAAGCTTCTCCATCAAAATTTCAATAATTGTAAACTGAATTGAAGCACAAATATCATGTAAATTCTCTTTAATAAAATTAGGGTTTTCTTTTACATTTCGTTGGATGAAATATAAAATACCAGTTTTTAATCCGCTAAAACTAAAATCTAGTTCCCCCACTTTAGGTTTGGTAAACTTAAAAGCTTTTGGATTTCCAAGCTGAGCGTATTTGTCAATTAATGGGCCACCTGGATAAGGAAGTCCTAAAATTTTAGCAGATTTATCAAAGGCTTCTCCAACAGCATCATCTATAGTTTCACCAAGAATTTCCATTTCAAAATGATCAGTAATTTTAACAATTTGAGTGTGGCCACCACTAATGGTTAAACAAATAAAAGGGAATGGCGGTATTTTGCATCCTTCTTCCTTTATAAAGTGAGCTAAAATATGAGCTTGCATATGGTTAACATCTATTAAAGGTATGTTCAAGCCTAAAGCTAATGATTTAGCAAAAGAAGTACCTACAAGTAAAGACCCCATTAATCCAGGGCCTCTAGTAAAAGCAATTGAATTTAAGTCTTCTTTGGTAATACCAGCTTGCTCTATTGCTTGTTGCACAACAGGAACAATGTTTTGTTGATGTGCCCTCGAAGCTAATTCAGGAACAACACCACCATATTTGGCATGTATCTCTTGGTTGGCAACTATATTACTTAAAACTTTACCATTACAAATAACAGCGGCACTTGTGTCATCACAAGAGCTCTCAATACCTAGAATATAAATGTTTTTTGTGCTCAAATTAAAATGAATTAATACCGCAAAAATATTCATTATGCGTTAGAAATTCGTTAAAATCGAATTTTCTTTACAATAAGGCAAGATTTTTGGGGTTTGCTAGTTACTTTTGTTAAATTGTTTACATTAAAAATTTTATTATAAAAAAAGTAAGAAAAATAATACTCAGAATAGTAAAGTACGTAGTGCTTTTTCTATTGGTGCTTATGTTTTTCTTGTCAATGCCTTTTGTGCAAAGTAAGCTTGGAAGCTATGCTACTGAAAATATAAATGAAAGTTATGGTACTAACATTGTTGTAAAAAAAATAGATCTATCTTGGTTAGGAAGCATACAGTTAAAAGGAATTGAGATTAGAGACCATCATCAAGATACACTTATTTTTGTTAAAAATTTAAGTACTTCACTACAAAATGTAAAAAAGGTTTTAGACAATAAAGTTGATTTGGGAGCTGCTTCTCTTAGTGGCATTCACTTTTATATGAAAACATATAAAGGAGAGAAAAATGATAATATGTCTATTTTTATTGACAGTTTTGAAGATGGCAAACCTAAAGATAGTTTATCGACTCCATTTATCTTGAGGAGTAATAATATCCAATTAGAAGACTTAACTTTTAAGTTATTTGATTTCAATGAAAAAAATCCTTTAAAGTTTGCAGCTTTTAATGGAGGAGGAGATTTACAAAACTTCTCTGTAGTGGGGCCGAATGTTTCTATGGATATAAAGAAAATGTACCTTACCGATAATAGAGCTGTAAATATAACTAATTTAACGACAAATTTTAAGTATACGAAAACACACATGTTGTTTGATGATACTGTTATAGAAACTGATAATAAATCTAGTTTAAAAGCAAATATAAAATTTACTTATAATAGAAAAGACCTTGTTGATTTCTCAGATAAAGTTCAAATTAAGGCTGTTTTTGATAAAAGTGCACTAGCTGCTAAAGACTTAAATAAATTATATAAAGAGCTAAGGGGTAGTGATATAATGTATTTTACTGGGGATATTGATGGAGTTTTAAATAACTTTAGTGCAAGTAATGTAAAGTTAAGGTCAAAACGAGGAATGAAAATTATTGGAGACCTCGGTTTTGTTAATACTTTGAATACAGATAGAGGCTTTATTTTTGATGCTGATTTAGAGAATGTTACTGCAAATTACTTTCAGTTAAAAAGTGTACTTCCTAATTTATTAGGGAAAACATTACCTACTGAATTTCAACGTTTAGGGAATTTTACAATGTCAGGGTTAATAAAAGTTACTCCAGAACAAATGGAAGCTACCTTATCAGTAGATTCTGAGATTGGGTCTACTATTTCTGATTTACAGCTCTCCAATATAGATAACATTGATGATGCGGCTTATGTAGGTGAGGTAGAATTCAAAAATTTTGACTTAGGTGCTTTTGCTAATGACCCTTTATTAGGTGAAATATCGTTAAAAGCAGATGTGAATGGAAGTGGTTTTAACATAGATAATATTAACACAATTATTATAGGGAGCATAAGTGATATTAATTTTAATGAGTATCATTATAAAAATTTGAGTATAAACGGTCAATTTCAAAATAAAAAGTTCGACGGTTTTTTAAGTTCTGAAGATGATAATTTTAAAATGAAGTTTGAAGGATTAGCAGATTTTTCATCCGCAATAAATAAGTTTGATTTTGAAGCTGATATCGATAATATTGATCTAAAAAAAACAAATTTATTTACCAGAGATAGTATAGCAGAATTAAAAGGAAAGGTTAGACTTAATGTTTCTGGAAATACGTTTGATGATATTGTAGGGAAGGCAACATTTAAAAATATTATTTATAAAAATCAAAAGCAGTCGTATACTTTTAAAAAGTTTAACATAAGTTCTGTTGTGAAAGACAGTATTAAAACAATAGAAGTAAATTCTGAAGATATCGTCAAAGGAAAATTAAAAGGAAAATTTTTATTTGAGGAGTTGTCATTAGTTACTCAGAATGCTTTGGGTAGCATGTATACAAATTATGAACCTTTTAAAGTAACTCCAAATCAATTTTTAGATTTCGATTTTACGATTTATAATCAAATAATTGATGTGTTCTTACCTGAAATATCAATAGGTAAAAACACACATTTGAAAGGGAAAATTAAATCAAATAAAAATTCTTTAAAACTTACTTTTTCCTCTCCTGAAATTAATGCCTATGGTAATTTAATCGATAATGTTTTATTAAGGCTAGATAATAAAAACCCTCTTTATAGTACTCACTTAACAGCAGGTAAAGTAGATTCTAAATTCTATGATATAGAAAAATTAAACTTATTAAATAGAACAGAAAATGATACGCTGTTCTTTAAATCAGAATTTAAAGGAGGTAAAAATTTTGAAGAAATCTTCAATTTAGACTTTTATTATACAATTAATAAAGATAAAAAATGGGTAGTTGGAATACAAAAATCAATGTTGAACTACAATGGCTTTGATTGGGTAATAAACCCTGAAGGTAATAAAGAGAATAAGGTTACTTTTAATTTAAAAGAAAATGATTTTTTAATTAGCCCTTTTGTTTTTGAATCAAATGAACAAAAAATAGCTTTGAAAGGAGCAGTTAAAGGGGCTGTCTATAAAGATTTACAAGTTAATTTCACAAAGGTAAAACTAAATAGTTTCTTGCCTTCTATTGATAGTTTAAAGTTAAATGGAGAAGTTAATGGGCTTGTTGACTTTAAACAAAATGAGGATAAGTTGAGTCCCAAAGCAAACTTATTAATTAAAAATTTTATGATTAATGATTTTGAGCAAGGGAATTTGACTTTAGACATTACTGGAAATAATTCGTACGAAAAGTACAATGTAAATATGTTGCTTTCTAGCGAAAAGGCAAAGAGTATTATAGCTACTGGGGGAATAGATTTTAGTGGTAAACGACCAACTGTAGATTTAAATGTATCTTTAGAAGAGTATAAGATTGCAGCATTCAGTCCTTTAGGAGGAGAAGTGCTGTCTAAATTGCGAGGAGAAGTTTCTGGTAACTTTTCTGCTACTGGATTTTTACGAAATCCTGATTTTGATGGGTATTTAGACTTAAAAAATGCAGGATTAGCTTTTCCTTATTTAAATGTAGACTTTGCTCTTAAAGGAAATACTAAAATAGAGTTAGAAGAGCAACAATTTAAGTTGAATGATGTGATTTTAGAAGATACAAAGTATAACACTAGGGGTACTTTGTCAGGATATATCGCACATCAGAATTTTGAGTTGTGGTTTATGAATCTTGACATCGATACTGATAATTTATTAGTATTGGATACAGAAGAAAATGAAGAGGTACAATATTATGGAACTGGATTTTTAAAAGGAAGAGCAGAAATAAGAGGTGTAACAAGTAATTTGGATATTGATGTAAACGGAAGTACTCAACCAGGAACTAAGTTTGTTATTCCTTTGAGTGATGTTAAGATGATAGATAATTATAAGTTAATTCATTTTGAAAAAAGAGGAGTGGTTAAAGATGAACAAAGTAAGTTAATTGATGATATTAAAGGTTTGGATTTAAAGATGAGGTTAGATGTCACTAAAGATGCCATAGCACAAGTTGTTATAGATAAGGTGTCTGGAAGTGAGTTAAGAGGAAGCGGGCAAGGGAACTTGGATATTGAAATTGATACTCGTGGTAAGTTTAATATGTTTGGTGACTTTACTGTTGATAATGGATTGTATAACTTCAAGTATGCTGGTA
The DNA here is from genome assembly GCF_051201695.1 of Tenacibaculum sp. nBUS_03. Lineage (GTDB taxonomy): Bacteria > Bacteroidota > Bacteroidia > Flavobacteriales > Flavobacteriaceae > Polaribacter. The sequence goes on along the minus strand of NZ_CP179214.1, from coordinate 1,716,217 downwards.
TTAACAAACCTTTTATAGTTCAAAACGGAGGTACTATATCATGGAGCGGTAATCCGTATGATGCTGAACTTGATATAACTGCTGTATATAGAACAAAGGCAAACCCAGCCCAGGTGTTAGATAATGTAAATTCTACTCGAAAAATACCTATAGACCTATATACAAAAATAACAGGAGGCCTATTTAATTCAAAGCAAGAATTTGATATTAAAATTCCTAATGCCAATTCAACAGTTAGTTCTGAATTAGAATTTATTCTAAATGAAAACGACTTAAATACAAAGATGCAGCATTTTTCTTTTTTATTAGCTTTTGGAACGTTTTATAACGATGATGCTATTGGAAATAGTGCAACATCTGGTTTAACAGGAACAGCATCAGAAATAGCCTCAAGTATTTTGTCTAATATGTTGAATAGTAAGGATAATAAGTTTCAAGTAGGCGTTGGATATACTCAAGGAGATAGAAGTAATATTGATAATTTAAATAGTGATGATCAAGTAGATGTATCAGTTAGTACTCAGTTAAGTAATAGAGTAATTGTAAATGGAAAAGTAGGAGTACCTGTAGGAGCAAATACTCAAACAAGTGTCGTTGGAGAGGTAAAAGTTGAAGTGCTACTTAATGAGGAAGGTAATTTTAGAGGCACTGTTTTTAATAGGCAAAATGATGTACAATATTCTACTGAAGAAGAAGGGTATACTCAAGGAGTAGGATTATCTTATCAAGTAAATTTTAATAATTTATCTGAATTAGGGCAAAAATTAGGGTTAAAGAAGAAGAAAAATAAAGAAAAGAAAAAAGATACTATTCTCAAAAAGACGAAAAAATTAATACATTTTAGATCAACTAAAAAGAAAGATAAATAACTAACTATACATGAGTAGAACAATAAAAGATTATTTAATCATTGGGTTAAAAGGAATGGGGATGGGAGCAGCAGATGTAGTTCCCGGGGTTTCTGGAGGAACGATAGCTTTTATTTCTGGTATTTATGAAGAATTACTTAGTTCAATAAGTAATATAAATTTAAGTTTATTCTATACACTAAAAAATGAAGGGATAAAGAAAGCTTGGAATCAGTTGAATGGTAATTTTTTAGCTGTACTTTTTATAGGTATTCTTACTAGTATTTTTTCTTTAGCGAAAGCTATTAAATGGTTATTAGAACATGAACCTGTCTTGTTATGGTCTTTCTTTTTTGGACTAGTATTAGCAAGTATACTATACATAGCTAAACAAGTAGAAAAGTGGAGTGTTGTAAGTGTAATTATTGGCTTTTTAATGATTGGATTTGGTTATTTTATAACAGTAGTTCCATCTACTAACGGTCAGGAAGCTAGCTATTTGTTCTTGATTTTTTCAGGAGCTATAGCATCGTGTGCTATGATATTACCGGGCATATCGGGTTCTTATATATTATTGTTAATAGGTGTTTACCCTATGGTAATGATGGCTTTAACTAATAAGGATATTAAAATAATTTCAGCAATAGTGATAGGGGTTATTGTGGGGTTAACTACTTTTTCTAAACTATTAAAATGGTTATTTGTTAATTATAAAAATGAGATGTTAATAGCTTTAACTGGACTTATGTTAGGGTCTCTAAATAAAGTGTGGCCATGGAAAAGTGTAATTTCAACATATACTGATAGGCATGGAGTTACAAAGCCTCTTTTAGAGAAAAGTATTTTACCACAAAATTTTAATGGAGACCCTCAATTAATCAACGCATTAATTTTAGTGATTATTGGTTTTGGGCTAATCTTGTTACTTGAGAAATTAGCAGTAAAAAAGTAGTAGAAAAACTGTACTTTAGTCTTCTCTAATTAGGCTACATGCAAAAAGAACGAACATTTATTCAAAAAGTCAATTTGTTTTTAAAAGGATTGGCAATGGGGGGAGCTAATAAAGTTCCTGGCGTTTCTGGTGGTATGGTTGCTTTTGTTATGGGATTTTATGAAGAGCTCATTTTTACGTTTCAACGAATAAACGGTAAAGCATTTAAGCTATTATTTAAAGGTCGTTTTAATAGCTTTACTCGCTATACAAACTTACACTTTTTAGCACTTGTAATGTTGGGTAGTATGTTTAGTTATTTTAGTATATCTCTCATATTAGACTATTTTTTAAAAAACTATGAGTTATATGTCTGGGCTTGGTTTTTTGGAATGATTTTAGGGTCTATTTATTATATTTCTAAAGATTTTGGTGATTGGAAGCTTAAAAATATTGTAAGTTTATTAATAGGCGCCTCAATAGGAATAGGAATAAGTTTTATGACTCCTGCTAAAGAAAATGACAACCTTTGGTTTGTTTTTTTATGTGGAATAATTGGTGTCTCAGGGATGACTCTACCAGGTCTTTCTGGATCTTTTATTTTAATATTACTTGGTAATTATGTGTTACTTTTAGTTGATAGTGTTAATGTTTTTGGAAATGTAGTTGTAAATCTATTATCAGGGAATTTTGATGTACTAAAAGATGCTGTTAAAGTGAGGTATCTTAAAATCATAGCAGTTTTTACTACTGGTTCTGCTTTTGGACTAGTTTCTATATCTCATATATTAGGATATGTATTAAAAAGATGGCACCAAATTGTAACAGCAGTTATTATAGGATTCATTACAGGTTCATTAGGAATTGTTTGGCCATGGAAAAAAACAATTTATAAAGCAACTGAATCAATATTTTTACTAGATAAAAAAGGAAATAAAATAGTAGAGAATTATCAACGATATATCCCTGAGCTACAAGATAAAGAAACGTGGATTTCAATAGGTTTTGTAATTATAGGTATCATTATAATTTTAGTGATAGATTTTTATGGAAGAAAACGAAAATAAACACCTATTTGCATTGATAGGAAAAAATATCTCTTATTCTTTTTCTAGAGGATATTTTACAGAGAAATTTTCAAGACTAGGATTAGCAAAACATGAGTATGTAAATTTTGATATTCAAAGGATTGATGAGATTACGGAAAAAATAAAAGAACATAGAAATGAGATAAAAGGAATGAATGTAACCATTCCTTATAAGCTAGAGATTTTTGATTTTTTAGATAAAATTGATAAAAAAGCAAAAAAAATTGGAGCAGTAAATACTGTGAGAATAACAAAAAAAGGAAAGCTTATTGGATATAACACAGATGTTTATGGGTTTAAAAAGTCTTTAACTCCGTTATTGAAAAGACATCATAAAAAAGCATTGATTTTGGGTACAGGAGGTGCTTCAAAAGCTGTAGCTTATGTTTTAGATAAATTAAATATTGAATATAAATTTGTGTCAAGAGTCCCAAAAGATAAGGGTATGATAACGTACAGCGATGTTTCGGAACAAATTATGATGTCGCATTTATTGATAATAAATTGTACCCCTTTAGGCACCCATCCTAATATAGCAAATAGCCCAGATTTACCTTATGAGTTTGTTAGCGATAAGCATATGTTGTATGATTTGATATACAACCCCTCAGAAACAACTTTTTTACAAAAAGGAAAAGAAAAAGGAGCAGTTATAAAAAATGGATTAGAAATGTTGGAGCAACAAGCTGAGAAAGCATGGAAAATATGGAATAAATAATCATTAAATGTTCGTTAAAAATAAAGCTTGCTATTTTATAAGAATGCTTATCTTTAACATCTAATTAAAAGGAACTTAAACATTGTAGATATGTTAGAAAACAACGAAGAACAGGTTGAACAACCAATAAATGAAGAGAATACAACTGTAAGCGAAACAGACAAAGCTGTTAATGAAGTTGAAAATGAAGTAGCTCAAGAATCAGAAAAAGCTGAAGAAAAGCATGAAATACCAATGTTGGATTATGCAACAATGGAGCTAGATAAATTGGTTGAAGAACTAGATAAATTATTAAAAGCGCATCCTGTTCAACAACTAAAGAATAACGTTGATGCAATTAAAAATTCTTTCAATGCTAAATTTGGGAAATTATTAGCTGAAAAGAAAGAAGCTTTTTTGGCAGAAGGAGGAAACTCTATAGATTTCCAGTTTTCTAGCCCAGTAAAAACTGCTTATAATAAATTGTTGGGTACGTATAAATCGCAACGTGATACTTACTATTCACAATTAGAGAAAAAGCTTAAAGACAATCTTGAGAAAAGAAATGTTTTAATTGAGGGATTAAAAGTATTAATTGAAAGTGGTGATGTAAAAACAATGTACAACGATTTTCAAGCGATTCAAAAGCAATGGAGAGAAATTGGACCAGTATCTAAAACAAAATATAATGATACATGGAAAACATATCATCATCATGTTGAGAGATTTTATGATTTATTACACTTAAATAAAGATTTTAGGGAACTTGATTTTAAGCATAACTTAGAAGAAAAATTAAAATTAATTTCAAGGGCTGAAGCATTAAACGAGAAAGAAGATATAAACGAAGCTTTTAAAGAGTTACAAGAATTACATCGTTTGTGGAAGGAAGAAATTGGACCTGTTGGAAAAGAACATAGAGAAGATGTATGGGGTAAGTTTAGTGAGGCAACAAAGAAAATACATGATAAACGTCACCAGCATTTTAAAATTTTAAGAACAAAGCATCAAGAAATGATTGATGCCAAATTAGAAGTTGTAGCTGAAATTAATGCGTATGATACTTCGAATAATAAAACACATAATGATTGGCAAAAGAGTATTGTTGAAATTGAAGCTTTAAGAAAGAAGTATTTTGATATAGGAAAACTTCCTTACAGTAAAAGTGAAGCGGTGTGGCAACAATTTAAAGCAGCAACAAAGAAGTTCAATGCCGCAAAAAATGTTTTTTATAAAGAAGAAAAAGGAGCTCAAAGTAATAATTTAAAACTTAAAATTGAATTAGTAGAGTTGGCTGAGAGTTTAAAAGACAGTGATGATTGGGATACTACTACAAATACAATGAAACGCATTCAAGCTGATTGGAAAAAAATAGGGCATGTACCTAGAAAGTTTTCTGATGAAATATGGAAGCGTTTTAAAGGGGCTTGTAATCATTATTTTGATAGATTACACGAACGTAAAAATGAATTGAATAAAGAGCAATTAGTTGTAGTTGAAGGTAAAAAAGAATTTATTGAAGAAATAAAGACGAAAGAAAATCTGACTCTTGATGAAGTAAAAGAGTCTATTTCTAAATGGAAAGAGTTAGGAGTTTTACCTAGAAACGCACGTCATTTAAATGAAAAATTTAATAAGGCTATAGACACTCACCTTAATAGTTTAAATATGGGGAGGGCAGACATAGAGATAATGAAATTTAAAAATGTTATTGAGGGATATTTGACTCAAAAGGATTATCGAAAACTTGATAGCGAACAGTTATTTATTAGAAGAAAAATAGATGAGAATGTCCGAGAAATGCAGCAGTTAGAAAATAATTTAAGTTTTATATCGAATGCAACTGAAGATAACCCTTTAGTTAAAAACGTTCGAAATGGAATTATGAAATTTAAAGATGAGTTGGATATTTGGCAACTAAAATTAGATTACCTTAAAAAATTAGATTATTAACTAGGTGTCATAAATTTTTAATTTAAACGGTAGAATTTTTTCTGCCGTTTTTTTATTTCTACTTTTTTATTTTGAAAAAGATTGAAATTTAGTTAAATAAAAACTCCTCTTAGGTGATGTTATTTTTTTGGAGGATAGTTTGTAAAAGATTTTTTAATTATTTGAGAATAGTGTGTATTTTTTTCGGAAGGAGAACTTCTTTCACTTAATTCACTATTTATTTCACTTTGCCATATTAGTTCATTAGATGTTGCCTCCACAAAATCAATAGTAAGTATTTGATTTATTTTTTTTCTACCTATCGGTATTCCACCAGAAATACCAAAACCTACATTGCCACCACCACCAATTCCTACTCCAATAGTGTTTCTATTTGTAGATTCTCTTTCTGCAGAGAAAAAATTAACATAAAAATCAGGATTTTCAGAAAGTTTTATTCCTTTAGTATTTAAATTTTCTACTATTTTTTGTGAAATTCTTTTTATATCCAATTCATTCAACCCTTTACCAATATCATCAAAAAAATTGAATGTTTTGAATCTTTTAAAGTCAGTTTTAGTGTCATAGTCATATATAACTCTGCTTGATGAGCAACTTATAAAAAGAAATAAAAAGAAGAATTTTAATTTATTCATGATGCTGTTTTAATAAAATAAGTACAAATATTATACCTTATAAAGGTACAAAAAGCTTCGAATAATCGAAGCTTCTGTAAAAATTAGTTAGTTGAATTTATTTATTTACTGAACAGCTTTTAAGGCATCAATATTTCCGTATCCATATTCGGAGTGTGTATTAGGATAAAAATCAGAAGATTCTTTCATTTTTTGCAAAACCTGAGCACGTGACCAACCTGGATGCTTTGCCCATACTAAAGCTGCAATACCAGCAGTGGTAGCAGTTGCTACTGATGATCCTCCTACATAGTTTTCTTTTCCATTGTAGTAACTTAAAACAGGTATTTTATTGTCAGTACCATTTCTTCTTTGCATTTGTATAGTAAAGTCTATTTTAGAGCCAGAATGACACACGTCACAATTACTATATTGACCTTCTTTAACACCGGAAACAGCTACAGTTTCATTCATGCTTGCAGGGAATATTACTCCATACCAAGTGGTAAATGAAGTAGAAGTACCGCCAGCGGCTAAAATCATTTTACCTCTATTATATGCATATTTTACAGCATCTTCAACTCTACCAATACTAAAAGGAGAACCGATAGACATTGAAATTACTTTTACATCACTTCTATTACCTAAAGCTGTTAAAGCTTCAGCAACACCTCTTTTTTCATGGTAATCATTTATTAAAACATTTTCAACAGCTCTGTAGGTAACTAAATTAGCATTGTAAGCAACTCCAACAGGAAGATTATCATTGTTTCTTGGAGCAGTAGCAACTGCGGCCATTTTTGTTCCGTGACCACATTTGTCGTTAACTCCATCATAATTGTTAGACCATGCCCACCATGAATCTACAAAAGTTCCGTATTTCTGAACCGTTCTACCTGAAGAGTATCCATCATTAAAATATTGATTCATCCATTTTTGTTCTGGTGATAACCCTGAATCGATAATGGCTACGGTAACTCCTGAACCGGTACTGTAATCCCAAGCTTGAGGTATTTTATGGGCATCAAAGGCCCAAGGTACCCTTGCTCCTGGTGAAATAGTTCGGTAATCATTAGAGTTTAAGGTTAATTGGCTATATCCACAACCTGAACCTCCTGAAGAGCTTGAACGTTGCTGATCTTGTTGTTCAGAATTGAAGAAACTATAGTCAGCAGGTTCGATATATCTAACTCTTTTATCGTTTAGTAAAGCTATTATGGTTTCTTTATTTTTTACTTTAAGATCAATAACATTAATGTTTTTATCAGCAAAAATTTCACTTTTGCCTTTAGAGGCTGTTTTTTCTATGCTGGTAACTAAAGCTAGTATTTCATTTTTTATATTTTGTGAAGTTGAACTTCTTTGATAGTTAGTTTTAGAGTTTCCATAACCAATGGTTAAAAGATTATTTCCATGCTTAAGAGCACTCCATATAATATTAACATTTTGTTCAGACCACTTAAAATCTCCTTTGGTTTCTATAGACTTTTTAATAACACTGTTAATCTCTGCTTTTGATAATAAATCTTTTTGTTCTTGATTTTGAATTTCTAATGAATCGTTTGTAGAGCAAGAAAACATCATTAAAACTATTCCAATGCTAAAAAGTTTTTTTTTCATAATTCGAAGGATTTATTGTTAGAATTTAGCGAATGTAATAAAAATTTAATTAAATTTAAGTGTTATTGTTAATTTAATACTGTTTAAATTGGTAAATTGTCATTATGTGTATGGGAGGGAAACAAAAAAAGCAAGAATTATTTTCTTGCTTTTTTAGTAATTGATTAGTAGTATATTTTAATCTTTTATAACAACTCTTGTAGGAGTGTCAATACCTTTAATAATACTCTCAGTACCTTTGGCTACTGCTTTAACAGTTTCTGTTAAAACCGCAATATTTAAAGTTTTTGCTTCATCTGAAACCTTATGATAATCAGGGTCTATATCAATTGGAGTTGTAGAGAAGGTATGTGATGGAACTCCTAAGCGAGCTAATGAGGCATTATCTGACCTAAAAAAAAGATTATACGCTGTATAGGGGTCAGGAAATAATTTATAATCGGTTCCTTTAAGGTTTTTTTGGATAATCTTCCCAAAGTTCGAGCGGTCAAAACCAGTTAACCAAGCAGTTTTGGGGCCAGTTTTAGGTTCTTTTCCTATTAGTTCTAGGTTAATTCCAGCTACAAATTTGGTTGGATCAATTCTTTTACCAAAATATGTTGATCCAATTAATCCCATTTCTTCAGCAGTAAAACAAACAAATAAAATACTACGTTCGTTCGTGCCAATTTTTGCGAAATATTCAGCTAAAGCTAAAACACCAACTACTCCGGAAGCATCGTCATTAGCACCATTAAAAATGCGATCACCATCTCCATTTTGTTTTATTCCTAAGTGATCATGATGAGCAGATACGATAACAAATTCATCTTTTTTAGAATTCCCTTCTAAAACACCAATAATATTACTCATTTTAATTCCTTCATGAGTAAAGTTTTGACGATAACTTTTAAGGTTTCCAAATGTTTTTAATCCTATTTTTTTATATTCATTTTCAATATATACTGTAGTTTTTTCCATTCCTTCAGTACCAGGTTTTCTACCTTCCATTTCATCAGAGGATAATGTATATAGATGTTTACGTACCAATGCAGAATCTATTGTAGTACTTTTTTTGTGAAGCGTTTTTGTGTTATTTTGTTTAATGTTTTGTGATTGATTAGAAGAAATAAACGAAAAAATTAATAGTAAGAAGAATATTACTTTCTTATTCATGTGAAATAGATTTTAAAGTCTAAATATAGCTAATTTAATTTCTTACTTTTGTTTTAAATAAATAATTAATATGCATTTATCAGAGATTCCTAATATAAAACATAGTAATTCAAATAACTTTTTTCTTTTAGCTGGGCCTTGTGCTATTGAAGGTGAAGATATGGCTTTGAGGATAGCTGAAAAAATAATTTCAATAACTGACAAATTGGAGATACCTTATATATTTAAAGGTAGCTTTAAAAAAGCGAATAGAAGCAGAGTTGATAGTTTTACAGGAATAGGAGATGAGAAAGCACTAAAAATTTTGCGTAAAGTTTCTGAAACCTTTAATGTTCCTACTGTTACAGATATCCATGAAGTTTCTGATGCAGCGAAAGCAGCAGCTTATGTTGATGTTTTGCAAATTCCTGCTTTTTTAGTAAGACAAACAGATTTAGTTGTGGCTGCAGCACAAACAGGTAAAGTTGTAAATCTTAAAAAAGGGCAATTTATGAGCCCTGAAGCAATGCAACATGCTGTTAAAAAAGTACATGACTCTGGAAATAATAAAGCTTGGATAACGGATAGAGGTACCATGTTTGGTTATCAAGACATGATTGTAGATTTTAGAGGAATTCCTACAATGCGACAATTTGCACCTACAGTATTAGATGTTACACATTCTTTGCAACAGCCCAATCAATCAAGTGGAGTAACTGGTGGTAGGCCTGACATGATTGAAACTATTGCTAGAGCTGGAGTTGTAAATAATGTAGATGGGCTTTTTATAGAAACTCATTTTGATCCTTCTAATGCAAAAAGTGATGGGGCTAATATGTTAGATTTAAAATATTTAGAGGCATTGTTGTCTAATTTAGTTGCTATTAGAAAAACAATTGTTAAATTGTAGGCATAGTTTTTGGTTGGTTAATTAAAAATATAATTCCTCAATATAATATGAGCAAAATTTTTTTATATTTAGTTTTATTGATTTCTTTTAATATAACATCTCAAAACTTTAAAGAAATTCAAGAGAAAATAAAAAAATACCCTTCACAAATAACAGCTAAACGTCTTGCTAAAAAAGTAGCAAAAGACTTTTCATCTAAAGAAGGACAAGCCAAAGCTGTGTTCTATTGGGTGTCAAAAAATATAAAATATAATTTATCTGCTTATGAAAATCAACAAAAAAAAATAATTGGATTTAATTACAAAAATGAGGAAGATAGATTACGTAAAATCCAAGCGATTAAAGACAGTATTGTTACAAATACATTAAAAACGAAGAAAGGAGTCTGTGAAGGATATGCACAAACTTTAGCAAAGGTTTATGATTATTTGGGGTTTGAAAACCAAGTTATAAAAGGATATGTAAGGAACTCTATATATGACATAGGTAAAAAATTGAATGTGCCAAATCATGCATGGAATGTCGTTAAAATAAATAATGAATGGGTTCTTATGGATGCTACATGGGCTTCAGGGGCAGTGATAAATGGAAGATGGCAACCTAATTTTAATTCCTATTTTTTTAACTTTCCTAGAAAACATTACTTAAAAACTCATTACCCAAAAGATAAAAAATGGTTATTTGGAATGAAGTTGTCAAAAAAAGAATTTTATAATCAGCCAATTTATTCTTCTGATTTTTTGAAAACGAATTTAGAATTATTAGGGCCTTTAAGAGGTGTTATTAAAACTAAAAATACTGTTTTATTAAAAGTTAAAAATTTGTCATCATTTCAAACTGTTTTATGTGGGTTAAGTAGTTATAGGTTTGCTAAAAAACCAAATCTTGTTTACAAAAACGATGTAGGTTATATTAAAATTAAACCAACAAAAAACTGTAATAAGTTGTTTTTAGTTGTTGATGGTAAAATTTATATAGAATATAAATTAATCTAGAATTTATACTTCTACAGTATATAAGCAGAGTAGATATTATCGGTGTTTTAAAGGGGGATTTATAGGATGAATTCTATAGAAATCAAAAGACATTGGAGTAGAAAACTCTGAAGATAACATTAATTTGTATATTTAATTGAAAATAAAGTTATGAAAAAATCACTAATTACTTTTTTGTTTTTTACCGTCTCAATATCTGTGTTTTCTCAAGACAAAGGACTCGATGCTAAACTAGCCAAGGTTGATAAAATTATTCATTCATATAACAACATAAAATCTATAGATAATTTAGTTAAAAAAATAGATTATGATTTTGAAACTAAAATAGAGAAAGCAAGAGCCGTTTATACCTGGATAGCTTTAAATATAACCTATGAAAATTCAAACGTATTATCTTCTCCTGAACTTTTAATTTATCAAAATAAAGAAAGTCTCAAAAGATTGAAAGATTATAAAAATAGACAGATTATATTGGAAACTTTTGAAACAAAAAAAGCTGTATGTTTAGGGTATGCATTGTTATACAATAAGGTTTGTAATGCTCTTAACATTAAAAATGAATTAATTTATGGGTATACAAGGTCATCAGTAGAGGAGGTAGGTAAGATAGTTTCGAATAAAAATCATGTTTGGAATGCAGTGTACGTTGATAGCCAATGGAAAATTATTGATTTAACGTATGGAGCAGGGTATAATTATAGAGGTGTTTGGCAAAAGTATTTAGATCTAAGCTTCTTTGATGTAAATAAAGATAAACTTAGATTGACACACTTTCCTTCTAAAATTTTTTGGAGAAAGTACTTAAAACAAAAACCTTTGAAAGAGTTTTGTAATGACCCTTTTTTTTATGAATCTTTTTTAACATCAAACATTGAAATTATCACTCCAAAATTAGGTGAGATTAAAGTTAAAAAGAGAGAAAAGTTATACTTGAAAATTAAAGGAATAGATAAAGAATCTTCAATACTATATACATATTCCAACGATAAATCTCCTAGGATTCCTCGTGTTAAGAATACTAAATCTACGAGTAATATTTATTTTAAAAAGCCAAGGGAAAGTACTAATTTAAATATCTATCTGAATAACGAATTGGTAATGCAATACAAGGTATTAGTAGAATAACCAATTTTTAATTTTGTAAAAAAAATATTTGTTATAGTAAAATAAAAATATTTACTTTGTATTTCAAAGTGCTTTAAAAAATGAGTAGAGAAGAATATTTAAAAGATATATCAGAAATTAAAGATTTAATGAATAAATCATCACGATTTATATCTTTGAGTGGGCTTTCAGGTATTTTAGCTGGTATATATGCTTTATTAGGTGCTGGATATGCCTATTGGATTGTTAATATTAACGGGAGAGGTTATTTAACATTAGACGGTAAAGTATTTCAATTGTTAAGTATTGTACTTTTATTAGTTGGAATTTTTAGTGTCGGAACAGCTATTTTCTTAACAACTAAAAAAGCAAAGAAAAATAAAGAGAAAATATGGGATGCTACTACAAGAAGATTATTATTCAACTTTTTGGTACCTATAGTTGCAGGAGGTATTTATGTGATAATAATTTTAAGTCAAGGTCGCTATGGGCAATCTGGAGCTTTAATGTTACTTTTTTATGGTATTTCTTTATTTAATGCATCAAAATACACACTAGGTTACGTTAAGTATTTAGGTTTAACTGAAATTTTCTTAGGTTTAATTAGCACTATTTTTCCTGGATATGGTTTTTGGTTTTGGGTAGTAGGATTTGGAATAATGCACATTCTTTATGGTACTTTAATGTATTATAAATACGATAAAAAATAGTTTTCTTGAAAAACATTATTTTAAATATAAATAAAGCTTTTGATCATAGAATTAGACTTGGTATTATGTCTGTTCTTATGGTGAACGAATATGCGGATTTTAAAACTCTAAAAGAGTTATTAGGTGCTACCGATGGAAATTTAGCAAGCCATTCTAAAGCATTAGAAAAAGTTGATTTTATAAGAATTGAAAAACAATTTATAGGAAGAAAACCAAATACAAGGTATTATGCTACCGAGAAAGGGAAGTTAGAATTTAAAAAACACATAAATGCACTAGAAAAGTTAATAAATAATAAGTAGTATTTTTTTTGAAAAATTACTTTGTTTTTCAAAGTTCTTTGAGTTTTTAAATAATAATTAACAGTGGAGGTTTATTAGAAGCCTTGAGTTGTATAAAAGCATGAAGTAAATGTATCGTGAATTAAAAAGATAACAGTATAAATAAGCGACTATTAATTAAACTCAAATAAAACCAAACGATTAATAATATAGAATAATAAATATTTTACTTAAAAGATGAAAATGGAAATATCAAATCAACAAAATGGAAAATTTGGCAAATGGATTAAAAGTTCAATTACAGCAAGAATGTTAATGATAGGCTTATTAATAGTAGTTTTACTCATTCCTTTATCCTTTGTTAAAAGTTTAATTAATGAACGTATGGGAAGACAGCTGGAAGTTGTTAATGAAATTAATAAAAAATGGGGTAAAGAAGTATTGTTTTATGGGCCAATATTAAAAGTACCTTATAAAACCTATATAATTAAAAATATATACAATAAAGCAACTAAACAAAACAGTGAAGAGAGTATAGAAAATATAAAATATGCTTATTTTTTTCCTAAAAATTTGAATGTAAAATCTGTAATCAACCCAGAAGAGAAAAAGCGCGGAATTTATAAAACAGCTGTATATAAAAGTTCTATAGCAATTTCAGGAAGTTTTGTAAAACCAGATTTTAGTGAATTAGACATAAAGCCTGATGATATAATTTGGGAAAAATCGAAACTAATAATTAAAACATCAAATTTAAAAGGTGTAAATAGCCTTGTAGAACTAAAGTTGAATAATAGCACCTATGCATTTAGTTCAAAAAGAGACACTTATAATTCTACTAAATCATATACTAAACAAGTTAAACTGCATAAGTTAGAAAGTAAGTATCTAAAACTAGAGGATGTACCTTTGAAAAAAGAAATGAATTTTAGTTTAGATATGAATATAAATGGGAGTAAACAAATTCGTTTTATACCTGTTGGAAAAGAAACTACTATTGAAATAAATTCTGATTGGAAAACAGCTAATTTCTTAGGAGAGTATTTACCTTATAATTCAAATAAAATAACCGATACTGGATTTAATGCCAAATGGAAAGTACTTGAAATAAATAGACCATATCCTCAACAATTCTATAAGGGATTACCCAATTTAAAAGAGTTTGCTTTTGGAGTGAATTTTATGATTCCAGTAGATGAATATCAACAAAGTGAGCGTTCTGCCAAATATGGATTTTTGGTTATAGGTTTAACATTTTTAGTGTTTTTCTTAATTCAAACAATGAGTAAAATATCCATTCATACATTTCAATATTTAATGATTGGTATAGCATTAATTATGTTTTATACATTATTAATATCAATATCAGAGCATAGTAGCTTTTTTAAGGCGTATTTAATAGCCGGACTTTCGGTGGTAACTTTAATAACAGCCTATTCTAAGTCTATTTTAAAAAATATTAAGTTTCCTTTATTTATAGGAACTTCTCTTGTTGTATTATATGCTTTTATTTACATTATTATTCAATTAGAGAACTATGCATTATTGGTAGGTAGTGTTGGATTATTTATAATCTTAGCTTCAGTAATGTATGCGTCAAGAAAAATTGACTGGCAAAACGATTAACAAAATATAGGTATTAATGTATAAATTAAGTAAAGTACGATACTGATTATTGTACTTTACTTTTTTAAAATTGTATAAATGAAGGTTACTTTAAGTTATTTAAAGAAAGTAGTTTTAATTTTTGTGACAGAGTTAATAATAGCTCAAACTACTGGTTTTATAAGGCATACATTGGGCGATTTTTTGGTAGTAATTTTACTTTTTTATTTGATGAAAGCATTTTTCAGTTTTTCCAACATAACAATAGGAATAGGTGTGCTACTTCTTTCTTTTTTAGTAGAGTTTTTACAATTAACCTCTTTTTTAGAGTTTATAGGAATGCAAAACAATAAATTAGCAACTATAATTTTGGGAGCAACATTTAGTATAGGTGATTTAATAGCTTATACACTAGGCATAGTTACTGTTCTTTATGTAGAAAAACCTAAAAAATTAGAAGCTCCTAATTTTCTTTAAAATATCTTCTAATCCATTAAGTTGTAATTCATAAACAAGTGCCATCATTTTTCCTAATTTTCCAGCAGGAAAACCTTTGTTCTTGTACCATACTAAATAATATTCAGGAATATCAATTAAAAAAGTGCCTTTATATTTACCAAAAGGCATTTTCATATTTGCAGTATCAATTAAAAACTGTTTGTCAGGTAGCATAAAAAAATCCCGCTTTTTAGCGGGAATGATATTGTAGTTATTCTTTTCCTTCTACAAAATTTTGAAGGTAGGAATAACGATTGGTTAATTTTCCGGTTTCTGTCATTTTAGCGCGGGCTAATATACCATCTTTATCATTATTATAAAAAGAAGGAATTACATGTTCTAAAAACATATCACCAAATCCTTCACTAGCATCTTTGGGAAGTTCACAAGGTAAATTGTCAACAGCCATTACTACTATAGCAGCGTCATCTTTAAAATCAATTTCTGATTCAGTTACTGGGTTATAACCATATATTGGATCTGCAATTGTTGATGGTCTTATTGTGGTAGCTACTGGTCCGTCAACATCACAAGAAATATCTGCTACAAATTTGATGTTAAAATCTTCTTTTTTAGCATCGTCCCTAGTAAATAAATAAGGAGCCCCATCACCATAAAAATGACCAGCGATAAAAAAGTCGGTTTCTTTAGCGTATGGCATGAAGTTGCTTTCATAACCACTAGGATCTTTATAAAACTCAAATTTATCTCCTACTTTACCATCTGTACGCTTACTATACTCCATAACATCTACCATACAATAAGTAGGTTCAGTAAATTTAGCTGTTAAATATAAAGCATCACTTATTTCTTTTATTTTTAAATGATCTAAAATTTCTTTTGCCCCATAGGCAACTTTACCAGTACCTGATAGTAAAATTTTGATATTTGGTAGTGTAATTTTATCTAATTCTGCTTTTACTGCATCTAAATCAGATAAACTTTCAACTTTGGGTAAAGTAAAAGAATTATTTTTTAAACCAATAGCTCTAAGGCCATTATAAGCACCAACCAAACCAGCATAACGTCCAAAACCAATTAAGCGAGCTCCATTTTCTTTTATAATAGTTTCATGGTCAAATAGTTCAATATTTTTTTCTAACATCGCTTTTAACAGTTTCCTGTTGTAAGGCTGCTTTTTAATAGTGTGTGAAAAGAAAAAATATTTTTTATTAGGAATTAAATTTTCAATAGGCACTTCCTTAACGCCTAATAAAACATCACAGTCACTGATATCATCAGTAACTTTAAACCCTGCATTTTTATAAGCATCATCATTAAAAACTCTAATATCAGAACTTTCTATTACAATTTCAGCTTGAGGAAACTGTTGTTGAAATTCTTGCAATTTTTGAGGCGAAAACACAACTCTTCTATCTGGTGGATTTTTACGTTCTCTTATAATTCCGAATTTCATATCTACTCTATTTGTATTAAAATTAAACAATTTGTCTATAAATGTTGTAGTTTACAACAACTTCTGCGAAAATACTTTTTTTAAAAGTATTTTACAAGTAGTATTTTTTTATATTTGCCTTCGCTTATTTAAACAGAGTAAGTTTTCATTTAATATTTTATTAGATGGTATTATTTTTGACATAGATAAGTAATTCTTTGACATATTGGGGACGACTGGTTTTGACAGCAAGGTCAGTGATAACGTAAGCATACCGAGGAGTGAAATGATAACTCGTAAAACTTATTTCAACTTTTTAAACGGCGAAGATAACTACGCTTTAGCTGCATAATCTGAATTAATAGTAAGATTAGCCTCGGCGCACAAGGTGCGCAAGCTTTATGTCCACGGAAAGCCTTGGTTTATGGCGTTTCACTTTTGGGCATCGTAAAAATAAACATAGAAAACTTAGCACTTCGATAGGTTTTTGAAAATAAAGGAGATAGGCTTAAAGTAGGCTGTTTTTGGTCAGCTTTAGGATGAAAATTAAACAAAAACTAAGTATGTAGAAAGCCTTTGAGCTGCTTGTTTGGACCCGAGTTCGATTCTCGGCGTCTCCACTAATAACCTCTGTAGGCACTATGTTTACAGAGGTTTTTTTTTGAGTTGACAATATCGTTGACAGTTAAAAGTTTTGGAAGTGTCATGACCAATAGGCTAAGTCTTTGAAATTTTCAAACGCTTTGTGTATAATTTTAGGATACGGTATAAACTTTAAAGCTTTAACTTTTTGATTTCCCTTTGTTTTGTTTTCATCTATTTCAGAATATTTTTCTTCGATCCATTCAAATTCGACACTTTCTAATTCGAATTTATAGTGCTTCTTGTATATTGTTGTAACATTTAAACCATATTCATTTAGAGGTATTACAACCTTTTCTTCTTTTGTTTTATTAATAGTAAGGTTTAAAAAGTCGATTACTGGATATAAAAAATATGGTTTTTTTTCTTTTGTAATGAAGCCGCTATCATTGTAGTCTTTAAGTATTTTTGTTAGGCTTTTTGAACCTCCATATAAACTACTTAAAAAACTTATAGCTAAACAAAAGTTAGTGTCTTTAAAATTTCCATATGCATTTCCTGAGATATAACGTTCTCCATCTACTTGAAAGCTTTTATCTTTAATAATTAATGCAAAATTATCATTAACTTTCTCTTTCAGTTGTCTTACATTAAAAAGGTTTAGTTCTGTTAAATCTTGTAGGATTGTTATTATTAATTCTTTAGTGGCAGGGTTAAAAAGTTTATTGTTAAAGTTTATTATATGTCTTTTTATATATTGTTTAAACCCTATTTTAGTATCTAAATAGAAAATTTCATTGCTATAGAACTTGTCGAGGTAACCTACAAAATCAGTTTTTTTACCGTATTTATGTGAAAATATAGCTTCTATATTGGATATATCACAGACTAAAATAATCTTATGAAAGCCAAATTTATTGAAAGCATAATCAGTAGATAGGTGACAGGAAAAAATATTCAATAATCTAAAAATATGTTCAGGATCAAGCCTATCAAAATCATCAATTACTAAAACTGGAGGGGTTTCAATCTTTGAAATGATATTGCTTATAATTTGAGTAATTGTGTCTTCTTCGTATATTGAGCCACTTTCGTTACTAATGTCTTCTAAGAATTTAAGTAGTTCTGCCTTTTCGTCCTTATTATATTCACTGTTAAATTGGATCATATCTTTCTTGAGTTCTTGAATATCTTTTAGAATCTCCGAGACAGATTTGCCAATTTTTCCAAAATGCTTAACTATTGAGCGAAGTAGAGATATATAATTTTTGTAAATATAAAACTGGTTTGTTTCGCTTAGACTGAATTTTTCAAACTCGTATTCAACATTTCCATTTTTTAATATTTCAAAAATGATATCGTATTTTATAAGTTTTAATATGTCTTCATTTTGAGCAATACTGTAGTTAACAGGGTTTATAAAAAAGGGTGTGTAGAACTCTGAATTTTTATTGAAGAATTCTTTTATAAAAGTAGTTTTTCCAATTCCGAAAATGCCTGAAAGTATAATTTTGTTATTGTCTTTAGGCTGAATATGATTTTTAAACCGAGATAGTTCTCTGTTGATTGGTATTTCCATACTTGTTTCCTTTTGCTTTTTCGTTTCTTTTGTATTGTTATTGCGGTTTCTTACAACCTTCTTCTAAACCTTTTTACGCTAATTATGCGGTAAATAGCGAGTACATCATTTAGCTCTACATTGGTTTCGTTATAGAGAGGATTTAAAGGTTCTAAAATTAGTTTTTGGGTGTCTAAAATAGTTTCGGCAATTCTTCTACACAATACACCTTCCGTTTTATGCAGTAAAACAAAATCGTATTGCTTAATAGGTAACCTATCCCAATGCTTTTCTTCAATTTCTTTGCAAAGTAAAATATCATTTTGTAACAAGCTTTCTTCAGCACGATCGGAGAGCATGCTATCTCCAAAAATTTCAAACGATACGTAATTACCATCTTTTGGATTGTCTACTATCCAGGGTTCTTTATGTAGCCCGTTAATAAAATTTTGGTTGTTATATTTTTGTGAAAATTCTTCTTGATTTCTATGGTTTACCAATGGCACAAATAAAACATTAGATTCTGAGAAATTTTTGATTTCTTCACTATATTCTTCATTTTTTGATTTTGAGTATTGTGAAAAAAAGTAACTTATTAACTTGGTTTTAGATTCTGGAATGTTACCTTTATTCTCATAGGTAATTATCGTTTTTCTAGTGATTCCAAGATGGTCTGCTAATTCTTGTTGTGTTAAACCGAGTTTTTCTCGTTCTTTTTTAATATCTAACATTCTGTTTATGAGGTTTTTGTTAACGAAATTTAAGTTCGTTTCACCTAATGTGAAAAAAAGTTACATTAAATTTGGTTAGTAACATTTTTTCACTATATATTTGTAACGCATTCATAACAAAGTAACAATATTTAACGTTAATGAGCAATTATTGCACATGTAATTACGCATAATTACCTATAAAAGGTGGAAAACTAAACTAATTAACCATGCAAGAAATACTTCAAATACACAATATTACCAAGAAAGAGTTTGTATCCATACTTAATGAGGTGGTGGAGCAAAGAGTGGCAAAAATTTTAGAAAAGCCTAAATCCAAGTATCTAACTGTAAAGGAAGCTTGCGAAGAGGCACGCGTTTGTGATAAAACAATGCGCAATTGGTTAAAAGAGTTCGATTTCAAGGCCAAAAAGATGAAGGGTAAAATAATGATAACCCGAGAGGTGTTCGAAAAGAAAATGCAACAAATAAAATCAAAAGAGTATCAAAGATGAAAGCAGAAACAGCGTATAATGTAATACAAGCTTTGCCAAAGGAAGAGTTGCCAAGGTTATATAAAATGCTAGGTGTTAATGTCCCATCAGAAAAAAGGGTTAGGGCAAGAAAAAAGAAACAACCACTTATAACAAATGCGGAAGCTTACGAGTATGTACTTAGAATATTTGATGGTAGAAATAAAAGAGCGTTAAAAGGGTAGATAAATTTTTTTATATCAATGAAATCAACAAACCAAAACAAACTAAAATTAATGTATGATTCAAATTTAGGTTTTGAATTGAAACAAAGTTTTTTATAAAGATGTTAGCTAGTACTGTTTATCCAATAATTCAAGAATTATCTTCTGAAGAGAAGATTAAGTTAATTGGGCTTTTAAATAAGGATTTACAGATGGTCAAAAATAAAAAGCCTAAGAAAATGACTGAAAAAGAAAAAATGATACAAGAAATGAAATTAAGATTTCAAAGTAAACTTTACCCTCCAAAATAAAAACATCAATGAAATCAACAAACCAAAATAAACTAAAACTAACTAATGCTCAATTTAAAGTTACCGCGCTAATAGCAAATGGAGAAGGGGCAAAAGGAGCAGCAAAAATATTATTTAACTCTGTTCGTACAATTGATACTCATTTAACCTCCATAAAAATAACAAACAGTCTTAGAAATTCTGCCGAATTAACAAAAGAGTTTGTGCTACAATATGGTGATCCAAGTAAGTATTTAGAGAAGATTAAAAACAATGAAAAAATAGTAAAAGGAGTAGCGGTTTTTTTCTTGGGGGTTCATTTTATGACGGCTTTGTTAGGTAATGATATTGATATGAGAAAGCCCAGAAGAAATTTAAGAAGAGGGTTTAAAATAGTAAGAAAAAAATGAGTGCTAAAAATCTTGAAGATTTAAGTTTAGATGAGTTAAAGGCCCTTCTTTTTAAATTGTGGAATACTTGTCAATTTGGAGTTAAAGAAAGGTTTAAGAAGTATTATTCACATAGAAGTGTTCATTACATTTTAACTACACCTACATACTCAAAAAAATCAACCATTATAGAATACATAAAAACGCTAAAAAACATTTTAGAGGACATTAAAACAGAGGTTGATTGTATGGTTAAAAGTATAAATGAAAGTATTGAAGTTTAAAGTTTGGTTAGTTGATTTCCTCTCTTACATGTGGTAGGGTACATAAAGAGAGGTTAAAAAAGCATAGTTTTTCATTTTATAGAATGATAAGGTTTGTTAACAAGGCGGTTTTTATGCTTTCCGTCTTTTTTTTAAAGATTTTAAAAATGGGAAAAGAATTAATTAAACAAGTAAAAAATAAGCTAGAAGATGAGCGAGAATATGATTTTAAAAGTGAGTTTTGGACTAGTGATATTATGGCAATGTTTCAAGAAGTAGTAGAGGCTACTCAAGAGGTTATAGAAAATACAATTTAGTAGTATGTTGTTTGGTTAGATTTTCTTTTTTCAAGGTGTCCGTATTGTAATGATGCGGATGCCTGAAAAGAAAAGCCAATATAAAATAATGGTTTTCGGTACCCATTAAACCGAAAAGTTCTTTGACATAATTGTGGTAAGTAAAATTTAAGGATAACAACAACTTTTTGTTTGGTATAAAAATGAAATAAAAGGCTGTTGTTGTCTTTAAATAATTAATTGTAAAAGTTATATTTGTTAAAAAAACAACTTAACATATAAAGATAAAAATGAATAAAAGTTCCTTTTATCCAGAAGAATAATTGGATAAACTAGAGCTTTATTATCTATATAAGGAGTTAGGTGCAATACCCCAAAATATATGTCAATTAAAACTATATTTCAAGATGAATTTCACTCTTATCCAAATGAGAATAATCCTATGGCTAGTTTTTATGCCAAAGAAAAATTATGGTTTTCAGATGATGATAACAATATAATTGCAACTGTTTTACTTGATAATTTCGATAATGATTGGGGATTTGTTATTATGGCTCTTGATAGTGATGGAAAATACAGAGCTATTCACGGAGAAGCGTCATTAGAATCTATAGACTTAGCAACAGAAAAATTAAAAACGAAAATAACTGGTTTAGTTCAGGAAGGTGAAGTAAAAGAAAGCCTTTTTAATTTTGATACTAATGATGAGGAAATAGAAAAATCTGGTTTAATAATAACTGATATAAACTTAGAGATTAAAAAATACTTCAAGCAGTATCCTGAAAAATTATACAAATTAGACCCAAGAAAATTTGAGGAACTAATTGCAAGTATTATGGAGGATTTTGGATTTGATGTTGAACTGACTAAAGCGACAAGAGATGGAGGACGGGATATTATCGCTAATATAAAAAATGCTGTAACTGATTTTCTTGCTTACGTAGAGTGTAAAAGATATTCACCAACAAATAAGGTTGGAGTTTCTATAATTAGAGAAGTTGCAGGAGTTCACAATTTACGTAGACCTTCTAAAAGTATTATTGTAACAACAAGTACTTTTACCAAAGATGCTATTAAAGAAGCCTCTATAATGAATGACCAAATCAAATTGAACGACTACTTTGATATAAAAAATTGGTTGAGTAAATACTAAAAAAGAACAACACCTAACGTGGTGTGTAAAACATAGCTAATAAGTACTTAATCAAAGGTTTGTGTGTGTTTAGAAAGTCCGCCAAATTTTTAAATTTAGCTCTTAAAATTGATAAATTAAAAATAAAATATAAAAATTCGACTCTGTGTTAATCCTAAAAGTTAGTGTTTTTTGCACGCTACGTTTTATACACAAATCCATCAGCATAAAAATAAAACCAAATGAATAAAAAAGATTTGCCATTAATTCTATTACAAACCTTAAATCGGATAAATGATCAACTAACAAAAATAGGGGATAATAATGTTAGCCTGATATCTAAAATATACACTGAAAGAAAATTAATCCGATTTGACGATATCGATAAAACAAGTGATTTTAAATTTGAATTAATCAGATTAGAATTATCTAAAGGTTCTCCTATTTTCAGTATTGATGTTTCTCCATCCTCTATACAAAGTAATGAAAGAGTTGTTAAAAGTCGAAATGAAAAACAAGTAATAGACGAGTTTCAAAAATGGATAGGTTGGCTAAAGATATTTGAAAAAAGTAGCTTAACTCCAGAAGATGAATTAGTGAAAAAATATCAAGAAGAATTTTACACTGAGTTTGAAATTGTAGATGAAGATGCTAATACTTCAACATTTTCAACTGAACAACAAATCTTCATTGATAAGTATTTGAATTATATGGAAATTAAATTATTATCTGAGTCAGAACAAAACTCAGAGATTCTTGAAATAATTGAAGATGTTAAGGTCTTAAGGAGTGAATTAGGAAAAAGTACGAAGAAAAAAGTTGTCACAAAATTCAGTAAAATATTTGCCAAGCTTAGAAAATCAAGCGTGAAATTATTAAGAGAATTTTATGAGGCAGGAAAAAAAGAATTATTTAAAAGGCTTATCAGCGGTGGATTGGATGAATTAATCAGGTTGATGTAAAAAGTACCCTAACACGGTTTATAAACATAGCTCATAACTACTAAACTGAAAGATTTTTGTCTATTGTCAAAAGTCCATCAAATTTTTAATTTGGCTTTTAAAAAGAGAAAAATAAAATATAAAAATTCGGTTCTGTATTAATCAGAATAATTAGTGTCTTTTTGCGCGCTACGTTTCATACGCAAGACCGTTACCCAACATAACACATGACGAAAGAAGAGATTGAATTTGCTAAACTTGTTACTGGCTGTAAAAGCTCAGCGATATCTGGAATTAATACTTGTTATCATCCTAATTGCGATGAGAGATCAATAAATTCTCATATACTTCAAAAAAACGGAATTTTATCCGCAATAGCGCCTGACAAACATTTATGGGAATTAGAAATTAATAATTTTAAAAACCCACAATTTCAATTTAAAAGGACAGGAATAAACCGTATATATTCCTTTGATTGTTTCTGCAATTACCATGATACTGAGTTATTTCAAAAAATTGAAACCAAAGAAATTGACTTTAAGGATTATAAATCTTGTCTACTTTTTGCATTAAGAACGGTTTATAATGAAATTTGGAGAAAAGAAGTTAACCTTAAAATGTATGAATGCTTAATGCAAAAACGCCCTGATAAATTCAGAAACCCATATTTTCTTCAATATGTCGAACAGGAAAAGCTTGGCTTGGCTGATTTACAATTCACGGAATCTGAAATATGGAATGACTTGAATAACAAAACAGAATCATATGTATTTGAAAGTCGCAAAATAAAGGATATAGGTATGTGTATGTCTTCTTTTTTTAATTATGACACCACAGAGGAAATGAATAATTATAAAAAAAAATTTGGGAAAGATATGGAAAGAGTTTCTGAAATATTCATTAACATTTTTCCTTACAATAATAAAACTATTCTGTTAATGGGTTTTCATAAAATGGACGCGGATAAACTAAAAGGATATTTTTATACATATTTTAAAGAAAATCTTAGAAGAGTCCATCGGAAATTAACCAATCTTATGCTTTTTCAATGTGAGACTTGGGTTGTTTCTGATGAACTATATAATTCTAAAATAAAGGGAATAGAAAATCTATTTGCGGATGGAGTTTCTTTTTCTGCTAACAATATAAACGAAAGACTGACTTTTGATTTGGATATATTTAATAATAATTTTAAAGAAAAATTCAAAGTTTGGAGTAAAAAGTACGTTGGTAATAATCTATAAGAAAGCATAGGGCTTTTGTGTTTAATCGAAAGGTCTGCACTTATTTATAAAGTCCGCTAAATATAAAATTTAGTTTTTATAGTAAATAAGATTTAAAAAAAAATAAAACGTTTTGTCTCAATGCGAATTTGAAAGCTCATTACTTTTAACTAACGTACTAGTTATTTACTAAACGTTAAAAACAAATTACTTACCACAAAACACCTTTTAGAAGGTGTTTTTTTTATGTCAAAAAAATAAGATAAGAAACTAACTAATTTATGGTATTAAGCTATAAAGTAAAAGAAACAAGTTGTGGTAAATAAACAGTATTGCAAGGTTAAAAAACAATATCCAAAACCAAAGTGTAAGGGTGCTAAGTTATGCGGGCGCGTTGGTTTTTTTGATGGGTTAGAAGAGTGTAAATTTTGTAAAAAAGTAGTGTAAAATGAGTGCTTCTCATAGTTTTTCGGTAGAAATAGCATCTAAATACGATGTTCATCAAGCGCTGTTATTGCAGCATTTTAGTTTCTGGTATTTAAAAAATAAAGCTGATGGTGTTAATTTTTTTAGTAGCGATTATTGGGTGCGTATGAAGTTAGAAAAGCTAGGAGAGTATTTCCCATATTTAACACAAAGGCAGTTAAGCTATACGCTGAGTAAATTAATTGAAAATCGACTGTTAAAATCGGAAAAATTCAATCAAAAAAGAAACGATAGAACCAATTGGTATACCTTCACAAATTCGGGTAAAAAATTATTAAAAATTGATAAAAAGTCGTTGACTAACAAAATTGTAGGTCAAGCACAAAATGATGGTTTGCAAACCCTTGTGAACAAAGGGATTGAGAACGAAAAAAAATCACTCACTAACAAAATTGTAAGTCAAGCCTCAAAAACACAAAATTCCACCGACAAAATTGTAAGTCCGACCGACAAAATTGTAAGTTCTATATATAAGGAAGTAGATATAGAATATAGATATATATTACTATTAGAAATTTTGAATAAAAACAAATATTTACATGAAGTTGTAGCTATGCAAAATAAGGTTAAAATTTCTACTGTAGAAAAACTATTGCCTGACTTCTGTAAACATGTAATTTCAACAGAGGAGTTTTATAATAACAATACTGAGTTATTTAAGCATTTCCAAAACTGGTTTAGAATACAAAAAGTAAGTGATCTTAATTGTGATGAAGAGTTGAATTGGTTTATAACTAAATTTAATTCAATCAGTAGGGGAGATTTTGTAGTGACTGACGATATAAAAACATTATTTCAGGTACAGTTAACAAATGGTTTCACTGGTAAACAAATGGCAAAGGCTGTTCTAAATTTATACTCATCAGACATTAAAAATAAATTTCATTTGGATAGTGGGTTCAAGTTTGCAACACCGAGTTATCTATTGAAAGAAGGTAATTTGAATAAATATTTAAATGTGAAGTACTAATGAATAATCCTTATCATGACATAGAAAGAGCAAAGAAGTTCATCAGTATTCTTACTGATGATTTAGAAAAAATTAAAAATCCAAAGGTTAAAGAGTTTCGAATTGATGCTTTAAACTCTTTTATTTCTTTGATTAATTCCTTTGAAGCGTTTTTAGAACAAAAATATAAGCTTAGGTCTTTAGAGGGGTTATTGTGTTCTAGGTTGTATACAATGATTTTTACTTCTATTTCAAATAATGAGGCTATATCTATTCATGAAATAGTTAGAAAAATTGATCATGATATAAGCTATCCAGAGGCAAGAAAAGAAGCGCTGGTTTCAAGTTTATTCACTGAAAATTTAAAGAGGTCTATTAAGTCAAGTAACAAGCTACCTTCTGAATGTTCAAAGGATTGGTTGGTTTTAGTAGATGATTTGTTGTTCCAAATTAAAAGTCAATTGATATGGAATTAATAAAAAAAGATAATCAAACAAAGGTTGATTCATCCAATGTAGAGTCTTTTAGAGCTAAGGTTTTATCTGCTAGAGTAAAGGCTTCTGATGACATTAAACAAAATGAATTTTTATTAAAAATAGAGAATACAAACAAATTTTCTAAAGGAGATATAAGTGGCTGGGTTGGGCAAGCTAAGAGTAAAAAAACATTTGCATTGACTATGTTTTGCGCCGCTATTATAGGTGGTTTGAGGTTGTATGGAAAGTTTAATGCTAATAAAAAAGCACGTGTTCTTTGGATAGATACAGAGCAATCACCATCTGATGTCCAACGAGTAACAAAAAGAATAAAGTCTTTGGTAGGCTGTGAAATTGGTTTGTTTATGTATGGTTTAAGACCATTAAGTCCTGCTCAAAGAATAGAAGCTATTGGATTATTACTGGAAGAACATAAAGATATTGAGGTTTTAATTATTGATGGAGTAAGAGATTTATTGATGGATGTTAATAATGCAGTAGAGTGTACTGAGGTAATGACTTTGTTAATGAAATGGAGCTATGAACTAGATATACATGTAGCAGTAGTTCTTCATGTAAACCCAAAAGATGGCAAGGCACGAGGTCATATAGGTACTGAATTAATGAATAAGTCACAAACAGTTATAAGAATAACCAAAGACGAAACTGATGGGAATATTAGTTGGGTTGAAGAGGTGTTAGGAAGAGGTAAAGGATTTGATAAATTCAGCTTCTCAGTAGATAAAAAGGGGTTGCCTGTTATTGTAGAACCAATTTATAGTTATGAGTCAGATGAAGATGATCCGCCGTATTGATATTAATAAAGCAATGGCAATATGTTTAAGAAACGGTGTTAAGGTTTATCCTGTTGTTAAAGGTAGGTCTTTTGTTATTCATGTTGAAGATAATGGAAAGGTAATCCAGTATGATAAACAAGTGGATAGTTCAAAAGTAGCGAATGCAATGATTAAAGTTTATAAGCATTTTGCATCAGTGATTAAAAAGAAAGAAGATGCCAACTAAACCAACAGCAAAAAGAAAACCATGGCAAGAAGCACGAGTTGTTCACGCTCGTAAGGTAGATAATTCAAAGATATACAATGGTAGAAGGTGGCGTAATTTTAGAAAGCAAGTGTTGCAAGATGAGCCTTTGTGCAGGAAGTGTAATGATAAGGGTTTAGTAGTGGAGGCAAAGGTGTTAGATCATATCATACGTATTGAAGATGGTGGCGCGGTGTACTCAACAGAGAATACGCAACCATTGTGTAGTAAATGTCATAATAGTAAATCAGGAAAAGAAGCCCACGGATATAAAGAAAAGTAGGGGTATGGGGTTAAATCTCTAAAGGGATTATCCGCTGTACATCGCCTACAAGATAGAATTTTACTCACGGTAATTTTTAGATAGGGGGGGTATAAAATAACAAAGTAAAAATGGAAGTTAAACACAACAATTTAGGAAAAGGCAAAGTGGTTGAATTGCCAAAAGAAGCGCAAGAGTTGTATGAGGTTTTGAAAGATTTGCCAAAACCTCCAAGTGCTTCAGGATTGAATGATAATCAAGTGATGTGGTGGTATTGGTTTGGTAATGAGTTTTTAAAAACCAAGCAGTTTTCTAAGTTAGATTTAACTCATTTGCAAAAAGCAGCTTTTTGGATGGATGCAAGGTGTCAGGCAATTAAAGCCGTAAATGAGAAGGGATATAATGGAGGACTAGTTCAGAAGTTTGAATCAGGAGCTACAAATGTATCGGGCCATGTTAGTGTTATTGAAAAAGCAGATAAACACTTGGACGAAGTGTCTTCTCATTTTGGGTTGAGTATTAAAGACCGCCAGAAATTGAAATCTGAAGAAAAGCCTGATGGTCAATTAGATTTATTTACATCAATAGTTAATAAAATGTACGGAGCATAATGAGAGTACCTGAAGAAATAAAAAACTCTATTCCTTTTCAATATGCATATGATGTTGAAAATGGTAAAATAATTACAGGTAGAAAGATAAAACTAGCTATAAAACGTTTCTTCAATTTACTTGATGAAGCCAATAAAAAAGGATATTGGTTAGATCATAAAAAAGGTTTTGCGCCAATCAATTTCTTTGAAACATTTTTAGTTCATACAAAAGGAAAATCAGCAGGTAAAAAGTTTATGCTGGCCCCACATCAACAATTTATGTTATATAACATTTACGGTTGGCAAAAGTATAATGAGTTTGGCGAGCCAGTAAGGTTAATTAAAAACACGTATGAGAAAGTAGCAAAGAAAAATGGTAAAACAGCTGTAGAAGCTGGTGATGGACTGTTTGCAATGTCTTTTGATTTAGAGCAAGGAGCAGAGGTTTACATCGGAGCTACCAAGGAAGAACAGGCAAAACTTTGTTTTGGTCAAGCCTCAGAGTTTATTCAGAAATCAAGTGTATTACAACAAATAGGCTTCCGAGTGTATCAAAAAGAAATCAAGTTTTTACCAACTAATTCTTTTATGAAACCATTAGGAGGAGATTCAAAAACACAGGATGGAATTAATTCACATCGCACAATTATTGATGAATATCATGCGCATAAAGATGATTCAGTAAAAGAGAATTTAGAAAGCTCATCAGCATCAAGAAAACAACCGTTAACTAAAACAATTACAACTGCAGGATTCAATGTTCATGGAGTTTGCAAAAAATTTGAAGAAAGTTGTGAGCGAATTTTAGAAGGTATTGATCAAGATGATAGTTTTTTAATAATGATTCATGATTTAGATGAAGGTGATGATTGGGAAGATTCAAGTACCTGGGTAAAAGCAAATCCAAATTTAGGAGTAACCGTGTCTATGGAATTTTTATTAGGTGAATATAAAAAAGCAAAGAACCAACCATCAAAGATTCCAAATTTTAAAACCAAGCATTTGAATATGTGGGTTGATGCACCTACGGTTTGGATAGATGCAGAGTATTGGGATAAATGTCAAAAACCGATTAAAGAAGAAAATTTCACAACGTATGGTAATTGTGGAGGATTAGACCTTTCAGCAACCACTGATATAACTGCTTATGCAATGATTTCTGAGCCTGATGAAGAAGGTATAAGAGATTTAAAAGTATGGTGCTTTTGCCCAAAAGAAACGATTGATAAAAGAAGTAAAGAAGACGGAGTACCTTATCGTTATTGGGCATCAATGAAGCGAGAAAATGCGGTAAATGATAATGATACTTATTTGATAGCAACAGAAGGAAATATGGTTGATTATTCAGAGGTTGAAAAGATAGTGGTAAAGCAATACTATCAGCATAAAACAAAGCATGTTGAGTATGATAGAAAGTTTAGTGGCGTATTAGTTCAAAATTTTATGAATGAAAATATAGAGTTATCACCATTTACACAAACGCTCATGAATTATACAAGTCCAACAAAAGAATTAATGAGATTGATTATGAGTGAAAAGTTGAGAGTAGGAAACAACCCAATATTAAAATGGATGCTTTCAGGTTGTGTTCCGATTTATGATACTAATGAAAATGTGAGGTTAGATAAATCAAAATCTACCACTAGAATTGATGGAATCATAGCTTCTATTATGGCGATAGCAGGAACTATGACTATAGAAGAGGTAAAAGAGAGTAAATACAATAATCCTGATGAAGAAATTACATTCGGATAAATAAATTAAGAGAAACAATATCAAATTATAAAATATTAAAAGAAGGTTATTATAACATGGAAGTTTATCATAAATCAAAACCAAAGGTTTCTCGTTCAAATAGAAATCCACCACCGTCTCCAAGGCAAAAAGTAATAATATCAACTAAAGAAGAGGCACTAGCTGAAAAGTGGATTGAAGAGATGAGAGAATGGAATTTGTCGACTGAACAGATGCAGAATGTTATTCAGTTAGCAAAAGCAAAACATAAATTATTAAAAGAGTAGAAATTTGAATAAAAAAGTTAGCTAATTTATTAAGACTAGCTAACTAAGAATGTATTTAAGAATCCCTAAATTCTAAATAAACACAAAAAACTGTGTATTAACTTTTTTAACCTGTGTGAAGTTAAAAATTTATGAAAACTTGTTAATACACAGAATAAATACAATGCAAATATTGTAAAACAAAAAGATAATTAAAATAGGTGTAATACCTATAGTTGTTATGGTATAAACCAACAGTTTTGAATAAGTGAAAACCATTATACTAATAGGGTATAACCATTAAAACAGTAGTATGACCGATAATACAATACATCTGAATTTAAAAAGAAAATGGTTTGAAATGATACTTAATGGAGAGAAAAAACAAGAGTATCGAGAGATAAAACCATTTTGGGATAAAAGGTTTTGGCATCTATTCCCTCAAGTAATTAAAGGAGAAACTTATTTACCAATTGTAGATACAATTACTTTTTCAAATGGATATGCTAAAGATCGTCCACAATTTGTAATTGAGTTGTTAGGATTGGAAAAAAGTACAGGGAAACAAGAATGGGGAGCTGAAAAAGGTATTGAGTACTATGTATTTCAATTAGGTAAAATTATAAAAGCTGGTAGACAAGGTTTCCATTTTAGAGTTACTGAAGAAATACCACTAGAATTAATTGTAAACACATTAAATCTGTAGATTATTAAGTTATAAAGTAAGCCGTAATAAATAATAAACCAAGTATTATCAAAAAAAATAAAATACCCTTTGGGTTTTCTTGGAAGCCGTGAAATAAATCGAAAAAGGGAAGGAAAGGTGCTAGAAGAATTAAAAAAATGAAATCTCGAATCTTTTTCATAAGCATATATACACAAAGTAAAACAGTAGTAAAAAAGAAAAGAAGCAGTCCCCCCGGAATACTTCTTTTCTTATACAAATTATTTACTAAAAGTGAATAACACTCATTTACTAATAAGACTCAAATAAAAATAATAAGTCACATAAATTTTAAAATAAAACTGTAGATAAAATGGAAGAATTAATTAAGAAATACGGTAGTGTAGAAGCTATCCAAGATTTAATTGAAGAAAGAGATCATTTCCATCATGTGCTTTTAAGCATTAGGAGATGTTGTGAAAACCATGATTCAGGTAGAGCAGGTTGTACTTTTGGAGATACAGATTATGATAGTTTATCAGTTGTCTACGGAATAAACTCAGAAAAAGATTGGGTAGTTGAATCAATGAGAAAATTACACAGCCAATTTTATGCGAAAAGAAAAAACAAAATAAAGTAAAAACAGTAGTTACTCAGTTCTACTAAAAAGCTGAAAAAAGTTCTTTGACATAATTGTGGTAAGTAAAATTTGAGGATAACAACAATCTTTTGATTTGTATAAAAAAGGAATAAAAGGTTGTTGTTGTCTTTAAATAATTAATTGTAAAAGTTATATTTGTGAAAAAAAGCACCTTAACAAATAAAGATAAAGAGGAACAAAAGTTCCTTTTATCCGGAAGAATAATCGGATAAACGAGAACTTTATTCTTTATATAAGGAGTTGTAAAACATTTGAAAAAATGCTCGAACACAATAAAGAAATTGAAAAAATAATTGAACGGAACGTAAATGAATCTTCGTCTGAATTGGAAATAGACGAGTTTATATCTGATTTAAAAAAAGCAGGTTCTAATCCGATTATGACAATGAAAATAATTGTGGAAAAGTTAAATATCGATTACGGAAAAGCGAAAGATATGGTCTTTAATTCTTCAAGTTGGAGTTTCTTATATTCTCAACCGAATCCCTTTACGCAGGAATTTTTGGATATAGCTGCTGAAGACGCTGACAAAGTTGAACGAAAAGATGGAAAGGTTATTTCTGTAACTTACAAATTAGACAGGGGCTCTGAAAATAATTAGGATGAAATTAATAGACGAATTAAAAGCTAAAAATGGTTCATTTTTACTTGAATTAAGAACTGACTTGAATTGGAATCACGATTCGTTTATTAACCTACTGACTGAATTAAATGATGAATGTAAACGAACAAAAGAAAATCTGAAGTTATCACGAGATACTGCTTGTGGTATTTGGTATATATCTGATTTCGTCAAAAATTGGACTGAACATCAAAATTTCCCAAAAGAATTCGCTGAAGAATATTATGAAAAAGCATGTGAATTAATAAATGATTTGGCTTACTCATACTTTATGGCAGAATCACCTTATGAATCGGAATCTGAAATTGAAAATAAAATAACCAAATTAAAAACGTTTTACAACAACACCTAAACTGCATTAAAACGCAGCTTAGCTAAACCGTTAGCAATAATTTAAAACAAGTGAAATTATCTATAATTGAATGAATAATAAAGTAAAAGAATTAGAAGATATTTTAGGTGTAAAACTTGAGCCGTATGAATATGAAAAACGAGAAAAAAATTCTTATCAAATTTACAAACAGTTTAATCAAGATAAGGATATTCACAAATTATATTTAAACAACCTTCATATTGAAAGTTTTAATAATGTAAACAACATCTTCGGGCTTACAATTAAAGATGCAACTATTAGTAGCTTATCTGAATTATTAAAAATAAAAAACCTTTATCGATTAACATTGGAAAATGTAAGTTTTGAAAATTCAGATAATGAAATAATTCTAAATGAAACTCTTTTAAATATTACTATAAGAAACACAACCTTTAATGCAGTAAGCCTGATAAATTGTATAGCATTAAAGTTTGCTTTTTTTACAAATTGTAAAATTGACCATAGCTATGCTATAAGTGAATTACCTAAAATATATCAATTAGAATTTAATAATTGTAGCTTAGAAAAATTAGAACACTATACTAAACATTCAAATTATTCAAAAAATCATCAATGGCTACGCATTTCAAATATGACTTTTGAAAACATTAATTCATTTATATGTTTTCAGGAAACAAAAAACATAACACTTATAAATTGTAATATAAAATATATAAGTGATTTATATCTATTTGAAAAGCTTGACAGCTTTCATATTGATAGTAATACCAACACTGAATATACAGCTAAAACAACACATAAACATCAAAAAATTTATTGTAAAATATTGCAAAGTGAACAAGTGATTAATTTAAAAAATATCTTTCCAATTATACATTACATTGATAAATTACATTTTGAGAATTTAAAAGTTGATAAATTAGATTTTATTGAGAATTTCATAAATGTAAAATATTTAAGTTTTGACAAATCAGATGTTTATTTAGATTCGTTTTTAGATATTTCTTCAAATATTGAAACTTTAAATCTTCAGGATTCTACATTTAAAAAGACAAAATATTTAACGAAATTCACTAAACTTATAAATATTGAAACCAATTCAGAAACAGGTATTAATAGCCTAAAAGAATTACTTCCTTTAAAAGACCAATTGAAAACTTTTATTTCATTCGATGATGAATTTAAAGATATTGATATTATCAACCAATTTCAACAGTTAGATTTATTAAAAGTTAATGGAGCTGAAAGTAGTAGTTTAAATCAAATTCTATCAATGGAGAATTTAAAAAGTTTATACTTATATATAGATTTTGAAGAAAAAGAGGAAATTACTACTATAAACTTAAAAGAACTAAAAAATATTGAGCGATTAAACCTTTGTAATCATAATGTTAATTATGAAGGTTTTAAACATCTAAAAGAATTAAAGTCTTTGCGTGTAAAGTATGATTTTCAGAAAATAAGTCCATTACCAACGCTGGAAAAGTTAGAACGATTACAAATTGATGGAGAAGAAAAAATAACTTTATCATCAAAAGAATTCCCAAATTTAAAAGAACTATCTATACAAGGAGACAACATAATTAAAATAGAACTAACTAATTTAGAGATTTTAGAATGCCCTTATGTAAAACATTTTAACAGCTTTGGAAAAATGCTAAACTTGAAAAAACTTTATATACAAGACACGGATAAACTTTCAGAAATTTTAACTAACACTCCTAATTTAACGCATTTACGTATTGATGAATTAAAACAAACTAATTTTAGTATTTTAAAATCATTGCAAAAATTAGAATATTTAGATTTTTCAAATGAATATTTAAGTTTAAATGAAAACATTATAGATATTACAGCTTTGAATTATTTACTTAATTTAAAAGAGGTAAATCTTTTTGGATTTAAAAAGTTAGAAAATCAATTAAATAACCCTGAAATTGCCGTATATCGTGGAATAGGTCAAATACACTTTCATATTTATGAAGAAGATGATTTATGGATTTAACAAAGAAAAAACTATTGCTAACAAGGTTTATAGTGCATACCCTTCGGGATACGCACCATACACAAATCGTTGTCTGTCATTCTGAGTCGTGAACAAAAGCTATATTCTTTTAATCAACAAGCTAAATAAATTATAAAAAGTGTGACTTTTTTGAAAGTTTGCGAATAATAAGTAAACGAACTTATTATAATATGGCAACTAGAAAAATTATCGGTATAGCATTTTCATTTATAGGTATTTTATGTAGTATAATCTTCCTATTACAATCAGACTTAAATACTAATTTAAAAGAATATTTTGATTTTTCTTTAAAGAGTTATTTCAGTTTATCATATTTTACTCAAGTTTTGCCACTAATTATTTGCTTAATTCTGTCCTATGGTGGCATCTTGTTAATATTAAAACCTACAAAATCAAACCCTATATTAGCCACATTCGGATTTGCAGTACTAGAAGAAATTGTTTTCAGTTGGTTTGGTATAGTTACTATTTATTTCCCAACTTATATTGTTGCAATATTTTTTTCTTGTGCATTACTTGCATTATGGATTGCTTATTCAGACACTATCAACCAAAAACGTTTATCATTAAAAGAAGGTATTTCTAGTTTAATCCTAGGAACTACAATCACTGCTTTTTCTTATTATTTATAATATTTTTCTAAAAAAGTGTGATTTTTTATCTGCATTGCGAATAATATATTAAACAAAGAGATTTAGTTCCACAATGAATAAATAATTATAAATTACAAAAGTAAAATCACTTACAAATGATGGCAAATAAAAAAGAATATTTCATAGAAACTATAGATGAGCATAAAAATATCATCTATAAAATTGTGAACTCTTATTGCCAAAATAAAGAAGATAGAAAAGATTTAGAACAAGAAATTATTATCCAATTATGGAATTCGTTTGATAATTATAATAGCGATTATAAATATTCAACTTGGATGTATAGAATTGCCCTAAACGTTGCGATCTCTTTTTATAGAAAAGAAAAAAAGTGGTCTATGAAAAATGATTTTTACAATGAAGAATCAATTTTCAAAATAGAAGAAGATACTATTGAAGAGCAAACAGAATTAAATTATCATCTAAAATTATTACAAGAATTCATTCAAAATTTAAACGAACTAAATAAAGCACTAATGCTATTGTATTTAGAAGAGAAAAGTTATGAGGAAATTTCAGAAATACTTGGTATTACTAAAACTAATGTCGCCACAAAAATTAGTAGAATTAAATTAAAATTAAAAAAAAAATTTCAAAATATATAAAATTATGGAAGCAAACGAATTAAAAAATATATTAGCAGCTTACGATTCTAAACTAGATGAAAAATTAAGTTTAAATGTAGCCTCTTTTAAAAGTATCAATTTAGAAAAATCAGAAAAGAGAACACTAAGTATTCTTAAGTACAGAATTATAGAAATTGTAGTTTTTTCTTTATTAGCATTATTTATGGGTAATTATATTGCAAGTAATTGGAGCCAAACACATCTAGCGATAAGCGGAATTATTGTTGGTGTTTTCACACTAATTGCATTAGCGGGCAGTATTGGACAAGTTACCTTATTGCAACAAATTGACTTTGCAAAACCAATAGTTGACATAAGAAAAAAGATAGAATTAGTAAATGCTCACGGATTGTTAATT
The DNA here is from genome assembly GCF_051201695.1 of Tenacibaculum sp. nBUS_03. Lineage (GTDB taxonomy): Bacteria > Bacteroidota > Bacteroidia > Flavobacteriales > Flavobacteriaceae > Polaribacter. The sequence continues at coordinate 1,680,002 of NZ_CP179214.1, read as the reverse complement.
GTGAAATTAATGTTTTTATTCACCCCAATATGGTGGTCATATATCGTGGTTGCTTACGATTCTTTATTCAACATTGACTTATATGCAAATATGGACGCTGATTTTGTTTTAAAATACCTTATGGTTAATTCCTTATTAATTATCCCGTTAGTTTGGTTTTTAAATAAACTAAATTACAAAAACCTACATGTTAAATGGATAAGAAAAACGATAAGGTTATTTACAGGTTCAAAAACGATGAAAGCTTTAGAGTTTTTAAATGATATTGAGAAGTTTGAAAATTAAAAAATTGCTTTATACAATTATGTTTAGCAGAGTGCTGAGTTTTTCAAAAATATAAAAGAACGATCAGCCAACAACGTATATGAAAAATAGCAGTTAAGAGATAAAATGAAAGTTTGGTTCTTTTCTGTTATCTTTGTTTTTAACTAAAAAGTAGCACACTTAAATCTGCTACTTTTCATATACAAAACCGTTGGCGGTAATTGAAAAACGAGAATGTACTTAATTGGAGAGGAATTTAATGATAGAAGATTTAAACTAATCTACGGGATATTTAAAGATGAATCAGAGGCTCAATCATTTCTAAAAGATACTAAAGGGGATTTGAAAATTGTAAAATTTGAGAATTTGAACTTCCCATTCTTTATCATAGAAGAATTAGAAGGTACAAACCACTTTTATTATCCAGTAAATAAGAAGGAACTGAGGGAGCGAATAGATAGGATTGTACAATTAAATGATTTTAATACAATGTACTTTAATTTATGGAGGATAAACTGTAATGGTTACAATAATAATTATCCCAAAGAACCTTTTCTTAATGGACGTGATTGGCATTTACATTTTATGGATCACGACATTCAACAGATAGACATAGATGGATTTGATAAATATTGGAATGAGATACTAAATGCTTAATTTGTAAAAATGGAATACCCAATTATAACTAAAAAGACAAAATCATTTTTTCCAAATGATGAAATATGCCCAATTTGTAAAACAAACAGAATAACATTGAATTCTGAATTTTATGTTTTGAATGGAGGTGCACTTGAAAAGATAAATAATGATACATCAATCCCTTCTGATATAATGGAAGGATTTTTAAGTGTCCAATACCATTCTGGAGAAAACAGTGAAAATTATGGGTTTAATATAGATATTGTTGACGAATCAAAAGGTGGGCAGTTTGATATTTATTTTTGTTCCACAAATTGTATGAAGGAATTTTTTAATCAACTTATTGATACGATTGAGAAGAAAACTACCGCCAACAAGGTATAAAAATAATAAGGGTTAAGTGCCAAGCCCAAACTTGGCGTATATTAAAAAAGTCCGCCAAATCTAAAATTTGACGATTTATAGAAAATTAACGGTAAAATTGTAAATTTGGCTAAGTGTGAAATCGAAAAGTAAGTGTTTTTTAATCCCTTACTATTCTTATACAAACCGTTAGCTTTAATGCAAAAAAAATGTATAACTCATCAATTACAAGAATATAAAATGCAAAAAATAATCATTCTAATAATAATACTTTTCGCTTATGTGAATGTTTATTCACAGAGTAAAAATTTGAATGATAATTTTAATTATCTGATAAGACAATCTGTGGGCGACCTAAATAAAGATGGTCTATTGGACAAGGCTATCATATCCATGGATACAGTAAACAGAACAAGACCACTTAGACTGCAAATCTTCTTTTCTCAACCAAACGGGATGTCTAAATTATTTTTTTCGTCTACCGAAATAATTGAAGCAATGTACCCTATTGAAAATAATGGGGAGCATAATGGTAATCAAATTCCAGATGTTTATATTGAAGAAGGAAAGTTGCAGTTAGACTTTTACATAAAAGGAAATTCTCGATATGAATTTATATTTAAAAATGGAAAATTTGAGTTAACTTATTTTAGTTATGTTAATTGGGATGGTGTAAATATTACCGAAACAGAATTTAATCTACTAACTGGAAAATACACGAAACAATCTGAAATACACGAAACATCTGAAATTACATTAAAAATTAAGAAAGAAGTACATATAAGACCATTGCCTCAACTTAACAGTTTTAAACCATTTGAAAACGAATTGTACTAAAAGTCAAAAAACTAACAAAATTTATTTAATACAGAAAAATCACTAGAAGATAGTTGAAAATTGAAATGAATGAAAAGGCACTAAAAGCTAACTTAAGATGTATAAAAATAATGCTTAAGTTTAGTCCTAAATCTAAAGGCTAGTGCGATTTTGCTTGCTCTGATTTTCCTATGGAAAATCAGAGCAAGCAAAATCGCACTATTATTATACGTAAACGTTAGCATTCAGTTGAAAAAAAACAGATATTATGGAATACTTTTGTGTCTATTGTCAAAAAAAAAATGACAAACAAGATAGTATATGTTCAGAATGTAAGAATAGACTCATCAAATATGTTGGTATAGAAACTTGTGACATTGAAGTTTTTCATAAAAATGGTACTGAAGGACTATATTATCATTTATGCAAAATAGATGAATATTTTCAATCTGAAATTTGTTTAGACTACTCTTCTCCAAAAATGACAGAAAAGGAATTATTATTTCATAGGAGACGTATTAAATGTCTGAATAAGTGCATAAATCAAATCGACCCGTCAACTTATTCTTTAAAAACAAAAGACGAAATACTTTCTTACCAAGAAGTAGTTAACAAATTTTGGAACAAGCAAATTTCTGAAAAGCAACGTGATAAATTTATAGAGGAATTTAGAGCTGATAAACTATACATCAGTTCTGACTTTAACGAAATTCAAACTTTACTTTTAAACATAATGTCAGAAAAAGAAAGTCTTGATTGGTCTTGGTGGCAATATATGGAGATACACTTTATGGATTTAACTAAATTTATGAATAATGAGAATATTTTAAAAATTATAAGGGAAGATTTTGCGGGAGAAATTAGGTATCCAATTGAAATAAAAAAACCGAAATACTAACTTAAGAAGTATAAAAATAATAAGGGTTAAGTGCCAAACCAAAAGTTGATGCATATTAACAAAGTCCGCCAAATTTACAATTTGACGGTTTAAAGAAAATTAACGATTAAATTGTAAATTTGGCTAAGTGCTAAAACAGAAAGTAAGCGCATTTTAATCCTTTACTATTCTTATACAAACCGTTGTGTGCCATTTGAAAGAACAGAATGAAAAAAGAAATAAGAGAGAAATAATGAAAAAAAATCTTATATTATTGTTTTTAGTATCTTCTATTTTGTCTTGTAAATTAAATATTAAGCAAAAAGAAGAGAATATTGAAAGTCAAAAAGAATCAATAAATGAAATAATTATCCATACTTGTGGAGGAGAGGGAGGAGTAAGTGATATTTATATTTTTAATAAAGATTCTATTTCTCATCATTTTTATCTTGCAGTAGATACAACAAAGAACATAAATAAAAATATTGCTAATAATAAATATAAATGGAAAAGTTTGGTAAATAAGGTGGATTTAGCAACATTTAAAAAGTTAACTAACGGAAAAAGTTATAAGGAAGTTGATGGAACAGATATAGAGATTAGTGTAAAAACAAAGAAGGGAAAAGAGTATAAATTCATAAATGGAGAAGGAAATAAAGAATGGGATTCTATTTACAAAGAATTTAGAAGACAAATAAGAAAATAAAAAACGAACACACAACATTGAGTGTATAGCAATGTTAATCAAGTCTTTGTCTTTTTAGTTTTGATTTTTTATAAAATTTAGTTATTAACCGAAAATTTAGGTTAATTTATTAGCAACAGTACATATCCTCCACTGTTAAAATAAAACACATACTTACCACAAAACACCTTTTTCAAGGTGTTTTTTTATGTCCGAGATTTAAGTAAGAAAATATTATACAAAAGTAAAATGAAATATAAGTCACAAGGCTATAAAACAAAAAAATGCGGACAAACAGTATTGTCTATGATAACAGGAAAGTCAGTTACTGAAATTTGTAAGCTTTTAAACAAAGAAGAATCTACAAATATTATTAAAGATTTAAAACCTTTTTTAGAATCCAATGGATATGATACTTCATATAAAAAAGTTAGGACTTTTGAAGACGTTCCAAATAACTCAATTGTATTGTTAGAGTTTCCTGATGAAAGTATAAATGGTCATTTTACTTTAAAGGTAGATAATGAATTTTATGACCCAAGTGTGGGGGTTATTTCAAAATATAATAAAGAAACTAGATTACCTCATTCGTATTTAAATTTCAAAAAAAAACCACTCAAAAATTGAGTGGAAAATTGCTATGAAAAAGAAACTTAGAACGTCTTCTAAGTAATATCAAAACTAAAGAAAATAAATTAATATTAAAAATAGAATTAAAAAAATCATGAAAATTACACAAAGAGAAAACGGTAATATTATTATTCAGGACAATCAAAATAACATAAAAGCGATCATGCCGTATATGTTTATTTTTCCACATCCAAGAATAGGAAACTCAATTCTTATTAATGCTTCAGGAAGTGCAACAGATGAAAACAATTCTTTTGAGGTAAGCGTTGAAAAGGGAGTGTTTTTAAATGGAAATAAGATAACAAACATTGAAGGTTTATTTGACTCAATAGCAAAAAACATTCAATTAAATGGAACTAAAAATACTGAGCCTAAACAAAATACTGATCCTCAAAAAGATGTTTTTGATACAATTACAGATTTTGAAACCATGTATAATTTTGCTAAAGCTTTCAATTCTCATACATTTCCTATAATAAAAGACAGCAACGGTAAAATTGTTAAAGAGGACTATCTTTTACAATTTACAACAGTCGTACTAACAATTCAGCTATCGTATTATTATTTTTCTGAAGCCCCTAATAAAATCTCTCATATTTCAATGGGCGGTAATATATCTAATATAGCATTTCCAGTAAAAACCTATCAGTATGGGGCTAATAATGTATTAACGCACACCTATGAGTCTTATACTTGGCAACGATAATAAATACTTTAATAACCTAAGAACACCCCTTTTTTTTAAATCATGATTACAACAATAGAAATTAATAAGATCAAACCGCTTTTGAAAAAGAACAAATTTTATAATTTTTTTATTGACCATGTTACCACTTTTGATGCAATGAAGCGAGAGATAAGCGAAATTGTAGCAGAAAACAGAAATTTACCGCAAGAACAAGCTTTAAATATTAGAATTTTTAGAATAAAAGAAGTAAGGAAATTTATACAGAATAATGATTTACAGGAGTTTTTTTAGGTTGATTTAAAGTGTTTTATCTACATTTTAATTCCTTTATTTTCTCTAAGGTTTCCCTAGCCTGAGTAGCTTGTTTTAGCTTCAAAGTAAACAAAAGTATCAGATTATTATTGCCTCTCCAAAGCAATACTAATTGAGTCCAGAAGCAATAAACACATTACTATATAGACCCTTAAAATCGGGCATTGAGTTTAAAAACTTAATGCCCTTTAGTGATTGTAGTAGTGTGTTATTAGCCAACGGAGACACAAAAACAGCCATTGATAATATGGCAATGTGGTCTAATAAGTATAAGCATCAGACTAAAATCCTCGCTGAGAAAAAGTTCAAACAATTTTCTTTCAATAATTTAAGCAAGGAGCTCCACAGTTTTTTATACCATCATTTTCAATATAAATTGGATGGATACGAGCAAAAACTCCGAAGCCCTGCCTGTTCTTGGTCGACTAGATCAGAAGGAATTGATTGTAAAAGCTATAGCATTTTTGCAAGCACTGTGCTTTTAAATCTTGGGGTGTCGCATTATCTACGCAGAATAATAGCTAATCAAGGCGAGGATTACAGTCATGTTTATGTTATAGTACCAAAAAATCAAAAGACCAAAAACGTAAAAGACGGTTATTATACTATTGATGGTACAGTAAAATTTACTGAAGAAGTAAATTACTACAAAAAAGATGATGTTTTTGTTACTCCAAGATCAAATTACACACTAAATGGTGCTATAAGTGGTGCTTTGGCAAACTCTGCTGGAAAAGTAATAACAGTCGTTGGTGATCTACTTATTAAAGGGTTATTAAATGAACTTTTAGGTTGTGATGATGCTGATTTTGAAGCCCCTATTGTACGTTTAAAATTAAAACGCGATTTACAAGAACCTCTTTCAAGAAAGCTAAAAAACCTAGGGCATGCTATTAGTATAAATAATGGCGTACGTGTTGAGCATATATTTAATAGTATTTTAAAAGAAATTGATTTAGGGATTGCTCATTTAAGAAATGAAACTGCCTATTCTCAAAGAGATCAGTGCATTGCTCAAACATTATCTACTGCTTTAAAATATGCTGAAGAAGTTAAAAAGGTAGTCGATATTTTTTACTTAAACTTCAAAAAGAACTACTCACACTTTAACATAAGAGAGTTTCAAGGACAGGCTAACGTTAATGAACGAACACTGTATTTCGTTGTAGAAAATAACTCTAACCCTATTAGGGCTCCGTATAGATTTATAAAAGTTGAAAGAGACAAAAACGAATATGGTATTGAGCCAGTTTTTGGCTTTGAAGTAAATCATTTAGAATGGTTAGCAAACAATGTTACTCATTTAAAAACTACTTATAAAGACGGTAGAGAAAAAGCGTATAAGAAAGAGATTACTCCTTTGCTGAATCAAGCTATTGAGCTAAGAGAGAAATACGAAATAGGTGGTGAAATGCTATACTATTTTGAACAACCAATTCAGGCAAAAATGAATGATGTTTGGTTAAAATATGATGATAAATATTCAGAGTTTCTAAAAGACAGAGCATCAAAAAACTACCAAGCAAATCAAATCGCATTAGAAGCTTATCAAGCTCGTTACACTAAAGAAATAGAAGAAAATCGTTTAGCAAAAAAACGAAAAAAAGATAAAATGCAGTTAGGTGTTGGCTTAGTCATTACCGCAGCATTACTATTCGCTATAAACCATGAAAAAGAATAAGAATTATGTACTATACAGTAGGAGGCTCTGGCTCACTTAATGGATGGTTTGACGGTTTTTGTCCGTCAAACGGAATTGCTGACAGATTAAACAAACAATCAGCGGGTGTTTGGGCACAACACAAAGAAACGAAATCAAAATTAGAAGCTCTTAAAAATGGAGCACAAGCAGCCGAATGGGAAAGCTTAAAAACCCAAGTGCGTAAACTTGATGATCAGCTTAAAGACTTAAATAGAGATTTAGAAAAAGAAAACGCAATTGCATCCGCTATTGGCGTTGATATGACAGGATTAGGAGCTTGGTGCAATGGTGCGGTTTCAAAAAGAAAAAAGGCGGAAGCCTCTTTAAGAGCTGCAGAAAAAGCACTTGGTATTGTAAAAGGAGCTATGACAACCTTACAAAACCAACAAACACAAGGAATCAAAGAGGCTTCAGTTGTAATCAAAGAAAATAGCATCAAAATTGAAGCTGTTAAAAATGAGATTAGAAAGGTGCAAACCAAAATAGAGGTTTACAAGGCTAAAAGAGATCATGAGCAAAAAGAATTAGCGAACACTACAGATGAAAAAAAAGTAGCTGTAAAATCTGATTTAATGGGGAAAGTAAAAGAAAATGCTCCTTTAATTATTGCAGGAGTTGCCGTATTAACAGCTGGATATTTCTATGTAAAGAAAAATAAAAAAAGTAAAAAAAAGGCTACTCCTAAAGCAGTAGTAGCTTAAAAAATGACGCTATGAATTATAAGAAACGTTTAATGTTAGAATCTGCAACAACTGGAACAAATCCTGTTTTAGCTGGAGGTTTTAACGATGGAACTGGTATCTCAATAGATATTCCTGATTTCAATTTTGACAACCCTATAGGGATAGATACTCCTGATTTCAACCATGATACCCCTTCAGGTACAGGTACTTCAACAAATACCTCTACAGGTACAGGTACAGGTACAGGAGGTGGTTTTTTTAGTGGTTTTAACCTTAATGGTTTATTAAACACCTTATTAAAAGGAGGTATGACTTGGGCGCAAATTGAAGCCGCAAAAAACGGTAAAGATGTGTACGTGCAAGGCTCTGGAGGAAATAAAGAAAACATCACTCCAATGCTTATTTCTAAGTTTAATGAACAAGCAGCAGCTCAACAAAAAACCACTACAGAGATTTTAAAAACCATGCAGGCTCAAATGTCTCTAAACAACGCTAATGCTCCTGCTAAAAAAGATAACACATTAAAATATATTGGTATTGGTGTTGGTGCATTGGTATTAGTTGGTGGTGGTATTTTATTAATTAACAGTAACAAAAAGAAAAGTAAATAAATTATGAAAAAGAAAGCGATTGAACAAACATTGGTTAGAGCTTCAGCACTAACAGTTGGTGCCGCAACTTCTCGTGTAGTAGCAGATAAGTTACCTATAAAAAATAAGCATTTAAAACGAGGAGCTTTGGTCTTATCGGGTCTTTTAGGAGCCGCCTTCATAGAGCGTAACTCTACTAGTAAAGCATTTGTACAAGATATGGCTGAAGGGGTAGTAGCTACCCAAGCTGCGTATTGGATAAAAGATGTACTAGGAGAAAAGTTTAAAGAAAATTCTCTTGTAACTACTGCCTTAGGAAATCCAGTTGGTAGTTACAGTAACCCTGTAGAGTTTAGAATGGGTTATGCAAACTTAAATCAAGAACAAAATACAATTGATACGTCCTATCAAGATGTAACATTTGAAATGTAAAATTTTATTCACACAAAAATTAAAAATAAAAAAGAAGATGAATTATTTATTAAACAAAGAAGGATTATTAAGAGCAATGGTGTTTTTCAAACAAAGAAATGATGAAAAACCTATATTTTCTACTGGAGATCAAATCAAACCTATTCCATCAGAACTTTATGTAAACAAAGAAATTAATGTTGCAGGAGGTAAAGTTTCTTTATTAATTGGATCAACTGACAATGAAATTGGAGTTACCAATTTTGATGGAAATAAGTTAGACGATGGAAGGGCTTTTGCTGTTGATGGTATCAGTTTTAAATTTGGAATAGCTAAATCAGGCACAAAACCTTACAACGTAGATTTTGCAACTGGAGTTACTAAAGCTCAAAAGGCAGCTTTCCAATTTGCTAACATTGTATTAAAGCAAAATAATGAAATCTTAGTGCGCTTACCTATTTCTTCCATTGAAAACGGAAAGCAAGAGTTTAGTGAGTACAGAGACTTAGATTTAACTTTAATTGCTCCAAAAACAAAAGTAGAGGTTGAAATTGAATTTCCTGATGAAGTAGCAGCACCTACTTTAACAGCTGGTAACTCTATTTTCATTTCTGCTGTTTTTAGAGGTTACGAGTCGTACCAAAGAAGATAAAAATCACTTTTCCATTAACAAACCTTACGTTTTAAGAGCGTAAGGTTTTTAATCCAAATCACATGTTAAGAGTATATCATAGAGTAAAAGTAAATACAGCACTTTTAGATTTAGAAAACTATACCCCCAAAGATCTGTCAAGTCCATTTGCTGATTTTTTAAAAAATCATACTAGAACTACATTGCCAGCAGGAAATGTTGTTGGAGTAACATTTAATGACTATTCACAAACTACTCCTGTTATTGCTAACCTACCGCCAAGTGGAGGTAATCAGCTTTTTTCTCCACAAATTATGCCTTTGTGGTCGCAAACTGATATTAGAATGTTAGATTCTCAAAACAGAGAAATAACCACAGAAACTGATATAAGTGATTATCGTCATAAATCAGGTGGTCATGTTGATGGTTTTAAGAATATTGACATGAAAAACGATGCTGATGCAGTAATCAGAATAGAGTGGGAAACCATAGGTAAAAAACCTATTTGTGGGGAGTTTGTTTTTATAATTGAGCAAGAAGATTGCGAATGTAGTTAGTTATGAACAAAGCATTATTTGTAACAGCTAACCATGATAGTGATTTTGAAATTGATATTTCAAAATTACCCGACTGCAAAAATGGGGTGTATCAAATTGAAATATTTGTACCTAAAAATAGTATGCCTTTGCTCAATAAAGACGGTTCAAACCAATTTATCCGAGAAGACATTTGCCCTTTTAAAATAGAATCAACTGTTCCGATTATAAACGGGATTTTAAGATTCGAATTTAAAGAACGTAGTAATTCACTAACAAGAAACTCAAAAAAACAAGCAATAGTAAGGTATTTGTATTGCGCAAGTAATAATGAATAACAACTTATCAAAAATATTATCAGATCATTTACAAGCAGGGAATAATAATGCTTTAAGAGTACAAAATAAGAGCTCACGATTATCAAAAGGAGCAGCAGCAACAAATAAGTTTGCTTTTACTCTTCAAGATGTTATTCACAAGTTTGGTAGTGTTGATAATCTTTTAAATGAGTTACCTGGTAAGGGGTTTACTTCAGGGGTGAAATTTACGTTGGTTAAAATTTATTCCAATAATAATAAAAGTACTTCTCATACACTTCAAGAAATAACAAAGGATTTAACGGAAAAAGCAATGAAAGATACCCCAATCACATCCAATCCAGCACAGCATCAACAACCAAATTTCACCCAACAAGGCTATCCTAATTTTAGTTTAGGAAATGTTCTAGGCGCACCTGAATTAATTAATAATATGGTGGAAGCTAAAAGAAGTAAGGATTATCAAACAAGAGCTGAACAGGCAGAAGAAAAGTTAAAAGATGCTAATTCTGAGAATAGAATTTTAAAAGAAAAATTAGCTGCTTTAGAAATCAAATTAGCAACTGTTAAAGACAAATCAGATTTAGAAAGAGAACGTGATAAACTTGATCGTAAAGGATTTTTAGAAACTGAGGCAGGAAATACGATGATGGAAACTTTAGGTAAAATAATCCCTAAAGTAATAGAGTCAGTTACCCAGCCAAATGGAACAATACCACAAACACCAAATGTTTTAGGTACTCCAGGTATTGAGGTTTCTGAGATAAAAAGTATGGTTATTAAAAAAATCCAATCTCAAAGTTTTAGTGATGATCAAACAAACTTACTGAATTATATACTTGATAATTGGGAGCAAAATTTTATCGAAGGAATTATGAATTTAATTAATAAAAGAGAAGAAAATGCCAATTAAAACAAAAGAAGAAGCTTTAGAAAAATTAAGTAATCTAGACCCTAAAGTATTAATACGCATGGCTGATTTATCTGATAATAAAAAGGCTATTAAATACTTTAAATGTCCTCTTAAATATGCTGTGGTAAAAGGCTATTTAAACAAATAAGAGTTGCTATGAAAAAGAAAACTAGTTTGTCGAAAAAAGTAGGGGAAATTGCTTCCAAAAAGAATGTGAAAAAGACACTAAAAAAAGCGAACGATGCCAGCAATTTTATTGTTGAAAACAAAAATGCTTTTCTTGTTGTTGGAGGATTAGTTTTAGGTTTTTTAGTTATTAGGCAAGTTAAAAAAGGTATTTCTTCAGTAGGAGAAGTTTTTAAATCTGATGAAGTTGATTTTATAAAACCTGAAATTAATCCCTCTATAAAAAACGTAACAATTACCAGTGATCAAGCAGTAAATCTAGCTAAATCTTTACTTGATGCATTTAATCACACATCATTTATTGGTTCTCGTGCAACTGACGAAGAAAAAGTAAAAGAAACTTTTGAGCATATAAAAACTGGAGATGATTTTAAGCTTGTTTATAATGCTTTTGGAGAAAGAAAAAGATTTGGAGGTGGTACGCCTACATTTTATTTAGATAAAAAAGTTGCTGATGCATACGATTTAATTTACTGGTTAAAAGAAGAGCTTGATTCTTATTGGGATAAAGAAGTTTATGACCTGGTAAAAGAAAGAGTAACCAGCGCAGGATTAATATTTTAAAAAAGAAAAAGAAAATGAGTAACCCAATTTTAGGACTAGCGTGTCCTGGTCCACAAATCAAGACTACTTTTAGTCCAAAAGAAAAACAATGTGGTTGTCAAACTATGCAACCTACCAAACTACCACCTATAAAATATGGCGACCCTATTAATACCCTTGATGATTATAGTTCATTAATTATTGATAGCATTACTGGAAATGCTTTTGATACCCAAGTGCATATTTTAAACCTCAATAACGGTCAAGGAACAGTAACAGGGGCTAACGGTCAATTTGTTATTAAAGCTTCACCTTCTGATCAGTTAAAGATTACACATGTAGGTTATGGAGAAGTAATTGTTACCGCTTCTGACTTAACGGATAAAATTGTTTTAAATGAAGCTTCTGAAAATTTAGACGAAGTAGTAATTGGCTCAAAAAGTAAGAATGGAGGACTTGTCTTATTAGGATTAGCTGCTGTTTTTGCGGTGGTCTATGCGAGTTCTGATGATGATAAAAAATCAAGCTAATGTTTATAGATTTTTTACTCAAACACTGGGAAACTATCGTTCAGATGGTGGGTGCTGCTTTTCTTTTTCTGCTAGGGCGAAAATCAAGAAAAGTTACTGATAAAGAAGCTGAGTTTTTAGCATATATGAAAAAGCTAGAAACCTATGAGCTTGAATTTTCTTTGAAAACAGAGATGCTAGAGAGTCTTAAAAAAGATTATGAATCACGTTATGTAATGATGGAAAAAAATTTAGCAAAAGCTGTTACTCAAAATCACAAGTTAGAATCAATTATCAAGTCTCTTGAAAATACTATTTCGCAATATGAACAAAAATTTGGAACTCTTGAAAGCACTTAAAATCTTCCTTTATGCTGTCCTTGTTATTTTAGTTTTTACGGCTTGTGCTTCTACAAAGCACAAGCTTGTAAAAACTTCAAATATTCAAAAAGATACGCTTATAGCTAAAAAAGAACGTGTTGAAATTAAAACCATAAATCAACCAATTAGTGATTATGTGTTTATTCCTCTTGAAACTGGAAACCTTAAAATTGATAGCGTACTCAGTAAGCGACTTTCCAATTTTAAAACCTATAAGAAAAGTGGAAATAACAGCTATAAAATTACGTATAAGAAAAAGCGTAAAGGATTTGCGATAACCAGTAAAGTAGGGGGAACTGAGAATTCCCTGGTTAAAAAAAATGATACTTTAAAAAAGATTGAAAATAAGGAGATCGCTACCAAGCAAACAACGGTCATAGTTAAATATAGAGTGCCTTATTGGTTATGGATTGTTTTTATCATCCTCATGGCTTCGGTATATGTTTTATCTAAACTTAGAATCCTATAAGCATGAAAACAAAATCACTTGTGTTTATAGGGGCTAGTATTGCTGTTATCTCTTTAGCTGTAATGGGCATCAACAAAAAAGAAGAAATAGAGCGAATAGTAAGCCTATTACAGTTCAAACTTACAAGTGTCAAAAACTTTAAGTTTTCATTAAAACAGTTCTCAATGGATTTAGGCATTAGAGCTGTTAACCCTTCGAGTGAAGATTTAAGTATAAATACAGGATTTGTGAAAGCGAAAGTAATTCGAGTGTATGAAAAAAAGACTGGAAAATTACTCGCTTTTTCAAACCTTGATACTTCTAAAATTGAGCTTCCTAGTGGTGGTTTTTATGACCTCCCTTCTATATACGTTGAAATACCTTCTTTAACGGGCGCACAGTATTTATTAAATGAATTATCTGGTAAAGACACAAAAGACTTAATAGATAAATTTTCCTTTGAATTAGATATTTCAGCTATAGGAAATACAACTACAATTAAATTTTAAAAAGAAGAAGAAAATGGCAAGCTATGATAAGTTTAAAGACTCAATAGAGCAAGCTGAAGGCGGTTATCAAAACTTTGTTGAAGATAACGGGAATTTTAATTCCAGAAGAGAAAGAGTAGGAACAAATCACGGTATTTCTGCTAGGTTTTACGAGCAGGTTATTGGTTTTCCTCCAAGTGTAGAAGATATGCAAGCAATTACTAAAAATGAAGCGCATGTGCTTTTTAAAAATGAGTTTTGGGACAAGGTAAAAGCAGACGAGATACAAAGTCAACCAGTTGCCGAAACAATTGTAGATCATGCAATCAATGCAGGAACTGGAGCAGCTGGAAAAATTGTTCAAGAAACTTTAAATAAGCACTTCGGAAAAAGGTTGAGAGTTGATCGCAGTATTGGAATCAAAACAGTTAGAGCAATTAATTCAGTTGAGCCTGTTCTTTTATTTGAAAAAATTTCAATTGCTCGTTTAGAAGACTATGAAAAAAAATCAACCTATAAAAGATTTGGGCATGCCTGGAGAACTAGAGTGTATGATTTAGCTAAGAAGTTTGGAGTAGAAATTAAAAAAAAAAGACAACGCTTCTAGTTATAGGAATTTTAGGGGCTACGATTGCAGGATATTTTATGTATAAAAACTATAAAAGTTAATGAGTACAACAAGTAAATTTCAAGAATTACACAACAAAGAAGTTGAAAGAAGTTTCTTAATAAATCTATTACAAGAAGCTAAGAAAGAGAAGAACACTAATGTTGTGTATCGGGTTTCTAAAATACTACACGAAAATCCTAACGACCTTGTTTTTACGTTACAAATCAAACAATACAACAAAGCTTCAGCCAACAATGCTAGTTTGGCTGAAGCTTTAACTGCTAATGGAACTTTAAAAAAAGGATGGAGCTTTAAAAATGGATCAGTAGTTAAAACCACCAATTCATTGCAGGCTAAAAGCGACGAACAATTTATAACTCCTGATGTTTTAGCAGGCTTAGAGTATATCGAGGCAGATGATCAAGAACTTAAAACAGCCCTTGGAAAAGCGGTAACTCCTAAAGAGATATACAAAATGATTACCGAAAAGGTTATTCAAGGTGTTGAAAAAGTGAAAGGAAACCCAGCTATGCCATGGGATAAAAACTTTATGGCTAAAGGAGGTTATTTGATACCGTATAACTTTGATACTAAAAAACCATACAGGGGTGTAAACATTCTATTGCTTAAAAATGGAAATCCCTATGCTGGTTTTAATAATCCCTATTTTTTGACTTTTAACCAGGTTAAAAAGTTGAAAGGAAAAGTTAAACCAAAATCTAAAGGTGCCACAGTTATTTACTTCACAAGGTTGTACACGTTTAACGACCAGAAGAAGAAGAAAAGTTTCTCTACCTATAAAAAGGATAAAATGACTGCATTTTTTAAATCGAATGGATATGATCTTAAACAGTTTGATTTTTTGGTAAAAATCATTCCTATTTTAAAATATTACAAAGTGTACAATGGATCAGATATTGAAGGAATTGATTTTGGATTAGATAAATTAACACCTATTGAAAAAGCAAAATTTGGTTTTGTTGCTCCAAGTAAAGCAAGACACAACCAGGGTAAAAATCAAATAGCTGAATTAATACTAAAAAATCTACCAAATCCAAGAGTAAAAATAGAACATAAAGAAAACGGAGCTTTTTATTCATCGGTTAGAGACGTTTTAAACATGCCTAAATTTGAAGCTTTTGATTCTGCGAATGATTACTATAGAATCTTGTTTCATGAGCTTATACATTCTACAGGACACCCAAATAGATTAGATAGAGAGCTTGGCAATAAATTTGGTACGCCTAAGTATGCTAAAGAAGAATTAATTGCTGAATTTGGGGCGGTGTTTTTATCAGCACAAGCGGGTATTTTATGGCACACACATAAAGACCATGAAAAGTACATTAAAAACTGGCTTTATGCTATTTCTTTAATGGAAAAAGATAACACTCTTCTTATGAGAAGTGCAACTGCTGCACAAAAAGCGGCTGACTTTTTACTTCAGGTAGAATCAAGCTGGAAAACCAAAATTTTATAAAGAGCTTTCCAAAACGTTGGGAGTGCCAACCAAAAAGAAAAATACTAGTGTAAACGACAAAAAAGGGAAGACTACTAAAACTAAAGGTGTACAAAAGCAGTTAAACGAAAAATCAACAGAGAAAGTAAGTACGGTTATAAAGTTTGAAGGTGGAGAAATGCATTTACATAAAGGGCTTAATAAAGTCCAATTGTTTTTTAATAGTAAGCCTTCAGAAACCGTAAGAAGTTACTTAAAATCTACAGAGCATTCTTTTAGATGGTCACCAAAAACTAAAGTATGGCAAAGACCTTTGAAATCGTATGCCTATACAGATGAATTGATTGATTATTTAAACGGAAATTACAAAAGTAAAACGTTAAACGGGGCTGTTAATACTCAAAACTCAATTAATACAGAGGTGTTTGTTGAGCCTTTACCTGGTTCAGAAATTAATCAAGAAGTACTAAACAGTATTCCAGTTGAAAGCAGCATTCCAGTAAAGTCTGTTAATACGATACAATCGAACATTTCTACTGTTGAAAAAGTAAAGCAAAACTGCACTACTTCAGGCAGAAACTCATTAGCTACTAGAAGGCAAAAAATGAAAGATCGTAGGTTTGAATTGTATGATATAGCTGATAAAAGCATGGCTGATTTTATTGGCGATATTGAAATTAAAAATAAAGAAAGTTTAGTGCTTACCATAGCAGGGCAAAGAGGTAGTATGAAAACTCGTTTTGCTTTTCAGTTTATGAATATCATGGCTCAAAAATATAAAGTAGGTCATGCCAGTTTAGAAGAGCATCCTGAAACAAAATTATATTGGGATAAAGTAGATCAGTATATCAATGAAACTGCCTTAAATAATATTGACAATCCTGAAATTAAAAATTTAAATCAGCTTGATAAGTTGATAAAAGAAAATGATGTTATTGTAATTGATTCATTTGCCAAACTTCAAGAACTAGAATCTAAATTACAAGTAGATACTCATTTAAGAAAAAAATACGACGGTAAATTGTTTCTTATCATTTTTCAACAAACGAGCGATGGTAAAATGAGAGGAGGAGCAAAAAGTGGTTTTGATGGCGATTGTATCTTTTTTGTTGAAAAGAAAGATGATTATACCCAAAACTATGTTAGAGCCGATAAAAATAGGTATGAACGATATCCAACCAACGAAATAATTTTTAACATTCATTCAGGTAAAACAATATTTATAAAGGAGCAGGAAAACACGACTCCTGAAGAAATAGAAGGTAAAAATAATTTTATTGATGTTGTTGTTTAGTTTTTGTGTTAACTTTTTTTTATATAGTTTGTTACGTGGTTTAGTAGGTGATTTAGCAAATAAAAACCGAATAGAAAATCCGTGAGGATTTTCGTAAGTAGGCTAGAACTAGCAATAAATTATATACGGTGTTAGCCATAGTTTATTATTCCGTTAAATTTATCAATTCATTTTCCAATTCCGAAGTTCCATTTTTAAGTTTACAAGTTTTAATCAGTTTTGAGTTACTTTTAAAATATTCAAATAGAAATTTGGATTTATGGTAACACTTGTTGTCATTTGTTATAAATGCCTTACAGATTGAACCATAAGCCGAATGTTTTGAATCATTTAGTAAATTACTAAAATCTCCTTTTTCATTCATTGAGTCTGGAAAAAAACCAATCAAATCTAAATTCATATACGCAGTTGTATAATAGTCAATATAAGTCAGAGCATTTGTTGTAGTATCTCCTCGCAATGATAGTCCAAATTCAACGAATTCTTTTAAAGAACCACTTATGCCTATCATTTTAATTAGTTCGTCCAATTGAGAAACTGAAAAATTACAAATATTCTTTGGGTCTAATTTAAAATGTGTTTTTATTATGTCATCTCTTAAAGGACCATAATTGTCTGTCATTTGTTTTACAATAGTCTGCCATTGAACCAAAGGTGCCATTGAATTATTATAAACATCTTGTTCATAAAATTCGAGCGCATTTCTATTTTCAACGTCAACATAATCACGTCCAAAATATTTAATGATTACTAAATCCTTTGTCTTTTCAGAAAGATAATTTAAGTCATTAATTCTTATGTTTGGTAATTCGTCTGAAGTTCTTGCTAAGTCTCCTAAATGTGCATCTGAATAAACCAATGTGATTTTATCAGATTGTCTTTTTAGAAAGTCATTCAGAACGATATGAGGTTTCAATTTCGGCTCTTTTAGTATAGAGAATAAATTCCAATCTATGTATGTTAAGTCCTCTGTTTTCACTGTTTGGGCAAATTATGGCTAACGTTAAGTATATGGCATGTTGGGCAGAAAATAAGCAATTACTTTCGGTTTAGTCACAAGCCAAATCTTTTGTATTTTGTTTTAATTTTTTTCTTTTAATACCAAATCAAAAGATTTGGCGACTTTGCAAATAGACAATAACCTTTCGATTAAACACTAATCGCCCTATTTTCTATATATAGCGTTACCCAACGTTTTTTTATTCGGGTGGTGCTGGTACTTTCAAATTCGATATTTTACTATAGAATTCTGCTAATAATTCATCTTCTATTTTTTCTTTGTTTTTAAAATCATGTCGAAATGGTCTATACAAAAGTGTATAACTATCATTCATTTTTAGTTTGTATAAAAAGTACTTCATTCAATGAAATTTTAATAAGTTCAAAAATGAATCTATAAACCTTTGTATAAGCTCTAATAAATGCAAATATAATAATGTAATAAAGGAACGATTCAGAAAGATTTTTAAATATTTCCACCACATTACTACTCTCTTTTGGAAAATATGAGTTAATAATTCTGAAAACAAGTAAATAACTAGCCCATCCAAATGCAAAAATAGAATTGATAAAAATTATTCTTTTATTAAAGAACTCATTATAAATATTTATATTTTCTGATATTAATTTCCATTGAGCTTCATGCAAATTATAGCTTAGTAACTTCTCAGTTAAATTTCCAATTAACTTATTCTCCTTCTCACCGTGTGAAGGAATTTTACTAAAAAATACAATTATAAGAAATATTGAGAATAATATATTTAAAGCTATTTCCTCATTAAAAGTAACACCCTCAATATTCTTAAATGCATCAATTAAAGCTATTCTAATTAAGAAGAAAAAAAGTAGAAAAACAACTGTAAAGACGATGTAATATTTCTTGATTGATGAACCTAATCCGTAAGCAACAAACACTATGGGTTTTAACAAGACTTGAAAAAACCAGAATACTTGCTTATACAACCAATTATATATTTTATGATTACCCAAATGCAATGAATCATTTTTTTTTGGAAATGATACAGGATAAGTAACAAAGGGAAGTTTATCATTAATACGTTTAATTAATAATGACTCAACGTAATTGACTATTTCAAGTGAGATTTTATATGCTTTTAATGGTGTTTTCATATTATATTTTTAGTCTTTACTTTTTGAATAATACAAAATAAAAAAAATATATAATCAGAAATATGTATCTATAATTCAACCCTGGAATCAAATGCTGGGTAACGTTTTGTGTATAATTACTGGCGTGTTTAAGCACTATACTTAGCAAATAAAAACCGAATAGTAAATCGGTTAGAATTTTCGTAAGTAGGCTAGTAGTAGCAATGAATTATAAACGTTTTAAGTTAGTATCTTATTTTATGATTTTCAAAATATCCAATAGCTTTGGAATTTTTTTAACTTGTGTTTCAGTCCAGAAGGTATAATTTTTAAATTTACTATCATCATAACTATTAAGTTTTATAGTTATTCTTTTTGTTTTCTCATAAATGAAATATGATAATGTCATCTCATTTGCTTTAAATATAAATTCTGATGATTTATCTTTAAATTTCAAATCTAAATTTGGAATTACATTTTTTTCAATAAAAGTAATAAATTCATTTATCTCTTCAATTCCGATCCAAGCAGTTTTAAATACATCAGGTTTTTTAATTTTCATATCTAGCTGTAAAGCGTTGGTTTTTTCTCCTGTTTTTAAATTTATTACTTCAATCGGGTAAAACTCTACCGTTTCTCCGATACCAGATTTAAATTTAGCAATAGTTGTCCAATCTTTGTTTATTCTAGTAAACTTAGCTTTATCTATAAATTTACGAGTTGAAGACTCAGTATTCTGCCCGATTAAAATAGATGATGTTACTAATAATGCTAATATTAAAAATTGTTTTTTCGTGCTCATTTTTTTATCATTTTTATTATTTCCAACAGTCTTGTCTATGAAAAGTAGCGTGCAAAAAGACACTGAATTTTCGGTTAAACACAGAGCCAAATTTTTAATTTGGCGTTTAATATTGATAAGTACAAGCCTATTGATTAATCACTTACTTAGCTATGTTTTATACACGTTGTTCTATGCAGTTTTTATTCTCCATTATCCTCTTCATTCTCTTCTTCACTCGTAACTTCATCTTTAGCCTTACTTTCATAAAATTGATTTGTAAGTTGAGAAGTCAGATATGCGTCATCTAACATTTTAATAAATAATTCTTTGGATATTTTTGTTTCAAGAATTATTTGACTTCCATCCTCACTATACTTCATTTTTCTAACAAGTGCAGGGTGAGTTTTTGTAAACGTTATTATTACTGAGTTTGGAATATTGTTTCTTATGACTGGAGAGTTTCTGATTTTCAGTACTTTTCTTGCAAATCGAACATTGGACAGCAGTGAGGTTAGTCCATCTGTCGTGTCTAATATGTTTAAGGCTTGAATTAGTTGAATACTTACATTGGCTTCTCGAACAATTATGTCGTGAAATCCGTGGCTACGTTCCAATAGTTTTAATTCTGTAAAAATTATGGATTCATTTACTTTTATTCCGTTAAATTTGGGAGTAAATCTTAATACTTTATCCTCAAATTTTCTTAACTGTTGCTGATTTGAACTCCAAAGTGAAAATCCACCTCTTCCAAAGACTTCAACAGGAGATAACTGTTTAATAATTGTAATTTGATTTTGCTCAGTTCCAATTTCAATTAAAAGAGATTCAATGTTACCTAAATCATCATCATTAAATGAAAACAAAGGTATATTATCGTTTAATTCGGTATTTACATACTCTAAACTTTCGGGTAATTTTAAATCATATTCAAAGACAGTATTTGAGCGGTCGTCAGCTTCTGAAACGGCAACAATTGTTTGTCCTTCTACGTTTATAATTGAAGAGTTTATGCTTTCAATGAACATCTCTTGGATAAAGTCAATTTCGTCATTAACAATGTTTAGAAGTTTAACTTCATTAGTTCCTTTTAAAACTGCATAAACAACAGTTGATAAATCATTTCCTTGCTCTAAAACTAAGTTTAAGGAATTTATAAGTTCTATTCTATTCATCTACTTTTGGTTTGGCATAATATATTCGGTTATCTAATTTGATATAATCACATCTCTGATTATTTTCTAATTTCTTTCTGCTAATTAGTATTATATCTTCTCTTGTTCCTTCTTTAAACTCCCCGTTAATTTTATAAATTCTATAATTTAATAAAGCAAGAGTTGGGTTAGCATAAAATAAATCTGTTCTTACATATATAACTCCAATTACAATAAGTAAAATAATCAATACAATTTGATATCTAAGGTCTACAAAGTTAAAACAGACTAACGGTACTATATAAGTTGTTAAAAATGTCAAGTGCTCGTAATCAATTCCTTCAATTTTTGTTATTTTAAATGGAATTTGTGTAGCTCCTTTTAATTTCTTTGAGAAGTCTAAAAATGAATAAACTCCAATTATTAAACAAAGTATGCAAACGATTGGTATCACGTTTTTTGAAACTAAATACCCAATTCCTACAAATTCACAATTCCCAGAAAAGCAAAAAGGAATATCCACAGTTATTACAATGGTCAAAATAAATAGTAACCATAGTGACAAAAAGAATAAGCCTATTTTTCTATACATATTTTTTATTTTACTATAAAGTTCGTTGTTTGGTCAAATTGCATAGAACTCGTTATATAGATAACAAAGTTCTCGTTTATTGGATTATAGTTCCGGATAAAAGGAACTTTAGGTAAATTTATGCATAGTAAAAAAGGTTACTTTACGGGTATCCTTAATTCTTTGTTTTTGGTAAGTATATAGCCTAAAAATGTAGATTTAACAATGAAGTATTCGTACAATTTTTTTTGTATTTCAAATTTATGAAATTTAATTGCTTTTGGCAAAATGAAAAAACAGTTATTTATTAGCTACATTTTTCAACACTGTTAAAGGAGGATTCTCTTTGTTTTTTTCTTTTAGAGCTTCGTTTGCCCAAATTTGAGCCAATTGTAAGCCGTAATCTAAAGGTTTTTTACCAATATATTCTAGGAACATTTTTTCTGTTCCATGGGCAGTAATATTCATTAATAAGGGAGTAGGATATTTTGGGTTTCCATAAAAATTAGTAGCAAAACTTCGTCTACAAATATGTGAGGAAACTAAAAGATGTTTTTCATATTCACCTTCAATAGTTCTTCTTTTTTTAGGATCGTAAGCATTACCTTTTATAACATCATTTATTTCTGCAATTTCACATACTTGTTTTAAATATTTATTGAAAAGAGCTTTGTTACTGTCAATGTTTTTTGTGAAAATAGGAGGGAATTCATGGTCTCTTTTTTCTAATATTTTCTTTACTTCTGGGTGAATTGGGATTTGTACAAGTTTTTCAGTTTTGATTTGTTCAAGTACAATAAATTCAAATGATTGTAATTGCTGAATAAAACTACTGTTCATTCTTAATAAATCTGAAACTCTTTGACCAGTATAGCAACCAATAATAAGCCAGTCTTTTGTTATTTCATGATTAGGATTCGTATAAGTAGTATTTTTTATTTGCTCTAATTCTTCAAATGATAGCGTGATTTTTGGAACTTTAACTGTAAAGCCTTTAAAATGGTTTAATTGTGGGTTTGTTTCAATACCATTTTTTTGAGCATCTAAACAAATGCTTTTCACAAATTTTAAATAGCGACCAATTGTATTATCACTTAATTTACCACTGTTAGAAAAGAATTTTATTAGCTCAGTTCTAAATTGTAAATCAACATCTTTAAGTAATATTTCTTTTTTGCGTTTTTTTTCAAACTCAATTAATTTATTTACAATGGTTCTGTATTTTTTTCGAGTTGAAATTGAAACACCTTTTCTTCCTTTTTGAGTTACTTTATATTCCAGGTTAGATATAAAATGCTCTCCATAGGGTATTAAATATAATAATTCGTTAGTATCTTTCTTTATTCTATTAAAGAAAACATCAATGGTTTTTTGTAACCATTCTCCATCAATTAAATCAGGATTGCTCTCTTCATTTAATTTATCAAAAACACAAGATTCTAATTTTCGTAGTTGTGTAGATAAATTTTTATTAGTTGCGCTGTTTTGTTTTGGGTGTCCAGTTTTTGTTCCCCATTCTTTTGGATTTATAAATAATCCAGTTTTTCGAAAAATGTCTTTATTTCTTCCTAGCGTTAATCTTAAATAAATTGGAGCGTTATCTTTTTTGCTACGTAGTGTAAATTTAAGCGTTGCCATACTCTAACTATTATTTTTTTGATAATCAAAAGTAAGAGTAAAAATAAACCTGCACAACATTTGCACAACATTTGCACAACGGTATTCAATTTAATACAATAACATTAAATAAAGGTTAAACTAGTTGTATGTATTGTTTTTACTGGTTTTACTACGGTTGTGTAATGAAATAGGGTGTTTTTAACACTTCACTTATTGAATAGTTTAACTCTCGGCGTCTCCACAAATGACCTCTGTAAGTACTATATTTACAGAGGTTTTTTTATGTGCCAATTATCATAACAAATAAATCATACCTTACGCATTAGTTACTCTTTTATTAATAAAGTATTTATACTGTTTCATTAGTTTTTCTGTTTTATTTCTATGCCCTGAAACGGAGTCTTCATTCCAAAATATCCTATTTTAAGGTAAAATAAGTACCGTTTTTATATTCAGGATTAAACCTTTTGTTTAATTTTTGATTGATAGTATTTAGCTCGTAATCCGTTTTTGTTAAAATAAGATTATAATATATTTCATCTTTACTTTGCTGAATAGCTCCTATTTTTAAAGCTATTTTTAATGAGTTAGCGTTACTATGTCTTATCCGAATAATTAAATTATCCAGCATTAATTCATTAAAAGCATAATACAATATTGCGGTAAGTAATTTACTTGTTAACTGGTTTTCACGTGAAGTTTGTATATCCTTAACCATTATACCCATTTCACCTTCTCCGTTTTTTATGTTTTTTATTAAAATAACTCCAACAGCTTCTGTTGCTTCAATGGTAAGGAAAAGATGAACTTTTTTTTCTGGAGTGTATAAATTATTATTCACCCATTCAATGTGGCTATTGTAATCAATCTTAACACCACCTCTAACTCCTTCTATTACCTCTGGTTGATTGATAAGTTCAAACAATATATTTGTATGAGCTGCTACAAATGGTTCAATTAAAATATCTCCGCAATATAAATTCATAAAAAAGGTTTAATCATTTTACACACTTCTGCAAGTTTTCCTGTATCTACTTGGAAGTTAGGAAAAAATCTAATGTTTTTATCGTAAAAACTTACAATTACCTTATTTCTATTTAAGTAATTTACAGCCTCAAAAGCGTTTTCCTTTGTCCCCATATTTAGACTCCATAGGGCACCTTTACCAGATAAATTTTGAGCAGGTAAATATTTTTTTATACAAACATCAATAGCTTCAATTTTATCCTGAACCTTTAGTTGTGTATATGCGTCTATAGTTGCAATGACTGAAGCACATGCAACTGGGTGATTATGAAAAGTTCCTCCTCCTCTAAATGAACTAGAAACTTTGAAAGAATTTTTGATAAGTATTAAAGAAACAGGAAAGCCACTTCCTATCGATTTACCTGCCACTATAATATCGGGTTCAACTTCATAATCGTAAAAACAAAAAAGATTTCCCATTCTGTGAAAACCCGTTAAAATCTCATCGTAAATTTGAAGTACTTGGTATTTTTTTGCTAAACCTGATAAACTTTTATAAAAATCTTTAGATGCCTGAAAGCCTCCACCACTCATTTGAATGGGCTCAATAATTATTGCAGCTATTAAATTAGATTGCATTTCTATTTCACAAGCTTCTAAAATTTCAGACTCATTCTGTTTTGCTAAAAAAGGAATTTTAAGGATTTGATTGTCATTATTTAAACAAGATTCAAAACCTAATTTATTTGCAAAAATAGTTTTACCGTGCATACTATTTTCAAAACTGATTATTTTTGATTTATTATTATTTGCAAAAGCCATTTTAATAGCTATTTCTATCGCATTGGCGCCCGAAGTATAAAATCCGCTAACCGAATAACCTTTCACATAATCTTCTATTTTCTTTTTAGCTGTTTTATATACCGTAGATTTTAAAAAACCTGGCCCAGAGTATTCTTGAATTTGTTGTTGCTGTGCTTTAATTATCGGAGAATAGTTATGTCCTAATGAAACAGATCCATAACCCATACATAAATCAAAATATTGTTGATTATTAGTATCAATTAAATAGTCTCCCTTAGCAGATTTAATATTTACGTTTAAATTAATCATTAATTAAAGATTGAATTATACTATGAGGAGATGGTAAAGCATTATAGCCTTCTAAAATTTTATTACGATTATCTACAGAAAAATATTGCTTTAATAGCACTTCTAAATCAGATTCTATTCGAGAGAAAAAATTGAGAAATTCAGGTGTTCCGTTATGATATATTCCATCAGACATATTTTTAAATAAATCTGTACTTAATTCTGCAATATGCCCTTTTTCAAAGCATAAAAAAGGAATATTGTAATATTTACACATTAATATCGAATTTGAAAAGACATTCCAATAGAACACAATATCGGATGATCTGATAAGCTGCTCATATTTACTTAAAGAAAGGAATTCAGAGACTTTTAGATTGTGGATTCCCTGAAGACTACCTGCTACTAATTCAGCTAATTTTAAAGGGAAAACACAACGTACGGTATTGTTTTTATTACTACACACCTCTTTAAGTCGATCAATTAAACTAATTAAAAATTGATCCTTATATTTAGCTAATAATAAATTAAAATCCAGTTCACCTAAAACAAACAACCAATTTTTGGTGTTTGGTGATTTTAATTCTGGTTTGGTTTTCACACAGAATTTATCATTATAAAAAGTGTATGTTTTTTCGAAATTGTTTTTACAAGGAAAACCATAAAAATGAGCTATATCCTTTAGGTAATTCCCTAAAAAAGTCATTTCAGACTCTAAGCCTTTTAACTTTTCCCCTTGAAGGCTAAACCTGCATTCTGGATAATTATCATAAACCCTAACAAACGGATCAGAAGTTATTATGGGAATTTCTAAAGATTTTAAAAAATCTATAAAATCGATAAATTCTTCTTTACTTGCTAAAGCTCCATTTATAATTAAATAAGCCGTATTAATTGCTATAACATCTGGTGATTCTTTTAAAACGTATCTCTTTAAATCTTGGATATTAGTATAAACATATAAAATATTCACCATTTCATCGAAGTAGTCGGCTCTAATTTCTGGTATAGCAATAACGGTTTCAAAAGGTTGATTTCTACTAAAAAAAGTAGCTAAACTAATTTCTCCAAAATCACGAGTGGTTATAAAAAAAACTTTCATAATTCAAATGTTTTTTGAACCGCTAAAATCTCAATAGGTGATTCAAGTTGATAATAAGGTTGGTGTAACTTCGGGTCTTTACTCTTAGAGTCAGTAGTATAAATTCGCTTTATTAAAGAAGGAATAAAAGCATCATTAATAGCCATAATTTCAGGTTCATTATCTGGAAACCAAGAATGCTTTATATAAGAATAAAAACCAGGGTAAAAAGCCTCCATATGCCCCATGCCTAGATAAACCGTAGGTTTATTGTAAAGTCTGCACAATAATGTTGACGCTGAGAAAATATTCCAATAAAGCATTAAATCGGATGCTACAATTAAATGTTCAAATTCATTTAATGTGCAATATGGCACATAACTTATTCCTTTAAGCTCCCCTAAATTTTGCTTTATTTGAGCAATAAGTGCTTTAGGAAAAACTAAATTAACCTTAATATTATGTACTTTCGTTAAAAGAATTACTACACTTTCTATAATTTTATGATATGTATTATCACTATCTGCTCGCAATAAATTATAATCTTGTTGAGCCAAAACAAAAGTCCAAGTTTTAGTTATATTTTCAGCGTTTGTAAAATCCTTTAGTTTATTGGGGTTAGAAAACGATTGACTTTTTACATTTTTTAAATTTACAGGCACCCCATAAACATGGGTATAGCCTTTCAGTCTTTCTCCTATTTGTTTTAACTTATTACGAATTCTAAAAAAAGAATCTTGGGAATCAACTTCATAGTCTAACTCATCGTAATAACGCATGAAAGGATCGCTAGTAGATATCGGTATGTTTTTCCTGTCTAAATAATCCAGAAAGTCATAAAATTCAGTATAAGTTAACATACCATTTGGAGCCAGTAAATATGCACTAAAAAGCATTACTTTATCAGGCAGAACTTCTTCTGTAAACGCCTTTAATTCACTTTCATTTTTATATAAAACTTTAGTTACGTTATTTAAAGTCACATGAGGAAATAATCTTTCCGGAAGTGCTAAATAAGCGTGTAACGGTTGCTTGTACAAAAGCAATCGCAGTAAAACCAACTCTCCAAAATCATCAGAGAAAACAAAAAGCGTTTTGGACATATTTAGTAAGTTTATTTTAGTTTTTAATTGAATTACATATGTAAATCAATCATTGTTTTTTTTAAAAGTTTAATTTGACTGTTATCCAACATGGTTTGTCCTACTTTTATAAAGTCGATGACCATTACAATTCTATCTTCAGGTGTGTTATTCCAAACTTCATGTTCCATGGAATCGTTAAACATGAGCATTTTTCCTTGCTTCCAAGAACGGGTTTCTTTGCCCACTCTTATAGCACAAGATTTCTCATCCTTTGGAATTTTTAAGCCTAAATGAGTTCTATGTAGATTCCCGTTATTATATAAAAGTTCATCATTTTCTTTAATCCATTCTTTATGAGGATGAATCACCGAAAAAGCAGATAATTTAGAAACTGCTGCAAACGTTATATTTGGAATTTTTCTGAGTAATTCAAAAGTAATGGGACATTGCTTTTCATACTCTTCATTAAATTGATCAATCATTACCAAGAGCATTAACTTCCAACCTCCATCTTTACTATGTTCATAATCAGTGAAGTTTTTTTTGCCTAATACTTGAATTTCATTCCAAATTAGTTCCCATTTTTCTTCTATTTCTAGTAAAAAAGGGAAATTTTCATTTATTTCATAAAACATAGTTTCTTTATTATATTAAACCTTAATTGTTGAGTAAAGAGTTAACGTCCGTTTAATTTGTTTTTAATAATATTTGTAGCTTTTTCCACTCCATTTTCTTTCGATATTTTCTCTGAAAATGAACTTAAATGTTGTTTAATTACTTTATCTCCTAATAACCTATTAATGGAAGTTGTAAGCTCGTTAATTGTTATTTTATCATATGGCTTTGAAATAAGTACGCCTAATTTTAATGTTTGCACTCTTTTACCAATTTCTAACTGTTCCAAATTATTGGGTATAATTAGCATGGGTTTCTTTTTAAGAATACATTCCAATACTGTTCCGTGACCACCGTGACAAATGACTAATTTTGTTTGATTAATGTAAGTGTCTAAATTTATAAACTGACCATCTTGATTATCAGTACTCAAATAAGATAGCTTATACCTATCTGATAAATTTTCAATTAACCAAGGCGTCAACTTTTCCGTACAACCCGTACTTCCAAAAAATAGAAAAACATCATTCTTAGGTACTTTACTGGCAATTTTTCGCCATCCTTTCCAAGAAAATATACCACAATATAACCAATCATCACTCTCATTATCAGTAGTGCTATCAAAAGAGGCTATACTTGGTACCAATTTTTTATATGTATTTAAAGGGTATGGATATCCTCCAAAAATCCTATTACACAAAGAAGGATAACCTATTTTATTTGATAAAAGAAAAACTTCTGTTTTCTTTAAAGCTTCAACCATTAAAGGTGGATAATGATAGTCTAAAATTATAGCATCTGGCTTTAGTTGCTCAATAATTTCTGTATCCTTTTTTAAAATTTGTTTTAAAATTTTAGAGCGCCTTTTTAGCTCCTTTGGTTTTAATTGAGTAGAATTTTCAAGAATTTCTTTTTCCTGTAAATTATTCTGGTTATCATAATAAATCTGTCCAAATTTTTTTGTTGAATCTGCACACATTTCTAATGTGGAAATTAGTGTAATTCTAGGGTCAATTAGATAAAAAAGATCTTTGTAGTAATCTGAAACAGCTATATAAACTTTAAAATTATCCTCGGAAAGTTGTTCAGCTAAAGCTAGTGTTCTTGATAAATGACCTAAAACATTTGATAAAGGAAAAAGTAAAATTATTTTTCCTTTATCATTCTGTTTTTTTTTATCTAAAAAGACCATTACTTGCTTTAAGCTTTTATACTAGTTTGCGTAATAAAATCTTTTTGACCTTTATTTGGAGGGCAATTTAAGTTGAATAAAGCTAAAACAGCCTTTAGTTCATTATAATATTTTTCTACTACATCAATTAA
This sequence comes from Tenacibaculum sp. nBUS_03, assembly GCF_051201695.1. Taxonomy (GTDB): domain Bacteria; phylum Bacteroidota; class Bacteroidia; order Flavobacteriales; family Flavobacteriaceae; genus Polaribacter. Next base: position 1,650,631 of record NZ_CP179214.1, on the reverse strand, counting down.
ACTATCAAAGTTTGGAATACTCGGAATGTTAATATTAATGTGTAATAATTGATCTAAACCAGGAATTGAAGGTAAAGTAATATGTAATGCTTTTAATATTTCGTTTACTAAACTTTGAATTGGTTTCATTGCCAAACTAATAAAATCACCTAATGTTTTAAATATATCGTATAAACTTACCATATGAGGGTATGGTATTGGAATTGGAATTTTAATAGACATTAAATCATTTTTCAATTCACTTAATAAAGAGATTATTGGTTTTAATACACTTAATACACTTTTAATCCCACTCATAATTTCTGATAATGGATTAAGGGCATCTTTAATAGCATTAAGTTCGTTGTAAAAACCATTAATAGCATTATTCGCAGCTGTCATTGCTTGGTTTAAATAACTATCACCAGGTTCAGCTTTAACAGAAAACTGGTTTAAATAGTTTTCAGAGGTTGTTTTTGGTTGACCGTCTGGTAAGCTATTTACACATCCTACTATTTGATTAAAAGTTGTTAAAAAACTAGATGATTTGGCTTGTACTTGATTAGCAACTAAAATAGCTTTATCAAAAATAGGATCTAATTTTTTTAAATTATTATGTAGTGGAGTTGTTTTAGCGGCTATCTTACTGGCAGCATTTTTTGCTGGTTCTACTTCTTCCATTAAAACTTTAATAGAAGACTGAAGTCCTTCTGCTGCTTCACCTACTTCAGGAATTACATCTACAACGCTTAGTAAGTCGCTGGTAAGTTTTAAAGTATCATATAACTTGTTTAAATCGTTAGATACCGTTTGCGGATATCCTAATACGGTAACAATTTCATCGTTACTGTTTTTAAGTCTTGAAAAATTACCACTTAATTCACCTGCTTCTTGAGGTGTTTTTGTTAAAGTTTGAATAAAACTGTTTGTTGGAGTCATGTTTGCCATGGGCTAAATAATTTATAATGTAAAACGTTGGTTAGGTTAAATAAATGACTATTAAGTTTAATGTTTTTTAACATAATAAGTTAGTGTAACGACTTATTTATCTTAGAATACATCACTGATTCTTATAGTAACCGTTTGTTGAAAAGTAGTTATTCAATCAAATATTTTATAAAAGTTCAGATATTATACAGGATATTAACACTGATTTTTTTAAAACAAGTATTTATACTTAATCTTGTTACTCATACATACCTTTTAACAAATCAAAATTCAGGGATTAATCACTAGAATTATGAAAGAATACCATGAATGCTTCATATTTGTGTATTAGCATATCAATTCTTAGTATAAGCGGAAATCTCTATATTTGAGTTGGTTATGAAATAGATGAACAGCCTAAAATAAATAATAAAAGTTTTATAAACTCGATGTTAATAGTAACGATTGGGTTACGCAATAAAAACGTAAAATGATGATGAGAACGTACAAATTTAAATAAACAGATGGCAACGGAGGGGTTTTTGAAAGTGTTTCCGATAAAAAACACGGTTCAATGAAAGAAGCTTTAGATAACGAAATACTCAAGCGTGCATACTCTTGCCTTAAATGTGAAGCTTTTTAATCTGTAGAAAGATGAATGTAGAAGAAGAGACAGATGAAATAATAGGTTTCTTCAAAGATGATATTGATTTTCGTGGATTTCAAAAAATCGAAATAGAAGAATAGTCTTTCGACCATGTTTATCAAATAGCCCATGTAACAATCATGCTGGATTATTATTACAACGGAACAACACTAATCCCAATAGAATATGATGTTTATGTCCAATATGAATGGAGTTCTTAAAAACAGTAGTATAAAAGCTCCCGAAGGAGCTTAACTTTAATTAATTCATAAATTCTTTTCCCTCAAAAACATTTTATGAGTTGATAGAACAACCTTAATTGATTTAACCCTAAAAAAATTACATTGAAAGTGCTAGATATAGTTCTCTTCCTTTAAACAGTGAATTAAATAATCTGTGTTATAAAAATTAATAGAGAGTTTTACAGAATACTATCTAATATATAAAAAGGATACAATAATCAAGGTTGTAATTTTGGAAATAAAAAAAGGAGCTATACAGCTCCTTCTTCTTGAAACAATGTTTTAAAACCCTTCTAAAAATTCTAATTATTATTGTTTATGAGTTGCAAATATTGAAAGAAATTTTAAGGTGTGAAATAAGCAAAAACACTGAGTTATAATTACGGAAAAGCCATTACCGTAATAAGTCTAAAGCTTAAAAGGAGGTAAAAAAAAGTAGTAGACTAAAACTGCGCAATCAATATATATATGTTGTTTTTTAGAAGGGTTGAAAATATGTTAATGCGCAGTGTATTAATTATAATCCAATAAGGTTTTACTAAATAACAATTTTTAAGTCTTAAAAACAATGCGCTGTAAGCTGATTTGAGTGTAGGTGTAAACACTTATTTTGGTAAGTGAAAACAAGTAGTTGGAAGGTTTTAGGTGGTAAAAAACACTTTTGCCAATATTTAATAAAAATTGCAAATTGAATGTGAATGTTTATCAACAAAAACAGCAAAAGTTGAAATTATAAACTAATACTAGTAAAAAAGAAAAGAAAAAGTCCCCCACGGAATACTTCTTCTTTTCCTCTAACTAACCAAACTATTTACTAAAAATGAAAAATCAAATTCTAAACTATACAATAAATATAATTCAAGAAGTAAAGAAAAAATTTAAGAATTAGACTACATGAACGAAAGTATAGATGAATAGTAAATAAGGTATTGATTAAAAAACAAAAAGTAAAGAAATAAAATTAAGAAAAACGGAAGTAAAAGAAGAATAAAAAAAGCTCCCGAAGGAGCTTAACTTTAATTAATTCATAAATTCTTTTCCCTCAAAAACATTTTATGAGTTGATAGAACAACCTTAATTGATTTAACCCTAAAAAAATTACATTGAAAGTGCTAGATATAGTTCTCTTCCTTTAAACAGTGAATTAAATAATCTGTGTTATAAAAATTAATAGAGAGTTTTACAGAATACTATCTTATATACAAAAAGGATACAATAATCAAGGTTGTAATTTTGGAAATAAAAAAAGGAGCTATACAGCTCCTTCTTCTTGAAACAATGTTTTAAAACCCTTCTAAAAATTCTAATTGTTATTGTTTATGAGTTGCAAATATTGAAAGAAATTTTAAGGTGTGAAATAAGCAAAAACACTGAGTTGTAATTACGGAAAAACCATTGCTGTAATAAGTCTAAAGCTTAAAAGGAGGTAAAAAAAAGTAGTAGATTAAAACTGCGCAATCAATATATATATGTTGTTTTTTAGAAGGGTTGAAAATATGTTAATGCGCAGTGTATTAATTAATATCTAATAAGGTTTTACTAAATAACAATTTTTAAGTCGTAAAAACAATGCGCTATAAGCTTATTTGAGTGTAGGTATAAACACTTATTTTGGTAAGTGAAAACAAGTAGTTTTAAGGTTTTAGGTGGTAAAAAACACTTTTGCCAATATTTAATAAAAACTGCAAATTGAATGTGAATGTTTATCAACAAAAACAGCAAAAGTTGAAATTATAAACTAATACTAGTAAAAAAGAAAAGAAAAAGTCCCCAATGGAATACTTCTTCTTTTCCTCTAACTAACCAAACTATTTACTAAAAATGAAAAATCAAATTCTAAACTATACAATAAATATAATTCAAGAAGTAAAGAAAAAATTTAAGAATTAGACTACATGAACGAAAGTATAGATGAATAGTAAATAAGGTATTGATTAAAAAACAAAAAGTAAAGAAATAAAATTAAGAAAAGCGGAAGTAAAAGAAGAATAAAAAAAGCTAGGAGCTTAACTTTAATTAATTCATAAATTTTTTTCCCTCAAAAACATTTTATGAGTTGATAGAACAACCTTAATTGATTTGACCCTAAAAAAATTACATTGAAAGTGCTAGATATAGTTCTCTTCCTTTAAACAGTGAATTAAATAATCTGTGTTATAGAAATTAATAGAGAGTTTTACAGAATACTATCTAATATACAAAAAGGATACAATAATCAAGGTTGTAATTTTGGAAATAAAAAAAGGAGCTATACAGCTCCTTCTTCTTGAAACAATGTTTTAAAACCCTTCTAAAAATTCTAATTATTATTGTTTATGAGTTGCAAATATTGAAAGAAATTTTAAGGTGTGAAATAAGCAAAAACACTGAGTTATAATTACGGAAAAACCATTGCCGTAATAAGTCTAAAGCTTAAAAGGAGGTGAAAAAAAGTAGTAGACTAAAACTGCGCAATCAATATATATATGTTGTTTTTTAGAAGGGTTGAAAATATGTTAATGCGCAGTATATTAATTATAATTCAATAAGGTTTTACTAAATAACAATTTTTAAGTCGTAAAAACAATGCGCTGTATGCTGATTTAAGTGTAAGTATAAACACTTATTTTGGTAAGTGAAAACAAGTAGTTTTAAGGTTTTAGGTGGTAAAAAACACTTTTACTAATATTTAATAAAAATTGCCAATTGAATGTAAATGTTGATCAACAAAAACAGCAAAAGTTGAAATTATAAGCTAATACTAGTAAAAAAGAAAAGAAAAAGTCCCCCACGGAATACTTCTTCTTTTCCTCTAACTAACCAAACTATTTACTAAAAATGAAAAATCAAATTCTAAACTATACAATAAATATAATTCAAGAAGTAAAGAAAAAATTTAAGAATTAGACTACATGAACGAAAGTATAGATGAATAGTAAATAAGGTATTGATTAAAAAACAAAAAGTAAAGAAATAAAATTAAGAAAAGCGGAAGTAAAAGAGGAATAAAAAAAGCTCCCGAAGGAGCTTAACTTTAATTAATTCATAAATTTTTTTCCCTCAAAAACATTTTATGAGTTGATAGAACAACCTTAATTGATTTAACCCTAAAAATTGTACGTAAAACTTAACTTTTATCAAATATCAATTAAACAAAGATTGATCATAAGGATTAGTGATGGCAGCAATACTATTTGTTGATTTTTGAATACTTATATTATTAAGGGAGTTTAAGGGTATCTAAAAATCAATAAACCTTAAGAAATTTGAATAAATAAGTTAGCTAGACTATTAAGACTAGCTAACTAAGAGTTATATTTAAGAGTCCCTACAAATCCTAAATAAGAAAAACTGTGTATTAACTCTTTTAACGTGTGTTAAGTTAAAAAATTATGAAGAAGTTTTGTTAATACACAGAATAAATACAATGCAAATATTGTAAAACAAAAAGATACTTAAAATAAGTAGAACACTTAAAGTTGTTATGGTACTAACCATTAATTTTAAATAAGTATTAACCATTACTCTAATAGGGTAAACCACTAAAATAGCATTAGAAATAAGATTAGAAGTGGTTAAAAATAAAGTTCAACATCGGTCTGTTTTTAAAAAGAAAAGAGGAACATAGGGGAATTTATTTTCAATAATTGAAGATAATTTATCAAATTAAATTTATAGCAAACAAAGCAATTAATATAATCTGTTTTTATTGTGTGAAAAAAGATTTCAAAACCATTATGAGATTAGTTAATGGATTTGAAATCTTTTGTGAGGGGACGTCTTAAAATTAAATTTTTAAAACTGATAATAAATATAATTTAAGATCTGATTAATTAATTTTTTTTTTGATAAAAGAACAAATTCTATCGATGAATAACAATTTATATAAAATGTAAAAAATCAGAATAAAATAAAACGGTAAGTTCTCCGATACCTTAAAAACGGTAAAACGTTCTTTGACATAATTGTGGTAAGTAAAATTTGAGGATAACAACAACTTTTTGATTTGTATAAAAAGGAATAAAAGATTGTTGTTGTCTTTAAATAATTAATTGTAAAAGTTATATTTGTGAAAAAAAGCACCTTAACAAATAAAGATAAAGAGGAACAAAAGTTCCTTTTATCCGGAAGAATAATCGGATAAACGAGAAATTTATTCTTTATATAAGGAGTTAGCTATAATTTAAGAACAAAGCAGATGTCTATTTTCAAAATCTTCAAGAGAAATACTGAAAAATCTGAAAGTAAATCTGAAATTCTTACACCAATTATTTGCGAAAAAGAAATTGACGAACAGATTTTAAAGCAGATTAACGATATTGATTGGGAAAATTTTGAAACTGCGTATGGAAACGCTCATAGAACTATTCCGAATTATTTGAAAAGTATTTATTGTGAGGACATTAAAATAGCTTTAGAGGCGACACATCAATTATGGTGTTCTTTATGTCATCAACACGCATATATTTCTTCAGCATCATTACCTGCTTATGAAATAATAAGAAATCGCTTAATTGGATGTAATGAGAAATTAAAAGTTGAATTATTAGATATTATGCTTGGGTTTGCTTCTTGTGCGAAGGATAAAACTGATGATAAAAAATATAATGAATTGATTTCGCAAATGAAAATTAAAATAGTAAAAGACAAGGGGATTTTTGAAAAATATACTCAAAATCAAAATGATGATATTAAGGAGTTTGCTGAATTAATTACTGAACAGATAAAAAACTATAGCTAACAAAACCTAAACTGCATTAAAACGCAGCTTAGCCAAAACGTTACCATACATTTGAGAAAAACCGATGAACGAAACAAATTTGACTACTAAAATTAAAACCGAATCAAATATCGGAAACCGAATTGGAGCAGGAATTGTTGACTATTTAATCATTTGTACATTTTTTATCATTTATGTTTACAAATTTGGAAAACCTAATAATGAAGGTGGATATACTGTAAATGGACTACCAGCACTTGTTCCTGTATTATTTTGGGGAATTATGACTGTTGGAATCGAGCAATGGTTCGGAGCAACACTCGGAAATTCTTTAGTCGGACTAAAACCTGTATCAATCCGAAAATCAATTGATAACTCAACTTTTAGCGGAACGGAAGAAAAACTGACTTTTGGACAATCCTTGAAAAGACATTTACTTGACCCAATTGATATGTTCTTTTTTGGACTAATCGGAATTGTAACAATAAAAAACACAGATAGAAATCAACGATTAGGAGATATTTGGGGAAATACAATTGTTGTAAAAAAATCTAAATTGAAAAAAACGGAATAAAAAAACGTATGGTAACACCGTATATAATTAATTGCTTGGTCACTGCCGACTTACGAAAATTCCTGCGGAATTTTCACGGGTTCGGGAAAGTTTGCTAATTTAGTCGCTTAACCACGCAACTAACCATACACAAATACGTTACCCACAATTAAAATGAGAACGAAAAAAGCAAAAAGATATGACCAGCAAATTGATCGAGAGATTGAAAAATCAATAGTTCGATTCTCAGAGCATCTTATGTCTAACTCAAAGTGGGTCCGTTTGATAGATTGCCTTGTTGACGGTTCAAAATGGATTGAAAAAATTGAATTTAAAAAAGTTCAAAACGAACAGATAGGCGAACTTTTTCTTGAAGAAGACACAACTTACGGATTTGATTATTGGCAAAACGGATTTGAGGGACATAATTCGCTTGGAGGTTGGTTGACCTTCAAAGAAATTGAATATCTAATTTTTCCAAAAATTGTCGGAACTGAGCCTTCAAAGGAACAAAACATAACAAAGATTCAAGGATTAATAGAAAGTGTCGGACAATTTGCGCTTGATACAGACGAGGACAGAATAAAATTGATTTGTTATCGATAAAAAGAAAAAAGTGGGTAACACTGTATATAGCAAATAGGGCGTTCTGTGGTTAACGAAAGTTCAGTCCTATTTACCAACACCGCCAAATCGTTGATTTGGTATTTATGAATGATTAATTTAAAAACAAAATACAACGCTTTGGCTCAGTGCAAACTCGAAAGTATAGTGCTTTCTACTGCCCTAAATGCCATATACTAACCGTTGTACATAATTATGAAAAAACGAATTCTGATAATATTTCTACTTCTGATTTCAATGAAATTTTTTGCTTGCTCTTGCGAGTGTAATTGGAATTGTAGATTCGGTGCGATTTCAGATAATCAGGAATTTGTTGCTCTAATCAAAGTAATTGAATATTCTGACTTTTTAGAAAACGAAATCCATGACTATAATGGAAAAATGCCTTATTCAATGTCTGTCGAAGTGATCAAAAAATATAAAGGTTCTGAATCACGAAAAAGATTTAAGATTTGGGGAGATAATGGAGTTTTGTGCCGACCATACATTGCGGAATTTGAAGTCGGAAAGTACTATTTAATTGCACCTTCCAAAATAGAAAGCGATTCGGGTGATGAACAAAACGGAGATTACGATTTTTTCTCTTGTTGGAATGATTACCTAGAAGTGGATTACGAAAAAAAAATAGCTTACGGAGAATATTCTTGGTGGCGAAAAGAAATTACGCTAGAAAAATTTGAAAGAAAACTTGAAAAATAACTATGCACAACACCACCTAAACTGCATTAAAACGCAGCTTAGCCAAGACGTTGTAGTGAATTCAAAAAATGAGTTTTGAATGAGAAAGATACTAAATATTAAAGATGATGAAGTAATTCTTTATGAGATTACTGACCAATACTTGTTCGATTGTAATAAGTCTAACATCGCAATAGAGAAAAAAAAACTCTATTTAGACTATTTAAATAATTGTGATTTTGAAAGTATTTTACTCGACCAAACCGAATGCATCTTTTCAAAAGATTTGATAACACATTTTGAAACTATAAAAACAGATGGTGATTGGTTATGGAGTGGAGACTTAGAACATTATTTTGACAGATTTAATTTTTTTTGGCCCGAAGATCATTTGAAGAAAATTGAAAAATCTAACTATAAAATGACTAAAGAGTCGAAAATAATAATAAATGAACGAAATGATCTGGAGGCTAAACTATATAATCATAGTTATTTGCCAATTGATTCGGATCCCTTCCAAGATTTAATTGTTCAAAACAGAAGAATTACAAGAATCAAACTCACTACAACACCACCTAAACTGCATTAAAACGCAGCTTAGCCAAACCGTTATGTGTAATTAGAAATGAATAATATTAAAACAATAGTTTTTGATTTATATAATACACTGATTGAGATAAAAAAATCAAATCATTTCTTTTTGAAATTGTTTAAAAATTCTCAAGACGGTTTCGGACTTGATGCTTCGTCATACCTTCAATTGGTAATGAAAAATGATATAAATAAACTAAGAAATATTTTACCTATTGAGTTTTCATATTTATTTGATGAGAAACAAAATGATTTGATAAATGAGTTGGAATCTGTTATTATTTATACAGAGGTTATAAATGTACTTCGAGATTTAAAACAGAGCTTCCGAATTTTCTTGATTTCTAATTTGGCATCACCATACAAGAAACCTGTTTTTTCGTATAATCTAGATCAATATTTTGAGAAAATGATTTTCTCCTGTGATTATGGCTTTTTAAAGCCAGATAATGAGGTTTTTAAAGAGATAGAAATAATTACAAATCATAGACCAAGTGAAATATTGATGATAGGAGATTCTTTTAAATCAGATATTATTGGGGCGAGAAAAATGAAATGGAATTATTTAAAAATTAATCGTAAAACTCTCATTTCAAAAGATTATGAAATAAATGATTTAAACGAGATAAAAAAACACATAACAAAACCTAAACTGCATTAAAACGCAGCTTAGCCAAAACGTTGTGTACAATTTAAAAAAATGAAAAATCTACTAACTTTTACATTCCTAATCTTACTATTTAGTTGCGATTCAAAAGTGGACGGATTTTTTTATATCTCAAATGGAAGCAGAGACCAATCTAAAATTCCTTTGCGATTAATCGTGGATAATGACACAATATTTGACCAAGATGCCAAATACACAAATATTGCACCTGATTTACAATACATCGAAAACAAAAAACTGACTAAAGGAAAACATCAAATAATTTTTGAAGTCACAAATTCAGAATTGAAACGAATAGAAAGAGTGGAATTTAATGAGGACAAATGGATTTTTATATCATACGGATTTAAAAAACCAGCTGATTCAATTAGGAAAGCCGAATTAGACAAAATTTTTGGTGGAATTAGGGACTCAACTAATCTATTTTTATATGAAGGACGAAAACCAAGTCTAATGTTTCATATAATGGATAAAGAACCTATACATCATTAAAAAACTGTACACAACAATGGCTATAATTCATTGTGGTTTTGTGCCACACCAAAGTATAAGTATAAATCAATGGTTGATTTTTCAGTGGAATAATCCTGTGGATGATTCCACAACGAAATCATAGCCGAGACCGTTACCATTAATAGTGCTGAATGAAATTTGAGATTACTAAAAAGCTCAAGAAAGTATTTTAAAAATATCGTTTATTTAGCAAATTATTAAATTAATATCCTTTTTTGGGAACTAAACGCCAAAGTGTTCTCTGTCCATTTAAAAATATGTTGAAAATATTGAATATGTAGTTTGTAATTAAAAAATTATAGGCTTGCGTTCTGCCTCGTTCTTATTCCAAAAAAGGTGTTGGTGCTTAAAACTATGTACCAACCTAAACGCTTTATGGTTTAGTATATCTTCCATGTTTGATTGTTTAAAATTAAAGGTGTTTTCTGTTTATATAGTTAAGGCTAGCGTTCTGCCTCGGTTGGTTTTAGGAGTATCTAGTATAGCTTCAGTTTTTACATTTGGTTTGTGTAGCACTAAAAAGGGTAACAAAGCATATAAAAAATTGCTACATTCTTACTGGTTTCAAATATTTTACTAAATTTGATACTTAAAAAAGCTATGAAAACTTCCGAACTAAAATTCGCAACTTTTCATATCCTTAAACGTTGTGTATAATTCCCAGAAATAAAGTGGTGATGAGGAAATGGATAAAAAAATATAAAGATAAAAAAGAACTTAAAAAATCCAATTGGGGAAGAGAATATGGCTGGCACATTGAATATAAGGGTATAATTATAGGAGAACTTATAAATTGTGAATGGATGGATATGTTTTGGGATACTTATATTATAAAAGCTAGGGATGAAAAATGGAATAAAATTTTAACTGAACCTATATATTGGGATAATTTCAAATTTAAAAATCAACATTATAATCAATATGCGATTTATGGTTTTCCTGGAGGAGGATATGAAGCTGAAATTAAACTTAATAAAAGAATAAGTATGAGAGGTTTATATTTAACCGAAATAAAAACTATACACAACAAAACCTAAACTGCATTAAAACGCAGCTTAGCCGAAACGTTGCCAACAATGCAAAATTGATACTATGAAAATGACTAGATTCCTAATAATAGCAGTCTTAATAATATTTTCCTTTTCAAGTTGTCAAAATTATGAAAGCGAGAAATATATAAAAATGGAGAATGAAGCCATTAATGATATAATTCTTGAAATGACAAAATTTGAGGAAATGAAAGAGCTAAATGAATTCCGAAAAGAAAAGCTAAAACTTTATGTTTTATCAACATTAGATACAATAACAGCTTATACAATAAAACCAACTGGATATGATATTGGTGCGAATGGAATTGATTATTCAAAGGAGAGAATTGAAAAAAATAAAAATAAATTTGAGAAAGACTTAAGGCAATATGAGTTTGAGAAAAAAATTTTCATTGACTTAAAAAAAGGAAAAATTAAAACTCGAGAATTGAATAATTCTATTAAGAATGAAAAATTAAATATTGAATTAATAACAAGAGAGAAGATTGATGTATTGGAAAACTTTGATACTAAAAAAAATGAATTTGGCTATTTATTCATTTCAAGAATAGTTTTTAATAGAAATTTCACGAAAGGTTATTTACGTTTTGACTTTATTTGCGGAGATGGTTGTGCTTGGGACAGTAATATTGAAATTAAAAGAGTTAATGGAAAGTGGAAAATAACAGAATACTTTTCTGGAGGAATTGCATAAAAACAAAAAAACACTGTTGGCAACACGGTGTATAAAACATAGCTAATAAGCGCAAAACTGAAAGGTTTGTGTATATTTAGAAAGTCCGCCAAATTTTTAATTTGGCTTTTAAAAAGAGATAAATTAAAAACAAAATATAAAAATTCGGCTCTGTGTTAATCCGAAAAGTTAGTGTATTTTTACATGCTACGTTTCATACACAAGACCGTTGGGCAACATACGGAACAACCATCATCATCAAACAAATTATTTCAAGTGATAGTAAAAATCAACAAACTCAAAAATTTCGGAATTTATCAGAACTTTGTTTGGAATCAATTGGATAAATTCAAAAAAGAGAATTTAATTTATGGTTGGAATTATTCTGGAAAAACAACACTTTCTAAACTTTTTCAAAATTTAGAACTTAAAAATAAGGACAAATATTTTTCAGGTTCTGAATTTGACATTTCTACCGAAAAAGATAATGTATTAACAACTCATAACCAAAATAGCTTAGAGAGTCTTCCATATGAAATTAAAGTGTTTAATTCTGAATATGTAAAAAGAATCTTCACTTTCGATATACCTAATTCAGAAATTCAACCAATATCATTTTATCTTGGAGACCCTTCAGGAGAGTTGGATAAAAAAATCAAAACATTAGATAAAAAGAAATCTCAATTAGAAAATATTCGAGATAATCGTTATCTAAAAATAATAAATGAATTCAAAAATTATAATAAAACAAGTGGTAAGTTTTCAGCTAAAGCAAAGGAAATTAGAGAAAACTATCTTGACAATAAACTTGACCAAAACAAATTAAACAAAGCTGTAATACAAAAAATTACAAATAAAGTTAAAAACGATACTTCTAAATATATTCTAACTGACGTTATCAGAGATAACACAAAGAATGAAGCTATTTCAGAAAATACTTTTATATCACAAAAAGAAGATTATAGTTTTGTAGAAAGCCTTGAAACACTTATCAGTGATGTAAAGATTATTTTAGAAGACACAGCACCAAAATCAATTCCTTTTCCAGAATTAGAAAACGACAAGACTTTATTTGATTGGGTTCAAACTGGAATTAAACTACACGAAAAAGAAGAAAACTGTAAATTTTGTACAAAAACTTTACCAGAAAATAGAATTAATAATTTGAACTCTTATTATTCTAAAAAGCTTAAAGATATACAAGATGCAATTTCAAATTCTTTAGAAAAAATTGAACTAGAAAAAGAAAAATTGAAGATAGCATTTCCAGACAAAAAAAATCTAGGAAATAGCTTTCAAGTTGACTATCAAAACGCAGTAAATAATTACAATAAAAAAGTAAATGTTTATAAAACTCAACTTAAAATCTTAGAAAAAGATTTAAAACGAAAATCTGAAAATTATTTTAACAATATAAATGCTACAGAAACTGAAATTATTAGTTTTCACGATGATTTTGAAACCATTAAAACTGCTGTGAAAGCACATAATATATGGTTAGACAAGTTCGACGACAATAAGAAAAAAGCATTGGAAAAAATACTTAATCATTACGTTGCAAAATATTTAGAAACGGAAGATTATATTAGTAATGAAATTAAAAAAAATGAATCTGAAACAATTGTAAATAATATAAATACAAAACTAGCAACTAACAAAGCTGATAAATTAGACCTTGAAACAAAATTAAAAAGTACAGTAAAAGGTCAAGAAGAGTTAAATGCTATTTTGGAAATTCTTTTACATCGTAACGATATAAAAATTGAAATACGAAATGATAAATTTACTCTTGAAAGAAGTGGGCACACAGCAAATAATTTAAGTGAAGGAGAAAAATCAGCTATTGCATTTGCTTATTTTTTGACTCAATTAAAGTCATTAAGAAATGATGAGCCGCCAAAATTACCTAATACAATTATATTTATTGACGACCCTATTTCTAGCTTAGATAGTAATCATATTTTCCAAGTAAGGTCATTGCTTCAAAACTTTTTCAAAAAAGAAGAGAAAGATTATCTTCAGTTATTTATTTCTACTCATAATTTTGAGTTTTTTTCTGTTATGTATGATTCTGGCATATTTAGTAAAACTAAAAAAGAAGTTAATAGACCACTTTACTTAATCAAAAGGAATAAATTAAATTGTTCTACAATTGAGAAACTTCCTAAAATGTTCAGTCAACATAAATCTGAATATGTAGGCTTATTTAATATTCTTAATGAATTTAATAACCTTGAAAATAAAGAAGATTTTCCACATCTATTAATATTACCTAATGCTTTAAGGAGATTTTTAGAATTATATACACTTATGAAATATCCAACTGAACTAGAAGTTGATAAAAGAGTTTCAGCAATATTTAAACCCGAAGACAAACCTTATTACGGAACAAAATTACTTCATTGGTTTTCACATCAAAATCAATTTGAAAAAGTACAACAACACGATGATAAAATATTGCAAATAGAAGATGCAATTAATGATTTATTAGTTCACATAGAGGAAAAAGATAAATTACATTGGAAAGGACTAACGGAGTAAAGTACGATTGCCCAACACCGTATATAATTTATTGCTGGCTTCTCGCCTACTTACGAAAGTCCTCGCGGACTTTCTTGGTCGGTAATTATTTACTAAATTAGTTGCTTACAACACGCAACAAACCATATACAAACACGTTACCACACATATGAAAAAAAGCCTTTTAATAATATTCAATCTACTATTTTCAATTTCGTTGTTTAGTCAAATAGCTGAATTTAGAGCTGATACTACAAGCCTAAAAAAAAGAACTGGAAATAATGAGATAGTTTATAAAAAGGCTCTGGAAATGGAATGGATTATAAACGGAAAAAAACTATTTTTCGGATCTAAACCAATTAAAGTTATTCCTAATGAAAAAAAGATTGACACCATTCTCTTTCGTAATAGTTCGAATTCAAAATATGATTTAATAATTTGTAATATATCAGAAGCTAGTAAATTTTCGTTTGAATACAATACTTGTTGTGGTGGATTTAATGTGCGTAAGGAAAATAAAGGCAAATTGAGTAGAGATATAATATTTGAGATTTCTAAAAAGGACGAAAATGATATATATCTAGGAACTTTAGGCGAAACAGGAATATTACTCAAAAAAGACAATGTTGAAAATCACATAAATGAAATTTGTAGAAGCGCTATGAGTCCGAATATTTATTCCATTGCAGTATCAAAAATTCGAAAAAACTGTGACTCCTTGGAAAATTGTGAGGAATTGCTCTGCGAAATACGAGATGGACAAGCTAAAGGTGGATTTGAATACGAAGTTATTGAAAAGAAAATTGAATTTCTATATATGCCATTAGATGATAAAATATTGAAAATCATATTTCACGAAAAAACTAATAGGACTGAATTAAAATACGTGTGGTAACAAAGCGTATAGTTAATTGCTATTTCTTGCTAAATCAAAGGTAAGTGATTTTTTATAAAGCTATTGTTTAGCTAAAAAAATTGTACATTTAAACACGCAACTAACCATACACAAACCGTTGCCCATAATGCCCAAAAACCAAACTGAATGGAAGAAATTTTAAAATATATCGGAATATACTCCGGAATAACAATTGCAATCACTGGATTGGTTGGTTACATAGCTAAAAGAATTATTGAACAAGTTTTGAATAAAGATTTAGAAAAGTTCAAAACGGAATTGGAATCGCAAAATAGAATAGCGAAATTAGGGTTTGATAAGGAAATGGAAACCTACAAATCTGACTTGAACCTTATCAGTACAAGACAAAATTTACTCCATTCAAATAGAAGTCAGATAATTTTAGAGCTTTATCAAAAATTGGTGGAATTGCATAATTCAATGTTAGACATGACAGCCCGTATGCGAATGGTAACTGGAAAAGATCAAGAAACAATAGAAAGTGAAGAGCTTGAAAGAATTAATAAAACTGGAGAATTAGGTAATAATTTTTTCAAATTCTATCAATTTAACAAAATATATTTCACACCAAATATTTGTAAATTAATACAAGAAATTCAAGATGAACTTAAAGAAAGCCACTCTGAGTATTCATTCCGACATTTATGGGGTTTGCCACCTTCTGAAATGACTTACGGAATGGCTAAGAAAGCAAATGACAAAGTCAAAGATGAAGTTCCTAAATTAATGAATAAACTGGAGTATGAATTTAGGAAAAGTATTGGAGTTATAGAAGAAAAGGCAGAGTAGCACTATGGGCAACACCGTGTATAATTAATTGCTTGGTTTTAGCCTATTTACGAAAGTCCTCGCGGACTTTATATCTATGATTTATTTACTAAATTTAGTGCTTAAACACACCACTAATCATACACAAACACGTTGGCAACAATATAAAAAATGAGTCATAAAAGGAAAAATCGGAAAGTAACTTTTCTAAAAAAACTTACTGTAAAGGAAACAATTGAACGAGGTCAAACTGAATTGGAAATCAACAGTACTGAAAAGCTATATGATTATCTAGTTTCAGAATTACCAAACTCTGTAGACTTTAAAGATTTATATAATCTGTGTTTTTCTCTTTTTTGCACTCTGGACATTCTACCAGATCAATTGAGGTCTTTAAAAATTAATAAGGATGTTTTAGCTAAGACTTTCTCTAAGTTATCTATTACAAAAAATATTCCTGGATATTCAAACGAAAAAAATTGGATTGAGCAAATTGATGGATTTTTAAATCTTAAAAACAACTTTCCTAATCATGAAAAATCTAGAACATTAATTAGAAGGAATTAAAAAAAACTGTTGCCAACAAAATGTATAATTAATTGCTTTCGGATTTATTCCTTCGGAAAAATCTCGCAGACAATTAATATCATGTATTTTAATTATTTTTACGCTAAAATTACGCAACTAACCATACACAAATACGTTGTGTGTAATGCAAAAAACTTCTGGATTTACTAATAAATTTTGATGTTAATTGTAACAAAATTTTGTTTTAAAAGACCTATAATAAACTAAAACTATGAATACAAAAATATTAATGGTGACAAGTTCAATAT